>JAFTTS010000081.1 GCA_017466685.1 Clostridia bacterium
TCCCCGAAGTGCGCTGCTTCGAGCATCGTATCATTCGAGAGGGATGGACACCAGCTGCGCAGTTTTCCATCCCTCTCGAGCTCTCCCACCCTTCCTTGCGGACGCTCGATTTGCGCTCAACTCCGCCTGACGGCTCCGGATTCGCTTTGTTTGCTGTGACCGTTCGTCCGCCGCCAGTTACATCGGCGGCTCAGTGGCTTCATTGTTTCTTTTGCTGTTGCAACGCCGCTGACGCGGCTGAAGTTAGAGTGGTGTATGGGTGCTCGTTTTCGACGAAAACAAAAATATTTACACTCTGTATATTGCACATATGAATTTTATGTGATATAATATAATGTATTATTGCGATTTAAGCTGACAGTTTTATATATAAAATTATACGGACAAGGAGAATTAAATCTGATGAAAATCGGACTTGACGTCGGTTCAACGACTCTTAAATGCGTTGTCCTCGACGACCAAAACAACATTGTCTATAAATCATACAAGCGTCACTTCGCTCAGATTACCGAGGCGACTGCCGCTCTTCTGAAAACTCTTCGCGATGAGGTGAAAGGTGCATCCGATGCGGTTATCTCCATCTCCGGCTCGGCAGGTATGGGTATGGCTGAGTCGTGCGGTATCGGCTTTGTTCAGGAGGTTTATGCAACACGTCTTGCCGTGAAGCGTCTCATTCCCGAAACCGATGTCGTTATCGAGCTTGGCGGTGAGGATGCGAAGATACTCTATCTCGACGGTACTATGGAAGTACGCATGAACGGTTCATGTGCAGGCGGTACGGGTGCGTTCATTGACCAGATGGCGACGCTTCTTGCGATCACTCCCGACGAGCTTAACGAGCTTTCACACGGCTGTGAGAAAATTTACACCATCGCGTCACGCTGCGGAGTTTTTGCGAAAAGTGACATTCAGCCGCTTATCAATCAGGGCGCGAAAAAAGAGGATATTGCCGCGAGTATCTTCATGGCGGTTGTCAATCAGACCATCGCAGGTCTTGCACAGGGACGTCCCATTGAGGGCAACGTCGTTTACCTCGGTGGTCCGCTGACGTTCATGGACGGGCTTCGTAACGCTTTCGACAAATCGCTCGGACTTACGGGCATCTGTCCCGATAATTCACTCTATTTCGTTGCAATGGGTGCTGCTTACGGTTCGGAACTTGCAAGCGACAGTGCCACTCTTGCCGAGGCAATCGAACGCATCTCCGGTTATAAAACAGAGGGACGTTACCTCTCCTGTCCTCCGCTTTTCAAGGAACAGTCCGAATATGACGAATTTTCGGCACGTCACGCGGCAGATAAGGTTGAATACATCTCTCCCGAGGCTTACAAGGGTGACGCATACATAGGCATCGACGCAGGCTCGACCACGGTAAAGGTCGTTGCAATGAGCAGTGAGGGAGATATTCTCTGCTCACTTTACCGTCCCAACAACGGCAATCCCGTTCCGATCATACGCGAATTTCTCATGGATTTTTATGCGAAGTATCCCGAGATAAAGCTTGTCGGCTCGGCGGTTACCGGTTACGGCGAGGAGATCGTTAAGAATGCGTTCGCGGTTGATTTCGGTATCGTTGAAACAATGGCACACTTCTTTGCGGCGAAAAAATTCATGCCGGGCGTTGATTTCATCATAGATATCGGCGGTCAGGACATAAAGTGCTTCAAGATAAGAAACGGCGCGATCGACAACATCTTCTTAAACGAGGCTTGTTCATCGGGATGCGGCTCGTTCCTGCAGACGTTCGCAGGTGCGCTCGGCGTTGATATTGCCGATTTCGCAAAAGAGGGACTTTTCGCGAAGGCTCCCGTTGACCTCGGTTCACGCTGTACGGTATTCATGAACTCATCCGTTAAGCAGGCGCAGAAGGACGGTGCGACGGTTGACAATATTTCTGCCGGACTTTCGATTACCGTTGTCAAGAATGCGCTTTACAAGGTCATTCGTGCATCGGGTGCGGATTCGCTCGGTGAGAACATCGTCGTTCAGGGCGGTACTTTCCTTAACGATGCGGTGCTCCGTGCGTTTGAACAGGAGATCGGACGTAACGTTGTCCGTCCCAACATTGCAGGACTCATGGGCGCTTACGGTGCGGCGATATATGCACGTGACTGCTCTGCGGGTTCGACTACACTTCTCGGTGCAGACAAGCTTGCGAATTTCAAGCATGATGTTAAGGTTACGACCTGCGGCCTCTGTGAAAACCACTGCCGACTCACCGTTAACACCTTTGACGGCGGACGTAAATTCATCGGCGGAAACCGTTGCGAACGTCCCACAGCGAGAGGCGGTGCGCTCGAATATTACGATCTTTACGAATACAAGCTCGAGTTACTTAATTCATACAACACAAAACCCGATTCACCCCGTGCACGAATCGGTCTGCCGATGGGACTCAATATGTACGAGATGCTCCCGTTCTGGCACGCATTTTTCACCCGTCTCGGCTTTGAGGTGGTGTTAAGTCCGCGCTCCGACCGCAAGCTTTACTTAAAAGGTCAGCAGACGATCCCGTCCGACACGGTATGCTTCCCTGCGAAGATTTTACACGGTCACATTGAGGCTCTCATTGATGACGGTGTTGACGCGATATTCTATCCCTGCATGACCTACAACTTCAACGAAAAGCTCGGCGACAATCATTACAACTGTCCCGTCGTTGCGTACTATCCCGAGGTTATCGGTGCGAATGTACCGCGTGTGCGTTCGACCAAGTTTATACAGGATTACATCGGTGTTCACCGCCCGAAGGATTTCTCGGTCAAGATATACGAGATCCTTTCGAAATATTTTGACGGACTCGACAAAAAGGACGTTGCGGCGGCTTGCAAGGCGGCTTATGCCGAGAGAGATATGTTCCTCTCCAAGGTACGTGAAAAGGGTGAGGAATTTATTAAGATCGCACGCGAGAAGAATATGCCGATCATCGTGCTTTCGGGCAGACCGTATCACGTTGATCCCGAGATAAATCACGGTATTGACCGCCTTATCTGTGAATGCGGTGCGGTTGTTGTAACCGAGGATGCAGTCAGCCATCATGTGGAGAAATTCCCCGTTGGTGTACTTAACCAGTGGACGTATCATTCGCGTCTTTATGCGGCGGCGAAATATATTGGCGACAAGGCAGATATGAACCTTGTTCAGCTTGTTTCGTTCGGCTGCGGCGTTGACGCGATCACGACGGATGAGGTGCGCTCTATTCTCGAGGGCGCAGGCAAGATTTACACGCAGATCAAGATTGATGAGATTACCAATCTCGGTGCGGTTAAGATAAGACTTCGCAGTCTTTTTGCCGCTTGCGAAGCGAAGGAACGCGAGAAAAGATAAATGAGATTCGAAGTGATGTGCTTCGAATTTCGCGTAACTCGAGGGGATCAGGAACCAGCTCAAACCGCAGGTTCCTAACCCCCTCGGACTCCCCCGACCTCCTTGGTTTGCGCTCGGTTTGCGCTCAACTCCGCCTTGCGGCTCCGGATTCGCTTTGTTAGCTGTGACCGTTTCTCCGCCGCCAGCTGCGTCGGCGGCTCAGTGGCTTCATTGCTTCTTTAGCTCGACTGCGCTTTTTCTTTCGTTTCGCGGCTCCATCTAACCTAAAGCCTTCCCCTGGGGGAAGGTGGCGAGCGAAGCGAGTCGGATGAGGGCAATGCCGCTTCAAATTTCGCGAATGCCACAAAAAAAGCGACCGTCCTCCCTTTTACGCCACCATTTCCAATATCCCGAAAGGATGAACATATATGGAACGAATAGAATTTACAAAAGAGATGAAAAAGGATTATACGATCCTTGTGCCGAATATGCTCGGAACACATTTCAAGCTGCTCATGCGCGTTTTCAAAAACGAGGGCTACAAGGTTGAGCTGCTTCGTAATGATGGACGAAGTGTTGTTGAAACGGGACTGAAATATGTCCACAATGACACGTGTTATCCGGCGCTTCTCGTTATCGGACAGATGATAGATGCGCTGATGAGCGGCAAATATGACCTTAACAAGGTTGCGCTTATCATCACGCAAACGGGCGGCGGATGTCGTGCTTCAAACTATATCCACCTGCTTAGAAAAGCACTCAAAAATGCGGGACTCGGTCACATTCCCGTCATCTCGCTCAACATATCGGGACTCGAGAAAAACAGCGGTTTCACACTCTCTTTAGGTCTCATCCGTCGTCTTATCGCGGCAATGGCTTACGGTGACCTTCTTATGCTGCTTGCAAATCAGGTTCGTCCATATGAAACCGTGAACGGCGCAACCGATAAGCTTGTTGACCGCTGGGCAGACACTCTCACGGCGGAATTTGCAAACGGAAAGGGCTTTGCAAAGGGTGTTATGCGCTCGTATATGCAGAAGATCGCCGATGATTTTGCGAAGATTCCGGTGGATCGCACACGTGAGCGTGTTAAGGTTGGTATCGTTGGCGAGATCTACGTAAAATTCTCGTCGCTTGCTAACAATCATCTTGAGGAATTTTTAGCGTCCGAGGGCTGTGAAGTCATGGTTCCGGGACTTATGAGCTTTATCCTTTTCAAGGTTGATAACCGCATGGAGGATATCAAGCTTTACGGCGGAAGCAAGGCGAAATTTGCCGTCTGCAAGATACTTTTCGATTACCTTGCAGGCATGGAAAAATTCATGATAGACATAATAAATGAACAGGGTATCTTCAAGGCACCGACCGCTTACGATCACCTTAAGTCACTTGTAAACGGCGTTGTCGGCTACGGCTCAAAAATGGGCGAGGGTTGGCTGCTGACTGCCGAAATGCTTGAGCTTATCGAGGGCGGTTACGGTAACATTGTCTGTGCACAGCCGTTCGGTTGCCTGCCGAACCATATCGTCGGTAAGGGCATGATAAGAAGACTGCGCGAGCTTCATCCCGAATCAAACATCGTTCCGATCGACTACGATCCCGGTGCGACTCGCGTAAACCAGGAAAACCGTATCAAGCTGATGCTCTCGGTTGCACGCGAAAACCTGGCGGCAAAGGAAGAAAAAGCTCCCGAAAAAACTAAAATTGCCGACAAAGAACCGGCACTTGTCTGATGAAATTCAAAATTCCCGCATCTGCCGAAAAGGTCATTGCCGAGCTTGAAAAAAGAGGCTTTGAAGCTTATATTGTCGGCGGATGTGTGCGCGATACACTACTTAAAAAAGAGCCGAACGACTGGGATGTTACAACATCTGCACTGCCGGAGCAAACGCTTGAGATTTTCTCGGCACTCGACTCATTCAAGGCGATCCCGACGGGCATTACTCACGGAACTGTAACGGTCGTACACGGCGGTGTGCCGATCGAGGTTACCACTTACCGCATCGACGGTGAGTATTCCGACAGCCGCCATCCTGACAGCGTTGAGTTTACGGACAAGCTTCACGCAGACCTCGCAAGGCGTGATTTCACCGTCAACGCAATGGCGTATTCACCCGAGCGCGGACTTGTCGATCTTTACGGCGGTGTCTGCGATCTTGAAAACGGTATCATTCGCTGTGTCGGTGATCCGCATGAGCGTTTTCGTGAGGATGCACTGCGGATTCTTCGTGCGCTTCGTTTCTCGGCGACGCTTGATTTTATGATCGAGGACGTCACCGCAAAGGCGGCAATCCTACTATCGGGACTCCTCGCACACGTGTCACGTGAACGTATTGCGTCGGAGCTGTCACGGCTTGTTTGCGGCAAGGGAGCGTCACGTGTCATTCGTGATTTTTTGCCGATAATAAAAGGAATTTTGCCCGGTGTCAATTTCGCCGGACTTGATAAGATCTGCACATCTCTCGATAATCTTTTCCCTGCATCAACACCGCTCGGACTTGCGGCGATTTTTGCCGACTGTGAACCGTCTGACGTTCATGAGAGCCTTCGTTCACTCCGATTTGACAGTGCGACAGTTTCACTCTGTACGGCAATTGTGACGCATCTGCACGGTAACATTTCAACTGCGGCTGACGTAAAGCGACTTTGCCGTGACATCGGTTACGGTGCGGCAGAGGACGTGATAAAGCTTGGTATCGCACGCGGCGAGATGAGTTCTGTCTTGACCGACCTGCTCTCGGGGATAATCGAGCGCGACGAATGCGTTTCGCTTGCACAGTTAAAAATCGGTGGCGATGAGCTTGTGTCGCTGGGCGCAAAGGGACGTGAGATCGGCATGATACTGAGTGGGCTGCTTGAAAAAGTCATTGACGGCACTCTACAAAACGACAAAACGCCGCTTCTTCTTGAGGCGGTAAACATTATAAACCGAAAAGGATAACAGCAATGAAAGAGGTACTTCTCTGTAAATACGGCGAGCTTATTTTAAAGGGCGCGAACCGTTCATATTTTGAAAATCTGCTTATCAAGGAGCTTCGCACACGTGTAAGCCGTGCAGGTGATTTTGATATTTCCTATGCACAGAGTACGATCTACATCGAGCCGAAGGACGATATGTGTGACATCGAGCTTGCACTTGAATATGCAAAAAAGGTGTTCGGTATCGTTTCTATTGACCGTGCGGTTATGGTCGAAAAGAATCTTGACGCTATCAAGGCGGCGGCAAAGGAATATCTTCCGCAGTTTCTTCGCGGCGTAAAGACCTTCAAGGCGGACGCAAGACGTTCGGATAAGGCTTTCCCGATGAAGTCTCCGGAGCTTATGCGTGAGGTTGGCGGTGCGGTACTGGAAGCGTGTCCGTACCTTCGCGTGGACGTACACGAGCCTGAGGTGACCGTGCGTGTTGAGATTCGCGAACGTGGTGCATATATCCATGCAGGCGGTGTCAAGGGTGCAGGAGGTATGCCGCTCGGTTCAAGCGGAAAGGGACTTTTACTGCTCTCGGGCGGTATCGACAGTCCCGTCGCCGGTTACATGATTGCAAAACGTGGTGTAACGCTTGAAGCACTCCACTTCGAAAGCTTCCCTTACACCTCGGAGCGTGCCAAGGAAAAGGTGCTCGAGCTTGCACGTTTACTCTGCGAATACACAACCCACATAAAGGTGCACGTTATCTCGCTGACACACATTCAGGAGGAGCTTCGTCGTGCCTGCAACGAGGATTATTTCACGCTCCTGCTTCGCCGTTACATGATGACACTTGCCGAGCGTGTTGCAAGACGCAATCACTGTCACGCACTTATCACAGGCGAAAGTCTCGCGCAGGTTGCATCGCAGACGATGAAAGCGATAGAAGTGACCGATAACGCCGTAAACATCCCCGTTTACCGTCCCTGCATCGGACTTGACAAAGAGGAGATCATCACAATCGCGAGAAAGATCGACACATTTGAAACGTCGATCCTGCCGTATGAAGACTGCTGTACGGTATTCACGCCGCGTCATCCGAAAACCCGTCCGGAGCTTGAAAACGTTCTCGCCGAGGAAGCGAAGCTTGATTTTAATGCGCTCTGCGACGAAGCGTTTGAGACGCTCAACACCTATCACATTCGCATAGATGAATAAAAGAGAGGGAGCAATTGAACCGCTCCCTTTTTTGCCGCCTCAACTAACTTCAGCCGCGTCAGCGGCGTCCCTACCGCCGAAGAAGCAATGAAGCCACTGAGCCGCCGATGTAACTGGCGGCGGACGAACGGTTATCGCTGACAAAGCGAATTGTGAGCCTGCGAACTGAGCGCAAATCGAGCACCAGCCAAGGAGGTGCAAAAGGGAGCTCGAGGGAAATAGGAACCTGCGGCGAGCTGGTTCTTATGTCCCTCGAATTACGCGAAGTTCGAAGCACAACACAAAGAGATTTAATGTATCTTTGTATTGCAGGGATAAAAGTTACTTTTCGCCCAAAAGCGAAGAAAGCAATTTCCCAAAGTGTACTGCTTCGAGCATCGTATCATTCGAGAGGGACGACAACCAACGCTGGCGCGAAGGTTTTCTTCCCTCTCGAGCTCTCCCTCTTTCCTTTGCTTGCGCTCGAGCCACGCTCAACTCCGCCTGCGGCTCCGGATTCGCTTTGTCCGCGATAACCGTTCGTCCGCCGCCACCTTACGAGGGCGGCTCATGTGCTTCATTGTTTCTTTGGCGGCAGGAACGCCGCTGACGCGGCTGAAGTTAGAAGGTGGTAGGCGTAACAAAAAACGCCCTACCGATATTGGCAAGGCGTTTTCGTTTATAATAATGCGACCTGATCTGTAAGCCGGGTTCTGTCGTGGCGATCATCTAT
This sequence comes from Clostridia bacterium, assembly GCA_017466685.1. Lineage (GTDB taxonomy): Bacteria > Bacillota > Clostridia > Oscillospirales > CAG-272 > Flemingiibacterium. The sequence goes on from JAFTTS010000081.1 coordinate 8,144, forward strand.
CTTTGCGTGACGTCTCCGTAACGCTCCGCAGAAAACTGCGTGCCACCTGTGAGCTCTGCCGGGCAGACAGCCGTGCGAACACGGATCCCACATACGGTGTTGCTTCGGATAGGGTTTACAGCGGACCTATGTTACCATAGGAACTCGTGAGCTCTTACCTCGCGTTTCCATCCTTACCGCCCGATATGGACGGCGGTTTATTTCTGTTGCACTTTCCCGGAGGTCACCCTCGGCGGACGTTATCCGTTATCCTGCCCTTTGAAGCCCGGACTTTCCTCACGGTAATACCTTTCGGCAACATACCGCGCGATCGCCCGATCCGGTCGCAGACTTTATTATAACACAGCTTCCCCAAAAAGTCAAGATATTTACACTTTGTGAACACCCCCGAAAACTGTTGCGATTCTGTAAATTCTCGCGCTCATGTGTCATTTTTTTAATAAAATTAAATATTTTTGTGCTTTTCCCCCTTGACAGAAGCTTGATTTTTGTATAAAATATAAGTATGTGTAATTAATATATATACTGCCGTAAGTGTGCCTTGTGATGGATGGCGCGCACGGTGTTGAAATAATTGCATTTATAAAAAGCATTAAATAATTAATCAAAACTAACCAACAAGGAGGTGTTCTGCACATTGTTAGAAGTAATACTTAGTGTTATTATCACCGCTATAGTGGCACTGCCGCTCGGTGTGTTTTTCGGTATAACATACAGAAAAAAGGTCGGCGAAGCTGAGATCGGCTCCGCAGAGGAACAGGCACGTAAGATTATCGAGGACGGTGAACGTACCGCCGAAAGCAAGAAAAAGGAAGCGCTGATCGAAGCAAAGGAAGAAATCCTGCGTCAGAGAAACGACGCTGAACGCGAGATCAAAGAGCGCAGAAGTGAACTTTCCAAGATGGAAAGCCGCGTTTCAAAGAAGGAAGAGCAGGTTGAGCACAAGCTCGAAACGCTCGAATCAAAGGAAGAACAGCTTAACAAAAAGCTCAAGGAAGCAGACGATGTCCGCGCCGAAATTGAGGAGATCAAGGCAAAACAGCTCGCAACTCTCGAAAAGGTTGCAGGTCTCACTGCAGAGGAAGCAAAGGCACAGATCGTTGCAAAGATCGACGACGAGGTGAAGCACGAAACTGCGCAGAAGCTCATCGAATACGAGGCACAGTTCAAAGAGGAGGCAGACCAGAAGGCGAAGAATATTCTCTCTCTCGCAATCCAGCGTTGTGCATCCGAAACTGTTACGGAGACCACCGTTTCCGTTGTTGCACTGCCTAACGACGAAATGAAGGGACGCATCATCGGACGCGAGGGACGTAACATTCACGCAATCGAAGCGATGACCGGCGTTGACCTTATTATTGACGACACTCCCGAAGCAATCACCCTTTCGAGCTTCGATCCGGTACGCCGCGAGGTTGCAAGAATCGCACTCGAAAAGCTTATCGCAGACGGACGTATCCATCCCGCACGTATTGAGGAGATGGTTGAAAAGGCAAAGCGTGACGTTGACGCAATGATCAAGCAGGCAGGTGAGCGTGCTACTTACGATACAGGTATTCACGGTCTCAGTCTCGAGCTTATCAAGCTGCTCGGACGTTTGCGCTTCCGTACCAGTTACGGTCAGAACGTGCTCGATCATTCGATTGAGGTTGCAACCCTTTCCGGCATGATCGCAGACGAGCTTGGAGTTGACAGCACTCTCGCAAAGCGTGCAGGTCTGCTTCACGATATCGGTAAGGCTCTCACCCAGGAGATCGAGGGCTCACACGTACAGCTCGGTGTTGACATAGTTAAGAAGTTCAAGGAAAACAAGGACGTTATCCACGCAATCGAAGCGCATCACAATGACGTTGAACCGCAGACCATCACTGCGATCATCGTTCAGGCGGCAGATGCCATCTCGGCAGCACGTCCCGGCGCAAGACGCGAGGATCTTGAAAACTACATCAAGCGTCTCCAGAAGCTTGAAGAAATTACTTACAGCTTCCCCGGTGTGGACAAGTCGTACGCAATCCAGGCAGGACGCGAGATCCGTATCGCTGTCAAGCCCGAGGAGGTTAACGACGAGCAGATGGTGGTTATTGCACGCGAGATCGTTCAGAAGATCGAAAGCGAGCTGCAGTATCCCGGTCAGATCAAGGTTCATATGATCCGCGAAAGCCGCGCCATCGATTACGCTAAATAATCAATATACCGCTTCACCGTTCAGTCGGCGAGGCGGTTGTTTTTTTATGTCTGCGAGGGCAAAAAAGAACCCTCACCCGTAAGTGAGAGTCCGTGTTATGTCTATTCAAAATAAACCGTTTTACCGGTCTCGCCGGATTTGTAAGCCGCATCCACGATCTCCATGAGCGCAGCTGCCTGTTCGGGCTTACAGATACACTCGGTGCCGTTTAAAATACAGTCAACGAAGTGATCGATCTCCGCATTGTACATTCCTCCGCCTTCGATAACGGGCGTAACCTCATACAGATAATTGTCATCGCCAACCTCAACGATCTCGACATTGCCGAAGGTGTTGAATCTCACGCCTGCCTTCTCGCCGCATATCTGCGCAAATGTACCTGTTTGCGGTGCTATAACCACGTGTCCTGCCTTTGCGATGATGCTGACACCGTTTTCGAGCATGATATATGCATTCACCGCGGTTTCGGTTGTGTTCTCATGCTGAACTGTGTCGGACGAATACCAATTTGATTTCGTTCCTTTCATTTTCTGCGGCAGATCACGGTTCAGATAGCTGACATTCGCCGTTACGCTCCTTACCTTGGGATAGCCCATTACGTACATCATAAGGTCAAGCTCGTGAATGAGACCGTCGAAAAAGACACCGCCGCCGGATTTTTCTTTGTTCATGAACCATCCGCCGGTATAGCCGCATCTTGAGGTGCGCTCGATTTCGACGGAAACGATCTTGCCCATCTTGCCGGAATCGATATATTTTTTAAGGTAACGTGCCTGCTCCTTGAAACGGACGACAAAGCCGTACATAAGCAGCTTACCGCTCTTTTTTGATGCTTCGGCACATACCTTGACCTCATCTGCATTAAGCGCCGGCGGCTTCTCGCAAAAAACGTGCTTTCCGCTCTCAAGCGCTTCGATCGTCACTTTCTTATGCAGAAAGGTCGGAACGGCCACGCTTACGGCATCAATTGTTTTGTCGTTAAGAATCTCGTGATAGTCGGAAACGACAGTCGGGATGTTATAATCCTTTGCGCGTTTGCCTGCAAGCTCGGTGTTAAGATCGGCAATAGCCACAATCTCGCAGTCCGGATTGGCAGAGTACGCCGTAATGTGCGACACAGAAATCGTACCTGCGCCGATTATTCCTATTCTAAGCATTATATATTCCTCCATAAAAGTATACTGATCTCAGTATAATAATATTGTACCACATCGGTTGGCTCGGGGACAAGTAAAAATGATTCCAATAGCCGCAAAAAACTCTTGATTTTCCCCTCTCTTGACAAATTCGCCGTATTGCTGTATAATTGAATTATACAAAATCGCACGGAGGATCACCATGCAGAAGCTGATTGATTACGACGAGCTTCCCGAGCTTGTGAAAAGATTCATTACATATAAACGAACGGCACAGGAGCGTTCACAAAAAACCGTTGACGAATATGCGCTCGATCTGCGTACATTTTTCAGATATATGATGTTAAGGCAGAACGGCACCGATCCCGAAACCGTCAGCGAGGAGGATTTTGCCGGCGTTGACATAACCGGTGTCGATCTTGAATTTATCGGCTCGATAACGGCACAGGAGATATTCGAGTTTCTTTCGTTTGCGCAAAACGCCCGTTCAAATAAGTGGAGCACACGTGCAAGAAAGCTTTCGGCGATAAAGAGCTTTTATAAATATCTGACCGTCAGCGTTCACCTGCTCGACAACGATCCTGCCAAAAACATCGAAGGTCCGCAGAAGAAAAAAACACTGCCGAAATTTTTGAGTCTTTCCGAAAGTGAACGTCTCTTGCGGGCTGTACGCGAGGATGAGCTCTCAAAAACAAGGGAACGTGACTATGCCATTATCGTGCTGTTTTTAAACTGCGGAATGCGACTTTCCGAGCTTGTCGGCATAAATCTTTCCGATATCGACCGTGATATGGAATCTCTGCGTGTGCTTGGAAAAGGCGCAAAGGAGCGTCTCATTTATTTAAACGATGCCTGCCGTGCGGCTCTGCGTGCTTATCTGCCAATACGAAATGCAGACGAGGTTCAGATGAAGGATAAAAATGCACTCTTTCTCTCGTCCCGTCACAGCCGTATCAGCAATAAAACGGTGCAGTGGCTCGTTTATAAATATCTGAAGGCGGCAGGACTTGAAAACAAGGGCTGTTCAACGCATAAGCTCCGTCACACTGCGGCAACGCTGATGTATCAGTCGGGCAACGTGGACGTCCGCGTGCTCAAGGATATACTCGGTCACGAGCAGCTTAACACCACGCAGATATACACTCACGTCAGCGATGAAAATATGAAGCGTGCGATCGCCGCCAATCCGCTTGCGAGCTTTCGTGCCGAGGACAGCGAGGAATGATCGGACACACTCCCAAATTTCTGCTTTGCTCTTGATAAACGCGGAAATATATGGTATACTATATGTAACTATAAAATTTACACGAAAGTGACAACAGATGGATAATAAATTTGCAAATTCCTTAAGCGGTGCGACGCTTGCTTATCTCGGTGATGCCGTTTTTGAGGTGATCGTCCGTCGATATCTGGTTTCGCTCGGTATTGCTGATGGCGGTGAGCTTTCGCATTTAGCACTGAATTTTGTACGTGCAACTGCGCAGAGTGCCGGTATGGACAAGCTGACTCCGTATCTCACAGAGGAAGAAGAATATATCTACAAACGCGGACGTAACGCTAACGGTATCTCTATACCAAAAAGCGCGTCTGCACGTGAATATCGTCGTGCCACGGGCATGGAAGCACTGTTTGCTTATCTTGATCTCTGTGGTAGAGTTGAGCGCGCCGAGGAGCTTTTCCGTATCGCTTTTGCCGATGTTATGGAGGAGCTTCAGAGAAAACGGGATGAAAAAGGAGAATCGTTATGATAAAGGTAATGTCTGTTTTCGGAACACGTCCGGAAGCGATAAAAATGTGTCCGCTTGTAAAAGCACTTGAGGCGGACGAGAGGATCGAAAGTATCGTCTGCGTTACCGCACAGCACCGTGAAATGCTCGACAGTGCACTTGAATTTTTCGGTGTCAAGCCCGATTATGACCTCAACATCATGAAGCGCGGACAGACGCTCACCGGTATCACTGCCGATGTTATCACGGGACTTGAGGGCGTGCTTGCCGAGTCAAAGCCGGATATCGTACTCGTTCACGGTGATACAACGACCAGCTTTGCGGCAGCACTTGCGGCGTTTTATGCACAGATACCCGTCGGTCACGTTGAAGCCGGACTTCGCACCTATGACCGTTACTCTCCCTTCCCCGAGGAGATCAACCGCAATCTTACGACCAAGATCGCAACTCTCCATTTCGCGCCGACCGAGCTTAACCGTTCCCAGCTTGCAAAGGAGAACGTCACCGAAAACGTCTACGTCACGGGCAACACTGCGCTTGATGCTTTCAAGTATACCGTTACGCCCGACTATATCTTCAACGACGAAAAGCTCCGTTCCATCGATTTTGAAAACGAAAAGGTCATCACCGTTACGGCGCACAGACGCGAGAATCAGAACGGCGGCATCGAAAACATCTGCCGTGCGATACTTAAGCTTTCGGAAAATCATCCCGAGCTGCGTTTCGTTTATCCCGTACACCTGAGTCCTGCCGTTAGAAACGTCGTTTTCCCTCTGCTCGATAACCACCCGAGAATAACGCTGACCGAGCCTGTGGACGTTGCCGATATGCATAATCTTCTCTCGAAATCGTACTTTATCCTCTCCGATTCGGGCGGAATACAGGAGGAAGCTCCCTCGTTTGGCAAGCCGGTACTCGTTCTGCGTACCGAAACCGAACGTCCCGAGGCGGCAGAGGCAGGTACAGTCAAGGTTATCGGAACAGACACCGAGCGTATCATTCGTGAAGCGGAAACACTGATCTGTGACCGTGCGGAATTTGACCGCATGGCATCGGCGAAGAACCCGTACGGAGACGGAAAGGCGTCACTTTATATAATCGATGCCATTAAAGAATATTTCGACAAATAAGGAGACCTTCAATGAACATAATGCATCTCAAATATGCCGTTGAGGTTGCAAAAACAGGCTCGATCACACGTGCCGCGGAAAATCTCTTTATGGGACAGCCGAACCTCAGCAAGGCAATTCGTGAGCTTGAGGAAAATCTCGGCGTGACTCTCTTTAAGCGCACCTCAAAGGGTATCGTTCCGACGGAAAAGGGCGAGGAATTTCTCGTTTACGCCAAGCGTATTCTCGTTCAGATCGACGAGCTTGAATCAATATACAACAGCCATCCGAGCGAAAAGCAGTCCTTCAGCATATCTATCCCTCGCGGAAGCTATATGGCGTACGGCTTCACAAATTTTGTTAAGCGTCTTGACCGCGACAAGGAGATCGAGATTTACTATAAGGAAACCAATTCCGTCGAGGCGATATCAAATATCGTGCAGTCAAACTATAACCTCGCGATAATACGCTTCCGTGACGTTTTCGAGCAGTATTTCACCCGTCTGCTTCGCGAAAAGGAGTTAAGAGCCGAGCTTTTGTGGCAGTTCCGTTACATTGCGGTCATGTCGAAGGACAACCCCCTTGCGAAAAAGCCTGTTCTGACCTGCGCCGATTTCGCCGACTGCATTGAGATACTGCATAGCGACAACACCGTTCCGACGCTTCCGACGGTTGAAGCCAAGCGTATGGAGAACATCGAAAACTCAAACAAGAAGATCTACGTTTTCGAGCGCGGAAGTCAGATGGAGCTTTTATCGAACATTCCCGAATCGTTCATGTGGGTGTCTCCGATCCCCCAGAAGATACTCGACCGTTACGGTCTTGTTCAGAGAAGCGTTTCCGATGCGGACTATAATTATAAGGACATGATCGTTTACGGACGCTCGTACCGTCTTTCCGAGCTTGACCATATGTACCTTGAGGAGCTGCGTGACGTTATCTCGGGACTTGAGCATCTTGACGTTGAGTGAGACCAATACGGTGAGTGTTTTTGGCTAAAATTAACACTTGACAGTGAAAGACTTTAGTGATATAATAAAATAAAGTAAATTCGACAAAGAGGAATTTTATCATGACGATCCGTAATTTCGCAACCACATATTATTACTATTACTATTTTACCGAAAAAAGTAATAGTGATTTTTGCTGCGAAAACGAGGTTGTTACCGAGAAATAAAATCCCGACAACATAAATTCGCTCCGTAGTGAAAAATCACTGCGGGGTTTTTATTTTATAAAATATAATTTAAAAGGAGATACAAAAAATGGTAGTAGTAATCAAAAACGGAGCAAACGAAGAAAGACTCACAAAGCTTATCGACTTCTTAAAATCGCAGGACGTCATGGTTCACGAGAGCCGCGGACATTTTCAGACGGTGCTCGGTCTCGTCGGCGATACAAGCAGGATCGATATTGACACGATCTCGGGACTTGATATTGTTGAAACGGTAAAGCGCATCAGTGAGCCTTACAAGAACGCGAACCGTAAGTTCCATCCCGATGACACGGTTGTAACTATCCCGAGTGCGAACGGGGACGTCAAGATCGGCGAGGGCTTCTGTTTCATTGCAGGCCCGTGCTCAATTGAGAGCGAGGAACAGATAATCGAGGTTGCCGAGGCGGTTAAAAAAGCGGGCGCACAGCTTCTTCGCGGTGGTGCATTCAAGCCGAGAACCTCTCCTTACGCTTTCCAGGGACTCAGAAACGACGGAATCAAGCTCCTTCTCGAAGCGAAAAAGGCGACAGGTCTGCCGATCGTAACCGAGATCATGGACGCTTCACATCTCGATCTTTTTGCCGATGTTGACGTCATCCAGGTTGGCGCAAGAAATATGCAGAACTTCGAGCTTCTTAAGGAACTCGGTCACTCAAATAAGGCGATCCTCTTAAAGCGCGGTCTTGCCAATACGATACAGGAGCTTCTCATGAGCGCCGAATACATCATGGCAGGCGGAAACGAGAATGTCATCCTCTGTGAGCGCGGTATACGCACCTTTGAAACCGCGACACGCAATACGCTTGACATTTCGGCTGTCCCCGTACTGCATGAGCTTTCGCATCTTCCCGTTATCGTTGACCCGAGTCATGCCTGCGGTTCGGCAAAGCTTGTGCTTCCGATGGCAATGTCTGCGGCGGCGTGCGGTGCAGAGGGCGTTATGATCGAGGTGCACAACGATCCTGCACGTGCACTTTGTGACGGTCCGCAATCGCTCACTCCCGAACAGTTTGAGGATACGCTCAAGCGTGTAATGCGCGTTTTCGATGCCGCGGAGTGGTAATGTAAAAAAGTGTGAAAATGAACACGCAAAATGTCATATTTGTACGCATTATAGCTGTTATAAAACAAAAAATCGTCAAAATCATTACACCAAGCCTATTGCAAATAAAGCTGTAAATGTGATATAATATATGTATATAGGAAAAGAAATGAAATTTCAAGGAGAAAACAATGTATCGTATCACATATAAAAAATCGCTTAATCCCACCGTCACAATGCTGGATATTGAAGCTCCGCTTGTTGCAAGAAAGGCGAAGCCCGGACAATTTATCATCCTGCGAGTTGACGAGGACGGCGAGCGTATTCCCTTAACCATCGCAGGCTATGACCGCGAGGCAGGAACCGTTCGCATCATCTTCCAGATAGTCGGCGCAACGACCGAAAAGCTTAACCGTAAAGAGGTCGGCGACAGTATACAGGATTTCGTCGGCCCTCTCGGTACTGCAACCGAGCTTGACGGACTTAAAAAGGTCTGCATCGTCGGCGGAGGTGTCGGTTGTGCAATCGCACTTCCCATCGCCGAAGCGCTTCACGAAATGGGCTGTGAGGTAACATCCGTAATCGGCTTCCGTTCAAAGGATCTGCTTATTTTGGAGGACGAGTTCAGTGCCGCTTCCGACAGACTCTTTGTTATGACCGATGACGGCTCGTACGCAAGACAAGGTAACGTCTGTGTGCCGCTTAACGAAATGTTTGCTGCAGGTGAGCGTTTTGAGAAGGTTATCACCATCGGTCCGCTTGTTATGATGAAATTCGTCGTTGAAGCAACACGTCCGACGGGTATTCCCTGCATTGTTTCGATGAACCCGATCATGATCGACGGTACCGGTATGTGCGGTGGTTGTCGTCTCACTGTGGGCGGAAAAACAAAATTCGCCTGCGTTGACGGTCCCGATTTTGACGGCTATGAGGTTGATTTCGATTCGGCAATGGAACGCGGTACGATGTTCCGTGATTTCGAGCGTCACGCACACGAGGAAACGTGTAACCTCTTTAAAAAGAGCGTTTGACTCACCGTATAAGGAAGAAATGGAGAAATAACAATGCCAAATATGTCACCGAAAAAGAATGCGATGCCCTCGCAAGCACCCGAGGTTCGCGCTCACAATTTTGATGAGGTTGCACTCGGTTATGACGAAGCGACTGCCCTTGACGAGGCGGCACGCTGTCTTAACTGTAAAAATATGCCCTGTGTCACGGGCTGTCCCGTAAATATTCACATCCCCGAGTTTATTTCCAAAATCAAGGAATGTGACTTCGAGGGTGCTTATCAAGTAATCAACCGCTCGTCCTCACTGCCGGCTGTCTGCGGACGAGTTTGTCCCCAGGAAACCCAGTGTGAGGCGAAGTGTGTTCGCGGTATAAAGGGCGAGCCTGTCGGAATCGGCAGACTTGAGCGTTTCGTTGCCGATTGGCACAATGCTCACACAGATGGTGTTGCCGATATTCCCGAAACAAACGGTCACAAGGTTGCCGTTGTCGGTTCGGGCCCGTCGGGACTTACCTGTGCAGGCGATCTTGCGAAAAAAGGCTACAGTGTCACGGTCTATGAGGCACTGCACACTGCAGGTGGTGTACTCGTTTACGGTATTCCCGAATTTCGTCTGCCAAAGGCAATAGTTAAAAAAGAGGTTGACAACTTAAAAGCGATGGGCGTCACGATCGAAACCAACGTCGTTATCGGCAAGACGCTTACTGTTGACGAGCTTTTCGAAATGGGCTTTGAGGCGGTGTTTATCGGTTCGGGCGCAGGACTTCCGAGCTTTATGAACATCCCCGGCGAGAGCCTCAAGGGCGTTTACTCGGCTAATGAATATTTAACCCGAAGCAACCTTATGAAGGCGTATCTCGATAACCCCGTAACTCCGATATCCAAGGGTGGCAGAGTTGCTGTTGTCGGCGGTGGAAACGTCGCGATGGATGCGGCACGTACTGCGCTTCGTCTCGGTGCGGAAAAGGTGTATATCGTTTACCGCCGTTCGATGGAGGAGCTTCCCGCAAGACGCGAGGAGGTTGAGCACGCAATCGAGGAGGGTGTTGAGTTTATGCTTCTGGGTAGCCCTGTTGAAATCCTCGGTTATCGCAATCCCGATGACAAGCGCGATCCGAAAAACGGCACGGTTATCGGTATGAAGTGCATAAAAATGGAGCTTGGCGAGCCCGATGAGCGCGGACGTCGTTCACCGATACCCGTCGAGGGAAGCGAGTTTACACTTGACGTTGACACGGTTGTCATGTCTATCGGCACATCCCCGAATCCGCTTATAAAATCGACAACCGAGGGACTTGAAACAAACAAGCGTGGCGGTATCATCGTTGAAGAATCCACGGGCGCAACGACCAAGATGGGCGTATATGCAGGCGGTGACGCTGTAACAGGCGCGGCGACGGTAATTTCCGCAATGGGTGCAGGCAAGGTCGCGGCAAAGGCGATCGATGAGTATCTTTCGAAATAAATTGAGGTAAACATGGGAACAGTCGGACAAATAATCAGTATCATCGCGATGGTGATAGCGATATTATCCTATCAGGCAAAAAAGCAGAGAACCTTTGCAGGGGTTCAGCTTGTCAGTACCACTCTTTTCGCTGTCAGCTTCTTACTTCTCGGCGCGATAACGGGTGCACTGCTTAATTTCATCGCGGCAGTTCGTGCGCTGATTTATTATAACAAGCAAAAGCTTCATGCGGATAAACCGATCTGGCTTGCGTGCTTCATAGCTGCATATCTCGGTGCGTACGCCCTTACATTCACGGTTTTTGCAAAAGAACCGACTCCGATCAATTTTATAATCGAAATATTACCCGTTATCGGTATGGTCGCATCCCATCTTGCTCTTTATATGAAGGAAGATAAGGCTGTCAGACGTTTTTCGCTGATAAGCTCACCTGTGTGGCTTGTTTATAATATCATTTCATGGTCGATCGGTGCGGTGCTTTGTGAATCGTTCAGTATCGTTTCGATCATCATTGGTATTATAAGACACGATATTGATAAGGGAGATAAAAAACAAGCGTGATTTTCGAGGGCATCGTCATTTGGCGGTGTCCTTTTGTTGCTTTGGGGAGAGATTGCCCTCTCCGTCAAAGTTGCGAAGCAATCTTTTGCACCTTTCTCTCCCAATGGGCGAGGCTTTGGTTAGTCCGAGCGAGGCTAAGGTTAGCCTGAGGCGAAACTGACTTCAGCGAAGCCAAACCCACCAATTCATAAATAATTTCAAAAAAATCCCGTATTCCCGTTGACATCATGGGATTTGCATGGTATAATATAGATAATAACGTAAAATTCTATCTTAAGGAGAATATAAATATGAAGCGTATTACAACTTTAAATACCAAGAGCCTCTGCACTGAAAACGGTGGCTGCGGCGAATGCCAGACATCCTGCCAGTCCGCTTGCAAAACAAGCTGCGGTATCGCAAATCAGAAATGCGAATCTAAGGTTTCCAGAATCAAGACTCTCGTAACAAAGAGCCTTTGCGCAGAAAACGGCGGCTGCGGCGAATGTCAGACCTCTTGCCAGTCCGCTTGCAAAACAAGCTGCGGTATCGCAAATCAGAGCTGCGAGAAATAATCACGCAAAAACTAAAATGCTGCCGTTTTTGGTGGCATTTTTTGCGATATAAGGAGATTTCTATGACACATTGTTACAAGCTTGGCGGACTCAATATCGTGCTGGACGTTTATTCCGGCTCGGTACACATCGTTGACGAGGTCGCCTATGATATAATCGAAAAATACGAGGACTCTGACAGAGAGACACTCAAAACCGAGGTTACCGCAAAGCACGGTATCACTGCATCGGATTTTGATGAATGCTGTGAACAAATCGAGGAGCTTCGTGCGGCAGGACAGCTTTTCGCCGAGGACACCTTCGAAGGACTTGCGGGAAAGCTCAAGGAAACCTCCAAGGGCGTTGTCAAGGCGCTCTGCCTGCACATTGCACACACTTGTAATCTTAACTGCTCGTATTGCTTCGCAAGCCAGGGTAACTATCACGGTGAGCGTGCCGTTATGAGCTATGAGGTCGGAAAGCAGGCACTCGATTTCCTCATTGCCAATTCGGGTACACGCCATAATTTGGAGGTTGACTTCTTCGGCGGCGAACCGCTTATGAATTTTGACGTTGTGAAACAGCTCGTTGCATACGCTCGTGGGGTTGAAAAGGCGGCAGGTAAGAATTTCCGTTTTACACTCACAACAAACGGTCTGCTCATCGACGATGACGTTATCGACTTTGCAAACCGTGAATGCTCGAATGTCGTGCTCTCGCTTGACGGACGCCGTGAAGTACATGACCGTTTCCGCGTTGACTATGCAGGTAAAGGAAGCTGGGAGAGAATCGTTCCCAAATTCCAAAAGTTAGTGGAAGCTCGCGGCGGCAAGAATTACTATATGCGCGGCACGTTCACGCACGCAAATCCCGATTTTCTTGAGGATATCAAAACCATGCTCGATCTCGACTTCAATGAGCTTTCGATGGAGCCTGTCGTTTGCGCGGACAGTGATCCTTCTGCACTTACGATGGAGGATCTGCCCATCGTACTCGAACAGTATGAAAAGCTTGCCGAGCTGATGCTTGAGAGAAGAAAAGAGGGTAAGCCGTTCACGTTCTATCACTATATGATCGATCTCAAGGGCGGTCCTTGCATATATAAGCGTATTTCCGGCTGTGGCTCGGGTACAGAATATATGGCGGTTACTCCGTGGGGTGATCTTTATCCCTGTCATCAGTTCGTCGGCGAGGAGAAGTTTAAGCTCGGTGACGTTTGGAGTGGTGTCACAAATACCGCTTGTCAGGCTGAATTTGCCGCTTGTAACGTCTATTCCCGTCCCGAATGTCACGATTGCTGGGCGAAGCTTTACTGTTCGGGCGGTTGTGCGGCGAACGCTTACCACGCAACCGGCTCGGTCAACGGTATATACAAATACGGCTGTGAGCTCTTCCGCAAGAGAATGGAATGTGCTATCATGGTCGAAGCGACAAAGGCACTTGAAGAATAATGAAAACGCCGATCTGCGATTTTGTTGAACGCTACATAAAAAGCGGCGCGGCAAGACTCCATATGCCGGGACACAAGGGCATAAATATGCTCGGAATCGAGGAGCGCGACATAACCGAGATCGACGGTGCTGACGTGCTTTACTCATCAAACGGAATCATACGCGAGAGCGAAAAAAACGCCGAAGCCTTGTTTGGAACGGCACGCACTGTCTATTCCGCCGAGGGCTCGTCACTGTCGATTCGCGCAATGCTCTGTCTTGCAGTGATGCACGCACGTGAAATGGGTAAACGCCCCATCATCGCGGCAGGACGTAATGCACATAAGGTGTTTGTCAGCACCGCGGCACTGCTCGATTTTGAAGTGGAGTGGATATATTCGACGGACGGCAGTCTCATTTCCTGCGATATTACCGCCGATTCACTCGCTGCGGCACTTGACGAAATGACGGTGAAGCCGACTGCGCTTTATATAACCTCTCCCGATTATCTTGGGAATATCGTTTCCATCAAAGGTATCGCCGAGGTTTGCCATAAACGCGGTATGCTGCTCCTTGTTGACAATGCACACGGTGCGTATCTTGGTTTCCTGCCCGAATCCATGCATCCGATAATGCTCGGCGCAGATATGTCTGCCGATTCCGCGCATAAGACTTTACCCGTTCTCACCGGCGGTGGTTATCTGCAGATTTCCAAAACTGCACCGGCAATGCTTGCAGAACGTGCCGAATATGCAATGTCGCTTTTTGCTTCAACGAGTCCGTCATATCTGATATTACAGTCGCTCGATGCGGCAAACCGTTATCTTTCGGACGGATACCGCGAACGTCTTGTCGGATTTATAAAAAAGCTTGATACACTTCGTGCAGCTCTCATCCGTCACGGCTTTACCCTCATCGGAAACGAGCCGCTTAAATTGACGCTTGCTCCGAAATTCTTCGGTTATACGGGATGTGAGCTTGCCGATATACTCGCAGAAAACGGTATCGTGTGTGAATTTTCCGATCCCGATTACACGGTCATGATGCCGACACCCGAGCAGGGTGAGCGTGTGCTTGCCGATGCTTTACGGGTGTTAACGTCACTGAAGCCACGAGCGGCGATCGTTACATTACCGCCAAAGCTCGGCAGACCGTCACGTGCAATGACACCGAGGGAAGCGACCTTTTCGCCATGTGAAAGCGTTAAGATCGAGGACGCACACGGACGTATACTTGCAAGCGCCCAAATTTCCTGTCCTCCTGCGATACCGATTGCGGTCTGCGGCGAGGTTATTGACGGTGACGTCATCGCGGCACTCGGGTACTACGCAGTAGGTGAGGTTACGGTTACAAAATAAAAAAGTCCCGTTGCAGTAAGCATATCGGAGCTTTTGAGTGATAGTTATATTAAGGAGATCATTATGAAAATCCGTATAAGAATGAAGAATCGCATGGTCGCAGTCGGACTTGTTATAGCTGCGGTGCTGGCGCTTATTTATACGGTTTTTTTCTTCAATAAGCTCGGTATCAGCGTCGGTTACTATCTTAACACCCTCGACGGCCCGATGCTGATAGAGGATTACTCACCGATGAGCATGGTACCGCCTGCACAAAACACAGGTATGTTCGTCGGAATCGAGCGCGGACAGAAGCTGCTTGTGGTGCACGGTGCCGTTGACCGGAGTTACCCGGCAAGAACGGATGCGTATTTTATCATAAAGCTCGGCAGTGCTTCACCCGATAACATCCCGAGAGAGGTCATCATTTCGCTTGTGGGACTTGGTTGGCTTGACGAAGCAGAGCTGCTTATCGAATAAAAATGTCTGAACCGGCCAGGTATTCACGCAATGCCTTCATGCTGTATTTCTGGTGTGAGCTTCGACGCCATGCGAGGCTCACGTCTATATACATCGGCTCGCAAAGCGGTATCAAAGCGAGCCCGGCGTCCGCTTTTATAAGGTCGCGGAACATAAATCCCGCCGCAATACCGCTTGAGATCATACTCATGAGAGTTGAGAGCTGATTTGTTTGAAGAAGAATATTCGGTTCGATTTTGTCCGCTGCGAAGCGGTTTTTTATTTCCTGCGTCTGGAAAAAGCTGTTTTCAAAAAGTACGAGTGGTTTGTTCGCAAGTAAGGCAGGACGGACACTCGTTTTTTTTGCAAGCGGATCTTCTCCCGAAACACAGCAGACGATCTCGAGCCTGCCTATTTTGAGCGAAGAGAGCTCCTTATCAAGCGGACGGCTGTGCGGCAGGAACACCATGTCGACAAAGCCCTCGGAAAGCTTACCGTAAAGCTCGTGACGACTGCCTTCCGTGATTTCAAGGCGTACATCGGGGTTGTTATCGTTAAAATCATGAAAGAGACGCGGCAGGATGAGTGACCCGATCATCGGCGGTATACCGAGACGGAGGATTTTACTCTCGCCGCCGAGGTCGTTCATGATACTCTCGATTTCGTCAGCACGACGCGTGAGCTCGAGACTCATTTTATAGAGAGTTTCACCCTCTGCAGTCAGCGTCATACCGTGGTGTCCGCGCTTAAAAAGCGTCACGCCGAACTCCGATTCGAGTGATTTTATCGCCGCGGAAAGTGACGGCTGTGAGATATGCATATGCTCTGCCGCCGACATGACGGTTCCGTATTTGCAGATTGCTTCGAAATATTTCAGTTGGATCAGGTTCATGTGATCACCGTCGCTTTCTTGTGTACCCTCATTAGAGGTGTACCCTCATCAGTCTCGCAAGCTCGACAGCTTCCCCCGAGGGAAGCCTTTGAAGTTGATTTGCGAGTATGAAAACAAAGTATTTAAAAGCTTTTTTGAATTACCACCATACTTTATTTTGCGAACAAATTGTTACTGAAAGCCTTCCCCTGGGGGAAGGTGGCACGTCGTAAGACGAGACGGATGAGGGCTTCACCGTATAAAATAATGTCACATCTCCATTATATAGCTTTTCCCTATATTTGTCAAGTAAATATCTATTTTACAAATGGATATACAAGTGCTATAATATAAGTGAAATACATATTTCGGAGGTATAACGATGAACACACATAAAATAGCGGTTATCGCAGGTGACGGTATCGGCCCGGAGGTCATTGCCGAGGGTGTTAAGGTTCTTAACGAGGCAGCACGTATTGACGGAGGCTTCAACTTTGAATTCACTTATTTTCCTTGGGGATGCGAATATTACAAGGAAACAGGCCGCATGATGGCAGAGGGCGGCATTGACGAGCTTCGTAAATACGATGCAATATTCCTCGGTGCGGTCGGTGCACCCGGTGTGCCCGATCACATTTCACTGTGGGATCTGCTGCTCGTTATAAGAAAGAGCTTCGATCAGTATATCAATCTTCGTCCCGTGAAGCTGCTCCGTGGCGCTCCGACACCGCTCAAGGATACACCTCGCGAGGATATCGACATGGTGTTCGTCCGAGAGAATACCGAGGGTGAGTATGCAGGAAGCGGAAGTTGGCTTTACAAGGGCAAGCCGAACGAGGTCGTTATTCAGAACGGTGTCTTTTCACGCATGGGCTGTGAACGCGTAATCCGATACGCATACGAGCTTGCAAAGTCACAGGGCAAGACACTGACGAGTATTAGCAAGGCGAACGCACTCAACTATTCAATGGTATTCTGGGATCAGATCTTCGAGGAGGTCGGACGTGAATATCCCGAGGTTAAGACATATTCGTATCTCGTTGACGCGGCAAGTATGTTCATGGTAAAGGATCCGGGACGTTTTGAGGTTGTTGTAACCTCGAATCTTTTCGGTGACATTCTGACTGACCTCGGAGCGGCAATCGCAGGCGGAATGGGACTTGCGGCAGGTGCAAACCTCAATCCCGAACGAAAATTCCCGTCCATGTTTGAGCCGATCCACGGTTCTGCGCCCGACATTGCAGGTCAAGGTAAGGCGAATCCGCTTGCAACGGTTTGGTCGGCAAGTCAGCTGCTCGATTTCTTCGGTCACGAGGAATGGGGAGCAAAGTTACTTGACTGTATCGAGGAAGTGCTTGCCCAGGGCAAGGCTTTAACTCCCGATCTCGGCGGCACGGCAACAACGTCACAGGTCGGAGATGCGATTATAAATAAGATGAACAATAAATAAATCTGCAATACAAAAAGCTGTCTGTACCGAAAATACAGGCAGCCTTTCTTTTTATCCTGCAATATAAACACAAACGGGACGAATATCATCCGCAGTGATGCCGTTTGGCTCGGCAAGCGTAATGCGACGTGACTCGCTGGGGAGAAGATCAAAATACTCGTCGGAAAGCTTCGCGTCGGCACCGAGATCAAAATGTACTGCATGAGCGAAAATATCCGAGGAAACTGTGAAAGATATCTCATTCTCGGTGACCGCTACATCCGAAACCGTAAGCGATGCCGCACGCGGAATGTTAAGTTCACGGAAATCCGCAGTACGAAGAATGACGGGCAGTACATTCGTTTCATCGGGACGCGCATAAATCACACCGCTTGTGAGATCGACGTTGCCAATGTCAACACTGCCGACAACCATAGTCTTGGTGAATGCAGGAAGCGTTGCCGTGATCATTTCGGTTTTACCGTATACACCGTCAAAGCTGACATATCCCAAGGTGAGATTGAGTATACGCTCATTTGCTGTGTCGTTGGATGCGTAGATGTTCACTTTGTCACTGTCGCGCTTCATGATAAGCCGTGTTGGCGAATATGCACGGCGCAGATAATAATAAACGGGCTTGGGATCGCCATTATGATCCATCAGACTGAAGCCGACCTCGCCGAAGCCGTCCGTCAGACACCACAGCACACTTCCGCCGCATCCCTCGTTGATACGTATCTTGTCTGCTGCATATGAGAGAAGCGTTCCCTGGAAAAGTCCGCCGTAGAGACAGTATTCGTCCAGCGAAAGGTCTTTTTCGCCTGTGTAATGCTTGTAAATACCGTCGCGTACCGCAAAACGCTCGAAGGTGTTGCGGTGATGCTCGAACGTTTTGAAATCGTTATATTTATCCTCGCCGCCGAGATAGCCTGCAAGAACCTTGGCAGATGGCGGTCCCATAACGCCGCACTCGGTTATGAATTTGCATACAAGCGGATCGAACGACTCAACCGAGATACGGTTCTGCTGATTTTCGGGCGATAAATCGAGGAAAGGATAATAATGTCTTGCACCGCGCTCGTCAACCTCCTGCTCCTCGAAGCCGCCCCAGGGTGTACAGCACTGATAGTCAACGGAAGCGACGTGAGCATGATGAAGCTTCGGAAGCAGCTCGTTATAGAGATATGTACCGCCTGTGTAAATAGCGGGATCCATTTCGTTAAAGTAGTTTTTGCCAAGATAATTTGCGAGCAGACCGTGACACTCGCCGTTACCGATCCACATCGCAACACAGGGATGGTTACGCAGACGGCGGAGCTGATAAATCGCCTCTGCCTCGACCTCGCGGCGAAACTCTTCAAGGTGATCCGGATATGCACCGCAGGCAAAGCAGAAGTTTTCAAAGGTCATGATACCAAAACGGTCACAAAGCTCGTGAACGTAATCGCTCTGGTACATATAACCGTCCCAGAAACGGAGTATTGTGAAGTTAGCATCTCTTGCGGCAGTTATGAGCTTATATTCAAGCTCCTTGGTGGTTCTCGCGTAAAGCACGTCGGAATGAATAACATCCATGCCCTTGCAGTAAACACGTTTACCGTTTACGATGAAATAATAACAGCGCTCGTCACGGCTCATCGGAAGCTGTTCGCGGCGGACGGTACGGATACCTGTCGTGATAGTCTTTTCATCCTTTGCGCCGTAATTGTTGACGGCACTCACACGCGCGGTGTAAAGCGGTTGCTTGCCGTAACCGTTCGGCCACCAAAGCTCGGGATTTTCAAGTGTGAAGCTGAAATCGCAATAATTTACGCCTGCATTCGCGAGGAAATTGAACTTTGCCGTGTGAACGACCTTGCCGTCAAACGAAAGCTCTAATTCAACGTCCATTTCCCTTGCAAAAAGACGTTCGCGGCTCTCAACCTCTGCTTCAATGAGGAGCTTTGCACCATTTTCGTTTATGTCAAGCGTTTCAAAGCGAATGTCACGAACGACAATTTCATCAAGAATTTCAAGACGAACGTCACCCGAGATCGCACAGGTTGCAAGATGCGGCGATTGATCCCAACCGAAAACATACTGCGGCTTGCGAAGTCCAGTGCGTCTGTCATTACCGCGTCCCTCACGGCGGCTTCGGTATTCGCAAGCAACGAAGTCACGAACGGGAGCGACATCGGTGTCATCGGGACGTTCCGCGCCGGTTGTGAGGCGGATGAGAAGCGTATTTTCGCCTGCCTTCAGCCACGGGCGTACGTTTTTGCGGAATGCGTACATGGCACTTGCATGGTGAGCGATATGAGTACCGTTCAGGAAGATATCGGCGTGAATATCGAGCATTTCGATAAAGAGCTCGACGCCGTGCTTTGAGAGATCATCCTCGGAGAGAGTGAAGGTCTTCGAGAACCACCAGCTGCGCTCTTCGATCCATTTGCAGTCAAATGTATTGAGACTGATGAGGGGTTCCTTGATACGTCCTGCGTCTTTAAGTGCCATATGAACGTCACAAGGGAGAGTTGGTACATTCATCCAGCCGTCGGTTTTATTTGCGACAAGAGTTGACATTTCAGCAGTGCAGTGGAGAGCCTCCTCGCGAAGCTGCCAGTCTTTGAGAAGCGATATTGTTTTCATAATCTTTTCCTTTCACAAAAGGTATTTTACAAGCATAAATATACCACCGCATTTTTCAAAAGTCAATGATATGCGAAAAAAGTTAACAGGAAAAGCACTATATTGACAATTTGAAAAAATATTGCGAAGTAAATTGACCTCGAAAAAATCGGAGATTAACGCTCCGATCTTAAACAGCGGCAAACGAACGAAAGTGCACCGCCGCCGATGCAATTGGCGGCACGAGCGGTCACACGCAACAAAACGAATCGTGAGCCGCAGGCGAACTGAGCGCAAATCGAGCGCAAGCCAAGGAGATCGGGGGGAGCCCGAGGGGGGCAGGAAACTGCGGCGAGCTGGTTCCTGATTCCCTCGGATTTACGCGAAGTACGAAGCACAATACAAAAAGATTTAATCTATCTTTGTATTTCGCGGATAGAAGTTACTTTTCTGCCGCAAAAGCGAAGAAAACATTTTCGAAGTATGCTGCTTCGAGCTTCGTATCATTCGAGAGGGACGACAACCAATGCTGGCGCAAAGGTTTTCTTCCCTCTCGAGCTCTCCCTCTTTCCTTTGCCGGTGCTCGATTTGCGCTCAGTTCGCCTGCGGCTCACGATTCGCTTTGTTAGCGATAACTGCTTCTCGCCGCCATCTTCGTCGGCGGCTACGGTGCACCTATGCTTGTTTGGTGCAGTTGTACTCGATTTGCGACAAAAAATACCGAGCGTCCTTTTAAAAACGCCCGGTTTTTGTTAATTGTTTTTGCCGAAATTATTTTCGAAATCCGTGCTGTCGTCGGTGTCGGTTTCATTGCTTGAGGGAACGTATTCATGCAATGTTACTTCAACGTCGATATATCTGCCGTCGCGCACGACCTTGATGGTGATCTCGTCTCCCACCTCACATCCAACGAGTGCAGCCTTGATATCCGAACTGTATGTGACTTCCTCTCCGTTGATCGCAACGATACGGTCGCCCGATTTCAGCTCATCGGTGAACTCCGAGCTCGTTATATATACGCCGAGCGAGTTTACGCGGTAATACATGGCGTCATAAGTGTTTGTAACGTCAACGATTCCGATGCCGATCATAACTCTGCCGCGTACGTAACCGTAGTTGACAAGCTCATCGGAAACCTTTTTCGCTGTGTTTATCGGAATTGCAAAGCCGATGCCTTCAACCGAAACTCCCGATGATGACGTGGTCGATTTTGCGTTTACGATGCCGACAAGCTCGCCGTACATATTAAAGAGTCCGCCGCCGGAGTTGCCGGGGTTGACCTCTGCGTTTGTCTGGATAAGCGTCATGGTCGTTCCGTCGATCTCAACCTCACGCGAGAGTGCGCTGATGATACCGTTTGTTATCGTTCCGCCGAGATTGCCAAGCGGATTTCCGACTGCAACGACCTCCTCGCCGACGTCAAGTGTGTCACTGTCACCAAGCAGAGCGAAAGGAAGATTTGTGCCTTCGATTTTGATGACTGCAATGTCCGATTCGGAGTCTGTACCGAGGACCTTTGCCGTATAGTCTGTGCCGTCGGTCGTTCTGACGGTGATCGTGTTTGCGCCGCTGACGACGTGATTATTTGTTATAATGAGACCGTCTGCGCTGATGATAACGCCACTGCCTGCGCCTGATGTGACATAGTTTCCTCCCCAGAAGAAGGAATCGGTGACGATCGACTCGGTTGTGATCTCAACGACGGTGGGAGCAACAGCATCGGCAACCTGCTTATAGGTACCGGGCTCTTTGTTTTCGTTTTCATATGCTTCGAAAACGACCGAGGGAGTGCCGCCGTTATTAACTACGGGAGTGCCGCCTGAAGCGCCGTCTTCGGAATTACCTAAGGCTTTGTTTGCAAGAAATGTTCCCGCGAATGCAGCACCGCATGATGCCACTGCGCAGACAACAACGAGGATCAGTGCAGCACCGATATTCAGATGCGAAGTGGATTTTTTCTTCTTTTCCTTCTTCGGGAGCGGCTCGAAAAGATCGGGCGTTTCTCTTGGGATATAGGTGTAATTCTGCATTGGAGGCTGCTGTATCGGCGGATTCGGCTCCTGAGGCGGACAATCTCCCGAATTATTATCCTGAGAAGTATAATTCTGAGGATTGTAAGGGGGAGGGGTATAGCCGGGAGCGTTATAATTTGTCGGACCGTAATTCGGAATGTTATTATTGGGGATATTATTATTCGGGGTGTTATTATTCTGATTATTGTAACTGTTAAAATTATGGTTATAATCCATATTTTGTTCCTCCTTGAAATGCCGCTGTGGGCGGATGGGCTTCAGCTTACGGGTATATTATAAAAAACGAATGTGACGGTTATATGACGGTCGAGGGAAGTATTATTGAAAAATTCGCTTTTTCACGTTATAATTCAGTGTACGGATTTTGATATGACATTATGTATGCGGTGAATTTAAAAAAACAAAGGAGCCGTCAAAAAGCTCCTCTGTTTATACTGAATCAACGGCTGTATCTGACACCGCCGGGAATGTCTGTAAGCTCAACTCCGCGCGATTTCAGCTCGTCACGGATACGGTCTGCCTCGGCATAGTTTTTTGCTTTTTTTGCATCCTGACGTGCGCGAATGAGCGTTTCGATCTCTGCGTCAGCTTCACCCGAATCGCAGATTATCGTGAACTCGCCTGCCTTGGGTGCTGCCGCGAGCTCTTTACGCTTTGCCGTTGCTTTTTCGATGAGATCAAGTCCGAGCACACGGTCGAAATCGGCTAAAAGTGCAAGCTTTGTTGCGTCGTTCGTGTTATATTTGAGAACATCATAAACCGCCGTAACCGCAAGTGCCGTATTGAGATCGTTACCAATCGCATCGAGGAATTTTGCTTTGAGTGTATCAAATGCGGCAATGTCAACGGCATCCTCGCTCGGTTTAAGGGCGGCGATCTTTCCGATCATTTTGTTATATGTCACAACCGCGTTGTCGAGGTTCTCCCATGAGAAAACGAGGTTTTTGCGGTAATGAGACTGCAGGCAGAAAAGTCTGTAAACAAGCGGATCGTAACCCTTCTCCTCAAGCAGTGAAACGGTCAGAAATTCGCCCTTCGATTTCGACATCTTGCCCGAATTTGTGTTGAGATGGTGCACGTGCATCCAATAGTTACACCACTTGTGACCGAGATACGCCTCGGACTGTGCAATTTCGTTTGTGTGATGCGGGAACGCGTTATCGATACCGCCGCAGTGGATGTCAAGGTCCTCGCCGAGGTGCTTCATCGAGATACCCGAGCATTCGATATGCCAGCCGGGGTAACCGACTCCCCACGGAGAATCCCATTTGAGTGCCTGATCCTCAAACTTCGACTTTGTAAACCACAGAACGAAGTCATTTTTATTGCGCTTGTTCTGATCCTCCTCAACGCCCTCACGTACGCCGACCTCAAGATCGTCCTCGGAAAAATCGTTGAAGATATAATACTGTTTCAATTTGGAAACGTCAAAATAAATGTTGCCGCCTGCCGCGTAAGCATATCCTTTTTCGATGAGCGTTTCGATTATATGGATGTAATCGCCGATGCAGTTTGTCGCCGGTTCAACCACGTCGGGACGCTTGATATTGAGTTTACGGCAATCCTCGAAGAATGCATCGGTATAAAACTGTGCGATCTCCATGACCGATTTTTTTTCACGCTTCGCGCCCTTGAGCATTTTATCCTCGCCCGTATCAGCATCGGATGCTAAATGTCCGACGTCCGTGATATTCATGACGCGTTTGACGTTATAGCCCGAATAGCGCAGTGACTTTTCGAGGATGTCTTCCATAATATAAGAACGCAGGTTGCCGATGTGTGCGAAATGGTACACGGTCGGGCCGCAGGTGTACATTTTTACAAGCGACGGATCGTTTGGTACGAAGTCCTCGCGGGTTCTTGTTGCTGTGTTATAGAGTTTCATTTTTGTGGTTCTCCTTTTTCTTTCTCCGCAAGCTGCTTCTCAAGCTGTTCAATGCGGATCGTCAGCTTGCAAAGCTCCTGTGCAACAGGGTCAGGCAGATGTACCTGGTCGAGATCGCACGGTGACACCTTTGTTCCTGCACGCTTAACGACACGTGCCGGAATACCGACAGCGGTGCTGTTTTCGGGGATCTCCTCGAGAACGACAGCGTTTGCGGCAATCTTTGAGTTACTTCCGACCTTGAACGGACCGAGCACCTTTGCACCCGAGCCGATCATTACGTTATCGCCGAGTGTTGGGTGACGTTTGCCGACGTGCTTGCCTGTACCGCCGAGTGTTACACCCTGATAAATCGTGCAGTTATCGCCGATCTCCGCGGTTTCACCGATGACAACGGCACTTCCGTGGTCGATGAAAAGTCCCTTTCTGATCTTTGCGCCGGGATGGATCTCAATGCCCGTTAAGAAACGTGCACCCTGCGAAACCATACGTGCCGCAAAATGCTTATTGTGCTTATAAAGCTTGTGCGACAGACGGTATGCAAGCACCGCATGAAATCCCGAATAGAGCAGTGCGACCTCGAGGTCACTTGTCGCAGCGGGATCTCGTTCACGAATGACACGGATATCGTTTTTTATTTCGTTTTTTACTTTTTTGAAGCTCTTTAGCATAGAATCAATGTCAAAGTTCATTTTTATAAAGCTCCTTCCATATAATAAAATCAAAAAAAGCCCTACAACCCACTATAAGGTTGTAAAGGCGACTTGCGCGGTTCCACTTTACATTGTACTCTTTCGGATACGTATAATATCCTGCTTCTGTAACGTGAAGCAGACGGGAACGGCTACTTGATTTCACCGAACCGGCTCACGGACGCACTTTATGCCGATGGCTCCGGTACGCGCTCACACCACGTGACGATCACGGCGCGTTTCTCTGTACCGACTCCAAAAGGCTTCTTTCCGTTCACAGCCTTTGCTTGTATGTTACCATTATATACTATATTTTCGATTTTGTAAACACCTTTTGCAAAAAAAGTTGAAAAAATTTGTGTACGTGCGAGAGAGAGAGCTTGACACAAATAAAAAAATTTCTTCTGAAAGCACAATTTGTACAGTATTACTATTGCATTTTTTTGAATTATGGTGTAACATATAATTAGCGCACTATATTCTAAATCTATTTTTTATAAGGAGAACACATCATGAAAAGAATTTTTGCACTTGTGCTCGCAGCTCTCATGGCTGTGACACTTCTCGTTTCCTGCGGCGACGACGCTTCCTCCAAGGCAAAGGTTATCGACATTGCTCTTTCTGAGGAATCTTATGCATTTGCTGTATCCAAAGAAGACGAAGAGCTTCTCGGCAAGGTTAACGAATACCTCGCACAGATCAAGGACGACGGTACATTCGACGCCATCTGCGACAAGTACTTCGGCGAAGGTGAGCCTGAAAAGGTTGCTTCTGCAGCTCTTGACGAAACCAAGGATCAGCTCGTTGTTGCAACCAGCACCGGCTTTGAGCCCTTTGAAATGGTTGACGACAAGGGTATGTTCTACGGTATCGACCTCGAAATCGCTGCCGGTCTTGCTGAATATCTCGGCAAGGAGCTTGTTATCCAGGACATGAAGTTTGAGTCTGTTGTTACCTCTGTTCAGAACGGACAGTGCGACATCGCTATGGCAGGTCTCACAATCACTCCTGCAAGAGAAGAGGTTGTAACCTTCAGCGATTCCTACTATAATGCAGCTCAGGTGCTTATCGTTCCCGATGACTGCACCGACTTTGATGAGTGTAAGACTGTTGACGATGTGGTTGCTATTCTTGATGCACTTACCACTGAAAATAAGATTGGCTGCCAGGCCGGTACAACAGGTGAAACCTATATCCTCGGTGACCTTGACAAGGGAGATGAGGGCTACGGCTTCAAGGGTATTCCCGCTGAAAAGATGGCATACGATTACGCAGCTCTTGCAGTTACCGCAATGCTCAACGGCGAAATCGACTACGTTGTTCTCGATAACGCTCCTGCAAACGCAATTGTTAAGTCTATAAACGGAGACTGATTCAGTTAATTTAAGCTAATGATCGGAGTCGGAACGTCCCTGTTGGCGACCGGCTCCAAACTTTTAAGATAGGAGGCACCAATGGCAGATATTGCAATAAGGTGGTCAAAATTCTGGCGGTCGTTCTGGATAAACGAAGGTTATATTCGTGTTTTTTCGGAGGGACTTAAAAATACGCTGATCATCGCTGTCGTCGGTCTTATTATCGGTATCGTTATCGGTACGTTGATCGCTGCAGTTAAGGTGATGCCAAAATACAAAATCTTGCCGCGTATACTCGATAAAATTTTGGCTCTATACGTCGGTTTTTTCAGAGGAACGCCGATAGTTGTTCAGCTTCTTTTGGCATATTTTGTTATTTTCCCGATGGTTGGAATCAATATTGGCTCAATAAACACCTGCGTGCTTGTTTTCGGACTTAACAGCGGTGCTTACATATCTGAAATGATGCGTGCCGGAATACAGTCTGTCGATCCGGGACAAATGGAAGCAGGTCGTGCGCTCGGAATGAGTTATTCTGTCACTATGATGAAGATTATCGTTCCTCAGGCAGTTAAAAATATACTTCCCACTCTTGGAAATGAGTTCATTGCGCTTATAAAGGAAACCTCGGTTGCAAGCTTTGTTGCGGTTGTGGACCTTTATAAGGTATTCACCGAAATCGGTACGAGCAACTATGAGTACCTCATCCCGTATCTTTTTATGGCAATTATCTATATCGTGCTTGTCATGCTGATAACGCTCGGAATCAAGATTATGGAAAGGAGGCTGCAGAAGAGTGATAGACGTAATTGATTTAAAGAAAAGCTTCGGCAAGCTCGAGGTGCTGAAAGGCGTTAACGTCAAGATAGAAAAAGGCGATATCGTGTGCGTCATCGGTCCTTCGGGAAGCGGAAAAAGTACGTTTCTGCGCTGTCTCAACTGTATGGAGGATCCCACGGGCGGTCAGATCATTTTTCACGGTGTAAATATTGCCGATATGCGAGTTGACATCAATCTTCACCGACGTAAGATCGGAATGGTTTTCCAGCAGTTCAATCTTTTCAATAACAAAACGGTTATCGAAAATATCATGCTTGCACCGGTACACGTCGGAGTTTCCGATCTGCGTAATGCGAAGCTGCACAATTTCTTTTTGCCGCTGACGAATATGTTCCGCAAGAAGAAAAACAAAAAGTCTGCGCTTGAAATTACTCAAACCAAGGCACAGATAAAGGAAGAAGCACGTAAAAATGCACTTCATCTGCTTGAGAGAATCGGACTTTCCGACAAAGCGGACGTTTACCCGTCAACACTTTCGGGCGGACAGAAGCAGCGTGTCGCGATTGCACGTGCACTTGCGATGAACCCTGACGTGATACTCTTCGACGAGCCGACATCCGCGCTTGACCCTGAGATGGTTGGAGAGGTGCTTGACCTCATGCGTGAGCTTGCCGAGGACGGTATGACGATGGTTGTCGTTACTCACGAAATGGGATTTGCCCGTGAGGTTGCATCGCGTATACTTTTCATGGATCAAGGAGTGATACTCGAGGAAGCCGATCCGAAAAGCTTTTTCGAGAGTCCCAAGCATCAGCGTACGCAGGAATTTTTGTCAAAGGTGTTATAAATATATGCAAGAGAGCTGTCTCGTCGGAGGGACAGCTTTTTTGTATGCACAAAACTAACTTCAGCCGCAAAGCGGCGTTACAACAACGAAACAAGCAATGAAGCACCTGAGCCGCCGATGTAACTGGCGGCGGACGAACGGTCACAGTTAACAAAGCGAATTGTGAGCGTTAGCGAACTGAGCGCAAATCGAGTGCAGGCAAAGGAAAGAGGGAGAGCTCGAGAGGGAAGAAAACCTTCGCGCCAGCGTTGGTTGTCGTCCCTCTCGAATGATACGAAGCTCGAAGCAGTACACTTTGGGAAATTGCTTTCTTCGCTTTTGGGCGAAAAAGTAACTTTTATCCCTGCAATACAAAGATACATCAAATCTCTTTGTGTTGCGATTTGAACTTCGCGTAAGTTCGAGGGGAACAGGACCCAGCTCGCCGCAGGTTCCTACCCCCCTCGAGCTCCCTCCGCCCTCCTTGGCTTGCGCTCGAGCCACGCTCAACTCCGCCTGCGGCTCCGGATTCGATTTGACACAGTCACCGTTCGTCCGCCGCCAGTTACATCGGCGGCTCAGGTGCTTCATTGTTTCTTTTGCTGTTGTAATGCCGCTGACGCGGCTGAAGTTAGTTTTGCGATGAAAACATGATATATTTTCCCATATCCTCTTGAAAATAACGCGAAAATATGATATCATAATAATAATGATATTATATTCACGAGGAATTACATATGAAAAACTGTTTTTATCCCGCAGACATACTGCTTCCAAGCTTCTCGAAGGATGCCGAAAAAATGCACCGTTGGTCGTGCGTTGCCTGTGACCAGTACACCTCCGAGCCCGAGTATTGGAACGCCGTTGAAACGGTCGTCGGCGATGCACCGTCAACTCTGCGTATCACACTGCCCGAGCTGTATCTTTCCGAGGCAGAGAAACGTATACCGAAAATAAACGAAACTATGGTCGATTACGCCGCAAATGTTCTCACCGAGCGTAAAGCTTCAATGATATACCTCGAACGTACACAAAAGAACGGTAAGATCCGCCGCGGTCTTGTCGGTGCACTTGACCTCGAATGTTACGATTACAACAAGGGTGCAGTTTCGCTCGTGCGTGCAACCGAGGGAACAGTGCTTGAACGTATACCGCCGCGTGTGAAAATTCGCGAAGGCGCATCGGTCGAGCTTCCGCATATAATGATACTTATCGACGATCCGAAGAAAACGGTCATCGAGCCGCTTATAGATAAGGCGACCGCGTATGAAACGGCATACGATTTCGACATGATGCAAAACAGCGGTCACGCACTCGGACGTTACCTGCCAAGCGATGAGATTGCACGTGTTTCGTCTGCGCTTGAAGCACTCTGCGAGGACGCTTCGAAGACACAGGGAACTGACGATCCGCTCGTTTTCGCAGTTGGTGACGGAAATCATTCGCTTGCATCTGCAAAGGCGTTCTGGGAGCAGATAAAACCGACACTTTCCGAAGACGAACGCGCTGTACATCCTGCACGTTATGCGCTTTGCGAGATCGTAAACATTCACGACACTGCACTCGAGTTTGAGCCGATTTACCGTGTACTGTTCGGTGTCGATCCCGAGGCGTTCATGACGGAGTTCCGTACATATGTGAAATCGCTTCCCGAAAGTGACATTGACGCGCAGACATTTGGATTTGTCACAGTTGACGGATACGGCGAGATCACCGTTGACAATCCCACGTCGCTTCTGCCTGTCGGTACGCTGCAGGTGTTCATTGATGCATATCTGAAATCGCACAAGGACGTCACGGTTGACTATATTCACGGTATTGAATCGACGAAGAAGTTAGCAAGCGGCAAGGATGCGATCGGTTTTCTTTTCAAGGGCATGGAGAAATCGGAGCTTTTCCCGACGGTTGTACGTGACGGTGCGCTTCCGAGAAAGACATTCTCGATGGGTGAAGCGGACGACAAGCGTTTCTATCTTGAAGCAAGACGTATTGTTCTTTGATGTAAATTTTATGCAAAAACTATTGACAAACCCGGCTTTTTGAGCTATTATATAAGTGAAAAATGATATAAAAGGAGATAATTATTATGAAAACTGTTGATATCAAGCTTTCCTCGATCGAGGATGTACGCAATTTTGTAAATATCGTGTCGAAGTACAGCATGGACATTGACCTTATGTCCGGACGTTATGTTGTTGACGCGAAGTCGATCATGGGTATTTTCTCGCTTGATCTTCTCAAGCCTATCAAGCTTACTGCACACGCTGAGGATACCGATGCGCTGTTTGAGGATCTCAAACCTTACATTATATAATATAGACGTTATTATGCAACGGGGTGTGAATGCTCCGTTGCTTTTTTTGTTTAATCGGGAGGATTTTGATTTTGCTGATAGGACGGATTTCTTGTAGGGGTGATCCACGAATCGCCCGTCTTTAGCCATAAATCGCACACATCGGGCACATCATGATACGCCCCTACGGATTTGTATATTTTTGATGGGCACCGGGAGACATCCCAAATCGGCTTTTCAAAAAGCGACCGTATTTCCTATATGCGATGAATTTTCCCCTCACTTCGCTCATATACATCATCGAGGTGATTTATATGAAATTTAAGCGATTTCTTTCATTATTATTAATACTGTTCTTTGCAGTGCCCGTCCGCGTGAGTGCCGCCGACTATAATGCGCGCTCATATATATTGATGGAAGCTTCCACGGGACTTGTCATGCTCGAGGAAAATGCTGACGAAGCCCTTCCGCCTGCTTCCGTAACCAAGATCATGACACTTCTGCTTATCATGGAAGCAGTTGCCGAGGGACGTATCGGTTGGGATGACATGGTGACGACCTCCGAATATGCGGCATCGATGGGCGGTTCACAGGTGTTTCTTGAGCCCGGTGAGCAGATGAGCGTTTCCGAGATGGTCAAGTGTGTCGTTGTTGCGAGTGCGAATGATGCCGCGGTTGCACTTGCCGAAGCGGTGTCGGGCAGCGAGGAAGCTTTCGTTAAACGTATGAATGAGCGTGCCGCAGAGCTTGGTATGAAAAACACGACCTTCCTCAACACAAACGGCCTTGACGACGACGCGGACGGTCACGTTACAAGCGCACGCGATATCGCGATAATGTCACGCGAGCTGATAACGAAATATCCTCAGATACTCGAATATTCCTCCATCTGGATGGACACTATCCGCGGCGGTGCTTTCGGACTTACCAACACAAACCGTCTCATTCGTTTCTATAACGGAGCGAACGGACTCAAAACCGGCTCGACCTCGAAAGCGAAATTCTGTATATCCGCAACAGCCGAGCGTGACGGTATGCAGCTTATCGCGGTAGTTATGGCATCGCCGAGCCGTGACGACCGTAACGAAACCGCCAAAAAACTGCTCGATTACGGCTTTGCCAATTACGAAACCGCCGATCTCACACTTGCCGAGCCTATTCCCGATATGCGTGTACTCGGCGGCGTTTGCGATACGGTGCCGCTTACGGTT
Source organism: Clostridia bacterium (assembly GCA_017466685.1). Classification (GTDB taxonomy): domain Bacteria; phylum Bacillota; class Clostridia; order Oscillospirales; family CAG-272; genus Flemingiibacterium. The sequence continues at coordinate 39,338 of JAFTTS010000081.1, forward strand.
GGCGAATCCTCGCTTGTGCTTGAAAAGGGAAAGTCTGCGAAGTTAACGCGTGAAATTTATCTTCCCGAGGAAATTTCTGCGCCGATTGCGGTCGGTGACGAGGTTGGACGCGTTGATTTTCTTATTGACGGCAAAATTATTTCTTCCGTCCCGATAACGGCTGCGGAAAACGTCGAAAAGATAGGCTACATCGAACTTTTTTGCCGTTTTATAAAGAAAATGCTGATGGTTGAAATGTAATATTAAACCCAATTTAAAATTACAAATACCTTACAAAAAAGGTATACCTATTGCAAAAAAAAGGGACTTGTAGTATCATATGTACAGGGAAAATCTTCACTGCGCGTAAAATCTATCCCGAATATGCAGATATTCAAGTGAGTCAGAATGTTGCATCGCGGGAAAGACTTACCCTCGAAGATCTACCGCAAAAATATTATTTCAAAGGAGAAACTAACAATGAGAAATCTCAAGAAGTTTTTTGCATTAGTACTTGCTATGCTTATGATCGTAAGTGCTGCTGCAGTAGTTTCTGCTGATGATGCTACCTTCACAGACGTTGCTGAAGAGAACATCTATGCAGACGCTATCAATGACCTCGTAGTTAAGGGTATCACTGCTGGTACCGGCGAGGGCACATTCTCTCCTGATGCAGGCGTTAAGAGATATGAAATGGCTATTTTCGTAGCTCGCGCTGCAACAGGTATCACCGATGTTGCTGAATTCGGCACACCCATCGTTCCTTTCAACGATGTTACCGAGTACACCGGTGCAATCTACTATGCATACGCTAACGGCATTGTAAACGGTTACAGTGCTACCCAGTTTGGTCCCGACGATGCAATCACCTACGTTCAGGCTCTCAAGATGGCAGTTGCTACTCTTGGTTATGAGGTTGAGTGGGAAGGCGATTGGAAGTGGCCCTACTACAACAAGGCTGTTGCTCTTGGACTCACCGACGGCGTTGATGTAAACGATCTCGACAAGGCACTCACCAGAGGCGAAACCGCTCAGATCATCGCTAACATGATCTATGCTGCTCCCGCTGAAGGCGACATCACTCTCGCTGACAAGAACTTCGGTTCTTTCGAAAACGAGGTTGGCGTTGAGTCCACATTCGTTATCACCGCTACTCCCAAGCAGGCATACGTTAAGGATACTCAGTCTGACAAGTACACCGCTGCCGGTAATGCTATCGACGAAGTTCACGTTGGTATCCAGGCTCTCGTAAACGGTGTTCCTACAGGCGCTATCACATATATGCCTTTCGCAGACCTCGTTGACGATGAAAATGCAGACGTTGAGGACTACTTCAACCGCGCTGTAACATTCATCAACTATGACGCTGAAACCGGCGCATACGACGATGTTGAGGTTGGCGCTGCTCCTACTGTTGTAAACTTCAAGGACATCGCTCATGGCGTAAACGGCTACAGCATTAAGGTTAACAATGTAACCTACAAGCTCGTTAGCAACCTCACCGGTTCTTACCTCAACAAGGAAATCGTAGTATTCAACAGCAACGTTAACGCTGCTAATACTGTTGGTAAGAATCTCCTTACAACAGCTGACGGTCACATCATTTACAATGGTGTAATCGCTGCTTACCTCATCAGCACAAACACAACCGCTAAGTTCTATGTAACTGTTAGCGACAACAAGATGATTGATGAGAAGACTGCTCTCAATCGTTACGGCTACGAAATCGCTGGTACAGAGTTTGACTATGCAGACTATGCTGCTATGGATCAGCTCCCTGCTAACGCTGACGGCGTTGCAACCACTGCATATGAGCTCCACCTCTATGATGATGACAAGGATGGCGAGTATGAGCGCGCTATCTACCTCCCCATCTACATTTCTTCCGCATACACCTACAAGTCCGGCTCTTACACATATGACCGTGTATGGCTCGACGCTACCGGTACTGCTGCAAAGGTTACTGAGGTTAAGTACAACAGCGATGTTGAGCTTACCACCGGTACTGTATTCTCGTTCACATACAATGAACTCCTCAAGGAGATCACTGTAAACGAAGTAATTGAGCCTGAAACCAAGACTCTCAAGAAGCTTCAGTACAACAAGAACACCGGTAAGTACACTGTAACATTTACCGACGGCAGCTCCTATCTCATGGACGCATCCGACGTTGAACTCGGCGGCGAGCTCCTTCCGAAGTCCATTGGCACTTTAAAGGATCCCCTCATCGACGATATCAAGGCTGGTAAGTACCTCGGCAAGACTCCTGTTGCTGACCTCGTTGACGACAGAAAGATCGGCGCAGAGTATGTATTCTATGCAACCAACGGTTACATCTTCTTCATCGAGCAGACTGTAGCAGCTAAGGACGCTCACGAGTACATGGTATTCGAGTCCATCGTTGACATCGACCTCGATGCAGTTTATGCAAGCATCTGGTACGACGGTGCTTACAAGACCGGCGCTACCATCAGCCAGGTTAACGCTAAGATTTCCGGCGTTGGCGACAAGGCTATTGAAAAGCTCAATGCTTATCAGATCGCTCTCCTTCTTGGCGACGATACATGGCAGACCAAGAACACTGTTTGGGCAACCCAGTATGCTGACGGTCAGTTCAACATGCGTGCTCCTATCACACCCGATATGGATGACTATGCTGACTACGACCTCATCAAGCTTGATGACAAGACTCTCGGCACAATCGATGAGGCTGAGGAAACCCTCGCATTCATCGGCGGTCACACCGTATATGATGCAGACCACGATGACATCGAGCCCAAGAACAGACTCTACACTAACAGCAACACTGTATTCTACTTCATCGACACTACCGGTGATGTAAATGCTGTTGAAGCATACAAGACCATGCCCGGTAAGGATGCAAGCATCGTATTCGACGCTGACACTGTTATCTTCACCGACGCTCTCGGTCGCGGCAACGGTTATGCAAAGACTGTTATCGTATTCGACGGTAAGGCTGTAAACTTCAAGGCTCTCACTGTTGAAACCAGATGGCTCACCACTGCCGGCGTAAGCGCTGACAGATTCGTTGATGCAAGCCTTACTTATGCAGAAGACCTCGGCCTCACCGGTTACGAAGAGGACCTCAAGGTTTACGCATATGCTGGCGCACATGACCTCGAAGACGGTTCTGAAACCATCATCTACTCCACCTTCAAGCTCGAGTCCGGTAAGATCTACAAGGCTGACAAGAACGGCGTTGTAGGCGTTAACGCTAAGGGCGAAAAGGTTGCTAAGTCTGACCTTGCAGTTGGCGTAGACTACGGTACTTATAAGGATTTCGCTAACACCAATGGTATTCTCTATGCTAGCACCAGCCTCCGTGACTTCTACGCATACTTCAATGATGGTAGAGTTTATGTAGAGCTCGGCGAAGCATTCTCTGGCAATACTGAGTTCCCGCACACCATCCTTATCGAGGGTGAGGTATCTGTACTTGCTATTCCTGTAACCAAGCTCGTTGCTATCGATGCTTCTAACGGCACCGTATACGAGGACGAGGATGCAGCTGCAGTTCTCAACACTGAGGGCGAAGGCGCTGACTACGACAACGTATACTGGATGGGCACAAGAAAGCTCGTTGATGGCGCATATGAATATGACTATGCTTCCTTCGAGGACGGCGTTGCAGTATTCGTATTCGACTAATAAGTTTCTCCTAAATACAATATAAGTAATTAGCGAAAGCTTTTACAGCCGCTCCCTTAAGTGGGGGCGGTTGTTTTTTGTGTTTTTGCTTTGCGAAGGCGAGGGGAGTGGTTGCCCTCATCAGTCTCGCATACGCTCGACAGCTTCTCCTGGGAGAAGCCTTTTTTAGTAACATTCAGCATTAAAAAGCCTTCCCTTGGGGGAAGGTGGTTTTCGCATATTCGGCGAAAACCGGATGAGGGAAAATGTGCAGATGAGGAAAAATGGGGCGCGCCAGGTTGTAAATTTTATTTCTACACCTTGCAATTTGCGCGGATATATTGTATAATAGAAGATAGAGTATAAAAACAAACGGGAGTCCTATGATGATCAAAGTTTTACACTGTGCCGACCTGCATCTTGACAGTCCGCTCACCGCGCTCGATATTTCGCGCTCGGAAACAAGACGTATGGAGCTGCGTGCGGCATTTACCTCACTGACACTTTCCGCTAAAATGAATAAGGCGGATTTTCTTTTGATTTCGGGTGACCTTTTTGACGGAGCTTACGTTTCGCGTGAGACGGTTGCACTGCTTTGCCGCGAGTTTGCCGCGATTCCGGAATGTTACGTTATAATCGCGCCGGGCAATCACGATCCGTATACGCCGACGAGCTACTATAACCGCGCCGAATTTCCCGAGAATGTATATATTTTTGACTCACCTGAGCTGTCATGTTTCGATTTCCCGGATAAAAACACAACTGTCTACGGCTGGGCATTTACGTCCTCGCATATGGAGAATTGTCCGCTTGAAGGCTTCACCGTCGAAGATCCCTCGAAGATCAACCTGCTTGTTGCCCATGGTGATTTTGACGTGAACGAGTCTCAGTATTGTCCGATTGGGCGTGAAACTCTCGCCGGATGTGGTTTCGATTATGCCGCACTCGGACATATACATACCCATAACGGCGTTGAAAATATCGGAAACGGTTACGTCGCATACAGCGGATGTCTCGAAGGTCGCGGATTTGACGAATGCGGCATAAAGGGTGCACTGCTCGTCCTTATCGAAAAGGAGACGGAGCTTTCGCTTGCAGCGAGATTTGTGCGCTTCTGTAAACGCTGTTACGCCGATGAAACCTGTGATGTCAGCGGAGCCGAGACCAATGCCGATCTGCTGGACAAGCTGCGTGCGTTGATTGCCGAGAAGCATTACGGTGACGATACTGCGCTTCGTGTGCGTCTTGTCGGAAATGTTTCGGGCGAGCTGAAACCGTCGCCGGCTTTTCTTGCGGAACAGTTTGGTCAGATGTTCATTTTAGAGATCGTTGACGAAACCTTACCGCTTGCCGACGGCTCGAAGCTTGCGGACGATCCGACTCTGCGCGGAGAATATTACCGCAGTCTGAGGGCACAGCTTGAGAGTGACGATGCGGATGAGCGTGAGATTGCGGTCATGGCACTGCGGTATGGACTTGCTGCATTGTCGGGCGGAGATATCACTGATTGTTGAGGTGCGTAATGTTTATAGAAAAATTGCATATTGACACCTTCGGCAAGCTCTCGGATACGGATATTGAGCTTGACAGCGAGGTTAACATAATAGAGGGCGCGAACGAAAGCGGAAAATCGACTATCGCCGCGTTTATAAAATTCATACTTTACGGTGTACCGTCAAAGGAGAGAGCACAGCTTCTTTCGTGGCAAACGGGCGGAGCTGCAGGAAGTATCACGGTCTCTGCAGGTGAGAAGCGTTACAGAATCGAGCGTGCGATCGTCGGCAACCGTGAAGCGGTACAGCTCATTGATGCCGATACGAATATGCCGATACGTCACGCACTTGACGGAACAACACCCGGTGAACTGCTTCTCGGTGTTGACGCGGAAATGTTTGCATCGACGGCGTTTGTGTCACAGCTTGGCGGAACGACTGCCGGCGGTGCAAAGGTCAGCGAGGGAATTGAAAACATCCTCTTTTCCGCGGATGAAAACGTAAACACACAGCGTGCGAGTTCGAAGCTTGATGCGGCAAGAGCGTCACTTTTACACAAGAACGAAAAGGGCGGCCGTCTTTATGAGATGGATAAAAAATGTGCCGAGATGGAGGTGCGCCTTTCGGAGTCACTGCAAAAGCACGAGGAGATTCTTTCAAAGGAAGCACAGCTTGCGGATATGCAGGTGAAATTTGACTCGGCAAAGACCAAGGCGGACGAGATAGCCGCTCGGGTTGAACAGTATGACGCAGGCGTTCTGCTCGGACTTTTTGAGAGACGTGACTCGCTTGAAAACCGCGTTACGGAGCTTCGGGGTGAAATAGAAAAGGCAGGTACGGAGGATATCGATGGACTCGGAGAGCTTGAGGAACAAGCAAGCAGACTCGATATACTTTTGCGTGAACGTAACGAGGCTTGCGCACGTGAATCGGAGCAGACTCCCGAGGTGGAGAATCCGTTGCTTGACGAATATATATCGCTCGGCGGCAGAGATGCGATCGAGGATGCACATCAGCTCTCGCGTACACGTTCAAAGGCGTATACGGCAGTTGGCATAATTGCGCTTGTGATGGGACTTTTGCTGGCGGCGTTTGGTGTTCTTCCGATGATGGTGGGAGCAAAAGCACAGCTTGGTCTCGTTATCGCAGGTACGGTTCTTGCGGCACTTGCACTGACGCTGTTTATCCTTGCTTCCCGTTCGCGCAAAAAGGCAGATGATATTGAACTGAAGTTTGATTTTGATGCACTCGACGAAGCGAAACGCAAGCGTGATATTGCGAAAGAGGCAGCGGTTCTTAACAGTCTTGCGGCAGATGCGGCTTGTCAGCGTTACGATGCGGAATGTGAAGCTGTTCGCGAAAAATACGGCTGTGAGGTTGACGAGCTTTCGAAATTGGTCGCAGAAGCCAGAGAAAAGCTTCGTATCGCAGACGAATTGAGGGCAGAACACGATAAAAACGTGACATTGCTTTTGCAGATGAACGATCAGCTGAGGCCATATAACGAAACCGAGCTTCGCGAAAAGTATAATGCGGCACTTGATACATCGGATATTGCCGCAGAAGCACTTCCGGAGATGCGTCGCGAGAAGGAATTTGCCGCAAAGATGGCGGAATCGCTCGAGAGACATTGTAACAATCTTGAAAAAGAGCTTGCGGGACTGTATCCGACGTTTGAAGATCCGACAGTGCTTGCAGATAAGCTGACTTCGCTGAAAAATGAGCGTGAAGCACTTCGTAAAAAGCACGCGGCTTATAAGCTTGCGGCACAGAAGCTCGTTGAAGCAAGTGAAAGCCTGCGCCGTAGCGTTGCACCTCGTCTTGCATCGGAAGCGGCAAGTCTGATGGCACATATCACGAGCGGTAAATACCGTGAGATCGGAGTTGGCGCGGATCTCGAAATGAGTGCGCTCACCGAGAGTGGCTTGAAGCCGCTTGATGTGCTCAGTGCAGGAACACAGGATGCGGCATATCTGTCACTGCGTATGGCGCTTATAACTCTGCTCTACCGCACGACACTTCCGCCGATGATATACGACGAAGCCCTCAGTCGTCAGGACGATAAACGGCTTGAAAATCTGTTGCGCCTCATCCGTATGCAGGAAGGACAGAGCATTATATTTACGTCGAATGATCGTGAATCGACGGTTATGCGCCGTCTCGGTGATTTTAAGCTTATAAAGTTATAGGAACAGGAGCTGTCTTATTGAAGGCGGCTCTTTTTTTGTGGAGTGTGTTTGTCCCTCATCCGTCTCGCTTTGCCCTCTCAGTCTCGTTTCACTCGACAGCTCTCCCAAAGGGCGAGCCTTTTGCGTTAGATTGGAATAGCTGAACGACGCACCTCAATGAACCGATATTTACGGTACAGACTATCCTTAGCCTCTCACTCCTGGAGAGGTGGCACGGAGGAACGACGTGACGGAGAGGGCTCTTTCTCCCAAAGGGCGAGGCAAAGTTAGATTCCCTCACTTTACGCAAAGCGTATAGCATAATCACCATAGAAATCAACCCGATTTTATATAATTTCGTGATGCTATTATATTAGACAAAAATAAGCACGAATTATCGGTAAAATTACCAATTGACATTTTACGTCAAATACTATATAATATATACTGCAGTTATAAGCCATACTATATATTGTGGTGTCCACCAATAACAGACACAATATTTTGTGGTATCGCCGAAATTGCGGTTTTTTGTCTTATAACAAAAAATACACGATTTATATATACAAAATAACAAAAAGGAGAACATCATGATTACCAGAATAATCAAGCGCGACGGACGTGAAGCACCGTTTAATATCGAAAAGATCGCGCAGGCTATCTTTAAGGCTGCCGAGGCTGTCGGCGGTCACGATTACAGTACCGCTATGGACCTCGCTTGTAAGGTTGCTGAACAGCTTGAAAAAGATTGTGCGGCACACGGAAATTACGCTCCCACAGTCGAGCAGATCCAGGATACGGTTGAAAAGGTGCTCGTTAATAACGGTCACGCACGTACCGCGAAGGAGTATATCCTTTACCGCGCAACACGTACACGTGCACGTGAAATGAATACCAAGCTCATGAGAACTTACGAGGACCTTACCTTCAAGGCGGCAAAGGACTCCGATATCAAGCGTGAAAATGCTAACATCAACGGCGACACCGCTATGGGTACAATGCTCAAGTACGGCTCCGAGGGCGCAAAGCAGTTTTACGAAATGTATATCCTCGATCCCGTTCACGCAAAGGCACATAACGAGGGTGACATTCATATCCACGACCTCGACTTCTTGACTCTGACCACCACCTGCTGTCAGATCGATATCATCAAGCTGTTTGAAAACGGCTTCTCAACAGGTCACGGTTTCCTTCGTTCACCTAACGATATCGCAAGCTATGCGGCTCTTGCTTGTATCGCTATCCAGTCGAATCAGAACGACCAGCATGGCGGCCAGTCCATCCCGAACTTTGAATACGGCATGGCAGACGGTGTCAGAAAGACATATAAGAAGCTCTATAAGCGCAACCTCATCAAGGCTCTCGAAATGCTCGAAGCAACAGACGACGCCGAAATGCTTGCCGAGAGGATCCTCACCGAGGTTGGAACAACACCGATGCTCTCCGACGATGTAACCTTCGTTTCGGCAATAACAAGCGCACTTACCGCTGCAGTCGGTGAAGAGAAGGCAAAGAAGGTTGTTGCGTTTACACGTAAGTATACCCTTGCCGAGACCGAGCGTGCAACCTTCCAGGCGATGGAAGCACTTATACATAACCTCAACACCATGCATTCCCGTGCAGGTGCACAGATTCCGTTCAGCTCGCTTAACTACGGTCTTGACACCTCTGCCGAGGGACGTCTTGTTATGAAGTCGATCCTTCTTGCAACCGAGGCAGGTCTCGGAAACGGTGAAACACCGATCTTCCCGATTCAGATCCTCAAGGTCAAAGAGGGCATCAACTAGAACGAGGGCGATCCTAACTACGACATTTTCAAGCTTGCCTGCCGTGTTTCCGCAAAGCGTCTTTTCCCGAACTTCTCGTTCATCGACGCTCCGTATAACCTGCGTTACTATCAGCCCGGCAGACCCGAGACTGAGGTTGCATACATGGGCTGCCGTACACGTGTTATGGCGAACGTTTACGACAAGGATAACGAGATCGTTACAGGACGCGGTAACTTAAGCTTCACCTCGATCAACCTGCCGCGTATCGCTATCAACGCAAAGGGTAACATCGACTGGTTCTTCGAGGAGCTTGACCGCAAGGTTGCGATCGTATTCGATCAGCTTCTTGACCGTTTCAAAATCCAGTCCGAAAAGACTGTACGCAACTATCCTTTCCTTATGGGACAAGGCATCTGGCTCGGCTCGGACAAGCTCGGTATCGACGACAAGGTTGGAGAGGTACTCAAGCACGGTACTCTCACAGTCGGTTTTATCGGACTTGCAGAGTGTCTGAAGGCGCTCATCGGTAAGCATCACGGCGAATCGAAGGATGCACAGAATCTCGGTCTTGAGATCATCGGCTTTATGCGTAAGCGTGCAGACGAGGCAAGCAAGAAGTACGGTCTTAACTTCAGTGTTATCGGTACTCCCGCAGAGGGACTTTCCGGCAGATTTGTCCGCATAGACAAGAAGAAGTACGGTGCTATCGAGGGTGTCACAGACCGTGATTATTACACAAACTCGTTCCATGTTCCCGTATATTATCCGATCTCCGCGGCTGACAAGATCAAGTTAGAAGCACCGTATCACGAGCTTACAAATGCAGGTCACATCACCTACGTTGAGCTTGACGGCGACCCGATGGAAAACCTCGATGCATTCGAGCAGGTTATCCGCTGCATGAAGGAGTCGGGAGTCGGCTACGGTTCGATCAACCATCCCGTTGACCGTGACCCTGTTTGCGGCTACACCGGTATCATCGGAAACGAGTGCCCATCCTGCCACAGAACCGAGGATGACGGTCAGGGTAAATTTGAGCGTATCCGTCGTATCACCGGTTACCTCGTTGGTACACTCGACAGCTTCAACGATGCGAAGCGCAGTGAGGTTGAAGACCGCGTTAAGCATTCGGTCGGCAGCGAGGATACAAGCGATCTTTTCTAAAAAATTAATACAAACAAAAAACGGCGGAAAATCAAAATCCGTCGTTTTCTTTTGCTTTTAATAGCGTCTTTTTCGCATCTCATCTGCGGCTTTGACGATCTCGCTGTTATCACCAAAATTCTTGCGGTAGACCTCGAGGATGTATTTCCCCGTGTAACCGCTCGATTCGATTCGCGAGATGATGGCATCAAGGTCAAGCTCACCGGCGTAAGGCAGACGACATTCGCCGTCCTTCCAGTCGTTTATGTGTACGTGTACGATATCGTTTCCCATAGCATCGAGCATACTGCCGGGCTCGTAACCGCCGCGCACCGTTTGCTTTAAGTCGAAAACAAACTTGATGTTACCCTCGCCGAGTCTTTCATGCACCTCGCGCATAAACTCGGGATCACCTGCACGTGCCGTGGAGACGTTTTCATGCGCCAGTGTCACGCCCTCGTACCTTGCCGCTTCGTTTAACATCGCGAGGACTTCACAGTAATTATCCATACCGAAAAAGGGGGCTCTTGTTGCGTCGCCGTGGAAAACGAAGTAATCCGCACCGAGATATGCTGCTGCGTGAAAATACTTCTTATAAAAATAATCGATACTGTCGCGCGCACGTTTTTTGTATGCGGAGAAAAAGTACATATATTCAAAGCCCGATGTGAAGGGGTGTATGGACGTGATCTTTACGCCGTTTTCATTACAAACCTCGGCAATGCGCGCAAGGTAATCATCCTCGAGCTCCGAAAAGGAATTCATGAAGATCTCGACATTTTTAAAACCGAGGGAAATACATTCTTTTATGGATTCAAGTGTTTCTTTCGGATAGAAACAGGCGCTTGAAAGTCCGATACGTGAGTTTTCCGTGGTGACCACTCCTTTTATAGTTAAAATAATCCTTGAATGCCGGAAACCGATTGATGACGCGGCGGCGAAAATATGATAAAATATTATTAGTTGGAGGTGTTAAAATGAATAAATTTATATTTTGCCGTCCTGCGTGGATGTTCCTTAAATGGGGACTTTTCGCGGTTTCGGCTGTGCTTATATACATAGCGTTCACAAGGGCATCCCTTGATATTTACGATGCCACAAGACTTCACACATTTTTCGTCGAGCAGATGGAGCACGCGCTTATGTCGCTTTTGCTTGTTATCGGCGGCGGTGTGCTACTTGATATTGAAGTGAAAAAGCGGGGAAAATAAGCTCGAGCAATTCAATGTCTCGCCCTTTTGGGAGAGAGCCCTCACTCCTCATATTCCGCCAAAATCTGCGGCAGACGGAGCATGATTTCATCGCATCGAAGCTTGTCCGCGGCGTACTGCTTGCGAAGTAACTCTGCCGGGATGAAGTCGTCATATTTTTCGAATACGGGCATTTCGTTTGATGCGACAAGGCTTTCTCTGTTTATGCCCTCACGCTCCAAAACATCACAAAGTCCCTTGATAAGCGCATAGTCGCTGCCCGATTCCATCTTGAATATCATGTAATAACAGCCCTCAAATTCGAGGTTTGTTATCTTATATTTTGCCGCGTTCTGCAGAATGAATTTACGCAGTGTCCTGAATGAACGTGTACCAAGCCACGGGAAAAGACACCACGTATAACCGCCAAGGTGTACGAGCGAGTGTCCGAGCATACCCGTGTTTTTAGCGAGGGCACGTACAATTTCGAGTCTGTGACGTGCGTTCGGCTTTAGGTACGGATAAACTGTATCTTCCTCGAGTACACGGCGCATACGTTCAAGTATACGTGTGTGTATCTCACCGAAATCACCCGGCCAGGACACTTCCATCTTGCCGTTTACCGCTTTGACGTAGATAAGCTTTCTCGGGATATCAAGCTCCTCAACCTCCCAGACTCGTCCGGCTAAAGCGAAACGGTCACCAACCGGCGGCGGAGTTGTTATCGTGCCGATCTCGTCCGATTCACAGCGAACGGTATAGTCCTCGCTATCCTTGAATACGGCGTAAAACTTGAAGCTGTTTGTCAGTCGTTCGCCCTTTAAACCGACGATCAGTCCCTTTTCCTCGGTCATTTCGATAAAGTCGTTCTGCAGCATACCGAGAAGCAGTGTGCGGTAGTCCTCTTTATCGATGTGACGGAACGGAGGAAGCGAGAGTATGCGCTCGGCAAGACGCTTCGGTGTCAATTCTCCCGAGGATGCGAGAGTTGAGAGCGTTTGCTGAAAGGCAAGGCTGAACGGTAATTTTTTGACTGTCGGCGGCTCGATGAATTTTTCTTCGATGTAAAGCTGTACTATCGCGATCGCACGCAGAAAGCCCCACGGAATAAGCTGTGGAAGCGGTGCGTTCGGGAGCGGATTTTCCTCGCGGAACACCATCATCATTTCGGGCGGTGTACCACGTCTGCCGGAGCGTCCAAGCCTTTGAAGAAAGCTCGAAACCGAGTTCGGTGCGTCATTTTGAATGATACGCTCAAGCCGACCGATGTCGATGCCGAGCTCCATTGTCACAGTCGCGCAGGTGGTGCATTTTTGTTCGTCGTTTTTCATCTTTGATTCGGCTTCCTCGCGTATTGACGCTGAAAGGTTGCCGTGATGAATAAGAAAATTGTCAGGCTCACCGCGGTTTTCGGCGATCTGACGCAATGTTGCGGTCACGTATTCCGTTTCCTCTCTGGAATTTGAGAATACGATGGCTTTTTTGTTTTTTGTGCAGTCGTAAATATATTCATAGCCCGGATCGATCTCGACCTTGCCGTGAGATGCGTCCTCGGGTGATTCATCTTTTGAACCAATGTCACGGCTCTGGTCAAGGTCATCGCCCTGGATGAAGAAATGCTCCATTCCGAGTCGCCATTTGGTTTTACCCTCGTCGATTCGCGGCACTATAGTTTCAACATCCGTACCGCCGCCGAGCCACTCTGCCGCACGGGATGCGTCCCCGATCGTTGCAGATAAACCGATTCGGCGAGGTGTGTGACCGATGAGGCGTGCGAGTCTCACAAGCTGACAGATTATCTGATTGCCTCTGTCCGTGCCTGTCAGCGTGTGTATTTCATCGATGACGACATAGCGCAGGTCACCGAAAAGGCGCACGAGGTCATTCGAGCGGTTCATGAGCATACTTTCAAGCGATTCGGGTGTTATCTGCAAAACGCCGCGCGGTTCTTTTAAAAGCTTTGATTTATGCGACTGTGCGACGTCTCCGTGCCAATGAAACACGGGTATGCCCGTCAGATCAAGCAGCTCGTCAAGGCGTGAAAACTGGTCATTTATAAGGCTTTTCAGCGGCGCAATATAGAGTACGCCGACGCTTTGCGGCATATCCTCACACATCTGCGAAAGTATCGGAAAAAACGCCGCCTCGGTTTTACCCGACGCCGTGGAGGAGGTTATGAGAAGATTATTTTCGCTCTCGAAAATGACACGTGCCGCGGCTATCTGTACAGCACGCAGATCCTGCCAGCCGTTTCGGTATATGAAATCCTGTATGAACGGTGAGAAGCGGTAAAATATCTCGTTATCGGTCATTGTGTACCTCCTTGGTTTCTGCTTTTGATCACCTGCAAATTTCAGACACAAAGAAGCTGCATCAAATCTCGAAGACTTTAATTGCCGGGAGAAATGATGCAACTTCTTTTGTACCGTATGCGGTGATGATTTTTAAGTAAATCTTCCTTAAATGCGTTAAATTATAATACAAATACACTGTATATCACAGCTCGGAAATCGCAACAAGGAAGTAACCATATTGTACGGTTGATACTTGAGGGCAGAAAATTTATACTGATTTATTATGATTTTTTCTTTTTGAGAGCGATTGCAATGCCCACAATTACAACAATTGCTGCAACGATCGCAATGATAACGCCGGTATAATCCTTTTCTTCGACGTTACCGCCCTTGCCGTCATCTTCGGTGGATTCGGGAGCTTCGGTTTCGTTTTCATCAGCGCTGTCATCGTTGTTTTCGGGAGCGTCTGTCTCGGGCTCGTCTGTTTCAGGAGCTTCTGTTTCGGGAGCTTCTGTTTCGGGTGCTTCTGTGGTTTCGGGAGCCTCTGTTTCGGGAGTGGGTGTCGGTTCACCGGCTACTCTCTGACTTGACAGCTTATAGAATGCACAGTCTCCGCATCCCTCGCCGTCAACAGATATTGAATACTGAACAGCATCAACGCCTTCAAGGGGATCAGCTGCACCTTCTGCGGATTTATGTAAATCCCACAGCCAGTGCTTAAGTCCGAGCTCGCCTGCAGCCACGATGTTGTTTTTATCGTTTGTGCTGTGCGGAACTGCAACCTCAATGGTGTAACCGTCTTCTGTAAATTGTGTGCGTGCGATTACTGTGTTGATGTCAACAACTGCTGCCTGCAGAGTATACTTTCTGTATTCATAAGCGTCAACGCCAACCTTGAAGAATGCATCTGCGGTTTCGCTGCCGCCAAAATTGAGACGGAATTCAACGCAGTCGTTTCTATATGGGTTACTCTTCTGAAGAACATAGTTTCTGCTTGCACTAACAACGTCATCGTCTTTTACCTCGGCTGCAAGGTAAACATACATATCATCGTAAAGTGCATAGAATGTAGCGGTTGCATCAAGCCACTCACCGTTATCCGCAACATTCTTTTCAGCCGAACCGTCATAAACGATGGTGAGGGACTCCTTGAAAATATCGTCAACAAAACCGTCGATGTTTGGTGTACCGATGAGAACTTCGTTGTTTGCGGTGTCTGCGGCGTAGATAGGTGCAACTGACAGGAGTGTCATGGCAAAGCATACAAGCAGGATGGTAGTAATAAGTTTCTTCATAAATATTTCTCCTTTCTTAACTAGGGGGATAATGTGTTTGCGCTTTTGAAAGCTTTTTTGTTTTCTGCTCTCTGTTTATATGATATCACAGAATGGCATAATTTGTCAATAATAATCAAGAAAACAGGACGTGCCGAAGTTTGTTAAATTTTTTTGTGCAGATTCACCATGAAATTCGACTTTTTTCGACATTTTAAAAGTTACAACTCAATATCCTCGACTGAAAAATCAGTCTTTATTTGTGGCTTACCACCCTCGCCGTCAACGATAAGCGTGTTTTCATCATCCTCACCGTGTGCAAGCTTTATGACGCCGCTTCCGACAACCTCGGTGAAGGTCGTGTCGGGATTCTGCAGGAGAATGTTAAGCACAGTCATGTAATCGCGGATGATCTCGCGAGGTGTTATCATCGTGTCAGCACCGGCACGCTCAAGGCAAATTTTTAAGAATACCGCCATGTCCTCGTTTGTGACTCGCGGCTGCCATGAGTAGTTTTGTGCGTGAAGCGATGTTATGCGTGAAATCAGGGCGTAAAGCTCGTCGTCAGAGAGCCTGCGAAGTCTTATTACCGGGCCGATGAGATTCTTGAAGCCTGCCCTCACGAACTGTCCGTCCGAGAGACGACTGCGAAGTGCTTCATATGAAAAGAGTCCGCGGCGCGTGTCCTCAAGAAACTGCGGTGTGCCGCCGAAAATGAGCGCGAGTCCCTCGGCTTTACCCTGTAGAGTGTCGTTGAACATCGAGAGCAGCTTTTCGTAATTATTTTCGCGTGAGATACGGTTCGCGATCTTGTAAAGATTGACACATTCATCAATGAACACGACAAATCCGCGGTAACCTATCTTTCTGAAAAAGACCGCAAGCAGCTTGATATATTCATACCAGTTGTCATCGTCAATGATACCTCCGAGCGAAACACCGATCGCATTTTTCGCCTCGGTTTTGGTTGAAAACTCACCGCGCAGCCAACGCATACACGCCGATTTTTTCTCCTCGTTGCCGTCCATATACGCTTTGTAATATTGCGTAAGGACAGTCGCGAAGTCGAAACCGCCGATCTGGGATTCAAGTTCGCGTGTCGCTGTGTAGATACGTGCGGTAAGCTCACGTACAAACGCTTCCGAGCCGACCTCGTGTCCCTCTGCGGCAACCTCTGATTGAAGCTCGGAGAGCCATTTTGCGATTATTTGCGGCAGAGCACCGCCGTCGGGAGATGATTTTGCGGCGAGATTTCGTATCAGCTCGCGGTAGGTTGCGATACCGGTACCCTTTGCGCCACAGATACGCCTTTCGGGTGAGAGATCCGCATCGGCTGTGATAAATCCGCGCTCGAGCGAAAATCCGCGTACAAGCTGGATAAGAAAGCTCTTGCCGCTTCCGTATTTACCGATTATAAAGCGCATGGAACCGCCGCCGTCACTGACAGCTTCAAGGTCGGAAAGCAGTGCTTCGATCTCCTCGCTTCGTCCGATGGCGATATAGGGTGCACCCATTCGGGGAACAACGCCTGCGGAGATTGATGATAGGAGGCTCGCGAGTATTCTTTTCGGGATACGTTGTGTCATTTCAGCCATTTTTCAAGATCTCCTTTATAATCGTTTATAATGCGATAACCGATATCTGTCTCCTCGATCACCGTGTCGCCGATGATGTCATATGCGGCTTCGTTTATTTTGTCGGCAAGAGCGTCTGCGAGTATGCCGAGCTTCTTTGCCGCTTCGGATATGCCGCTTTCGTTGCCGTTTATGAGAAGTGTCAATGCTTCTCTTGCTTCGGTGTCGAGTGATTTTGTGAAATTTTCAAACTCGTCCTCGCCGTCAGGTTCAGGTGCTGTCGGGACAATTTCCACGGGGGAATCCTCTATCGGCTCGGGGACTTCATCCGTGAATGCGGCGGTCAGTATTTCGGTGGTGCTCCAGGAGCTTTGTTCGATCTTCAGTGCGTTTTCGAGCGAAAATTCACGTGTCTCGGGCTCGTAAAGCTTGTCGTATTCGTTAACCTCGGCATATTGCGGCTTTGTTTGACGTGACTTTTTAGGTGCAGGGAGGTTTTTGTCAAAATATTCATCGATACATTGCTTCACCTTATCGGAAAGCTCGTCGGCTTTGAGTCTCGATTTTATTCCGAGTGCCATTCTGATGCGGTTTTCGCTGTATTTTATAATGTCCGTGACAATGAAACGGAACTTCGGTGAGCGGGTGTATGAGATATATTCGATAACGAGTGTACGTTTCATATCATAGACACAAAGTGCGCCCTCGTATGCAGTACGCTCGATGCGAAATTCTCTGCAGACCGCGGCATTTCCGTCATTTCCCTGTGAGAGCACCTCATGCCACACCTTATCGAAAGCACCGCGGATATGTTCGGCGAAGATGTGTATATTTTCTTCGGTGACGTAACGGCTGCCTCGCCAATCGTAGGTTGAAGAATAGGAGAGGATATTTGCGGCTGCACTGTGTGTGTCACCCGTGTCCATATAAAACTCGCGGAAATTGGCGATTGAAACGATCTCGCCGAGGATGGGTTCGAGCTTTTTCGTCGGGCAGGGGAGCTTATTTATGAGGCAATAGTCGCAGAGCCAGTCGCAGAGGTAACTGTCGATACGGCGGTGTTCCGTGCGGTAATTAAGCCAGATATCGCAAAGAGCGTTCAGACCGTCCTCGGGAGAGATCATATCGGGGCAGTTGAGTATTTCGTAAATATAGAGTAAGATATAGCAGAAATCGGTACGCAGCCAGACGCCGCTTCGGACGTTTTCGCGCCACCAGAGGTACCATTTCATCTGTGAATATTTAAGTTGGCTATACTGCGGCACATAGGAGAAAAACGATGCGCGTTCGCATTTTGTGCCCTCGCGTGACCAAAGGCGTTTTGCATCGGTACGGAAATTTTCGTAAAAGTTAAATTTAGACTCCCATTTTGAAACCTCGACGCGCTTTATAAGACGGCTTTCGGGTTCATATATCAGATACGGATCAAGCGGCTTGGAACGGTAACTTTCAGCACGTTCACGCATTGAGAGTTCATTGAGTCTGCGTGCCGCTTCGTGTGCGCTGAGCGGTTTACTGCCGTTTACGTGGTAGTGCATTTCAGACTGCGGAGGAACAGGCGCACCGTTCGATTTCGGAGAGGTATCGTCACCGATGGTCAGCTCGACTGTATCGGTATTCGGCTGACGGTAAGAGGGTGTGACCGGGCGTTTCTTTGGCAGCAGGCTGTCAAGATCCCAGAAGTTATCGATGTCGGTTAGGTTTTTTGGTTTATCGCTCACGGTGACCGCTCTCCTTTCGTGCAAGTTTGTATTATATTATTTTATCATAAAATTATGATAATGTCAACTTTAAGAAGAAAATATATCTCCGACATATTTCATCACCAACTAACTTCAGCCGCTTGCGGCGTTTTTACGCTGCAGAAGCAATGAAGCACTTGAGCCGCCGATGTAACTGGCGGCGGAGAAACGGTCACAGCTGACAAAGCGAATTGTGAGCCTGCGAACTGAGCGCAAATCGAGCTCGGCAAAGGAAGGGTGGGAGAGCTCGAGAGGGGTGGAAACCTTCGCGCCAGCGTTGGTGTCCATCCCTCTCGAATGATACGATGTTCGGAGCAGCATACTTCGAAAAAACACTTTCTTCGCTTTTGAGGAGAAAAGCAACTTTTATCCTCGAAATACAAAGATAGATTAAATCTCTTTGTGTTGCGCTTCGAACTTCGCGTAAATCCGAGGGAATCAGGAACCAGCTCGCCGCAGTTTCCTGACCCCCTCGGGCTCCCCCCGACCTCCTTGGCTTACGCTCGATTTGCGCTCAGTTCGCCTGCGGCTCACGATTCGCTTTGTTACGTGTAACCGCTTCACGCCGCCAGCTGCGTCGGCGGCTATGGCGCACCTTTGCTCGTTTTGGTGCGGTTGCGCTCGGTTCGCGCTCAGTTCGCAGGCTCACAATTCGCTTTGTCAGCGGTAACCGTTCGTCCGCCGTCAGTTACATCGGCGGCTCAGGTGCTTCATTTCTTCTGCAGCGCAGAAACGCCGCAAGCGGCTGAAGTTAGAGTAAGATGCGGATTTTTATATAAAATCGCTCCAATCTATTGAAATATTCATAAATTCATGATATCA
>JAFTTS010000082.1 GCA_017466685.1 Clostridia bacterium
GAAAGGAAATCAAAATGGCAAAATATGAAATACAGTTGAATACCGATGCTTCGCGGCTTGCAAGCTATCTCGATTCTGGGATAATGAACAGTGCCGCTTCCATCGAGCTTGTTGATTCGGCGGTACAGCGTATAGGCGATGTTACGGTGTGGCTTTATATGTATGACAAATATTACATGAGAAACTCCAGCCGTGCCGCTCTGACGCTTCAGATTATCGGTGACGGCGAAAAAGCAAATGTCACCGCGATATCCGCAGGTGGCGGAACAGGTATCATTTTCAATTTTTCATACGGAGCCGAAACGGATTTTGTCGGCGTTGTCGAGGAATTGATCGACTCTTATCTGGAACAATAAAAGAAACGGAGTAAAAAATATGAAGACTTTATTTAAGAATGCACTGATTTTAACTCCCGACGGAGGACATATAAACGGAAGCGTTGCAGTTGACGGCGAGAAGATCACCACTGTCGGTGATATAACCGAGATGGGCTTTGACCGCGTTATAAACTGCGAAAATAAATTACTTACACCGGCTTTTTACAATATACATTGTCACTCTGCGATGACATTATTCCGCGGAATCGGCGAGGATCTTCCGCTTCAGCGTTGGCTTGAAGAAAAAATCTATCCTGCCGAGGACAGACTTACTCCCGAATCGGTCAGAGTCGGAAGCGAGCTTGCCATTGCCGAAATGATACGCGGCGGTGTTGTTTCGTTTTCTGATATGTATTTCTTCTGCGACGAGACCGCGAAGGCTGTTATCGATACGGGCGTTAAGGCGAATATTTCGCGCTGTCTTGTATCGTTTGCGGATGATGCGACAATAAACGGCGATTCGCGTTTTGACGAGGCTGTTCGCCTTATAAACGATTACCACGGTGCGGCTGACGGACGCGTACTTGTTGACGTTTCTGTACACGCCGAGTATACAAACCGCGAGCGTTATCTTCGTGAAGTTGCCGAGTATACACATTCACGCGATCTCGGTATGCACGTTCACATCTCCGAAACCGAAAAGGAGCATGAAGAATGTAAGGCACGCCACAACGGTATGACACCGGTTGAATTTCTTGCCGACTGCGGTATACTTACGCCATCTGCGACTGCGACCGCAACTGCCGCACACTGCGTTTGGGTTACTGAGCGCGATATTGAAATTCTTGCAAAGAATCGCGTAAACGTAGCTCACAACCCGGTAAGCAACTTAAAGCTTGCAAGCGGTGTTGCACCTGTTGCGAAGATGCTTGCCGCAGGCGTTAATGTCGGACTCGGAACAGACGGCGCGGCTTCGAACAATGCGCTTTCGGTACTGCGTGAGCTTCAGTCTGCCGCTCTTATCCACAAGGGTGTTAACCGACAGGCTGATATCATCAAAACGAGCGATATCTGCGGCATGGCGTGGAATGCAGGTGCTCGTGCGCAGGGCAGACACGACTGCGGTAAGATCGAACCGGGTGCACGTGCCGATATCATACTCATTGACCTTGATTCTCTGAACAACATACCGATGTATGATCCTTATGCAACGGTTGCGTTCTCGGCGCACGAAAGCGATGTTTATCTCACAATGTGTGACGGTAAGATACTTTTCGAGAACGGCGAATATAAAACTATAGACGTTGAAAAGCTGCGCCATACGGCAAAGCATACTATCGCGCATTATTTCGACTGATACATAAGTGGCTCGGTCGGATGCGTCTGACGGAGCGTCTTTAGTGAAAAAAACAAAATTATTATCTGATCTTTCAACCGGCGTTTTACTCATGACGGTCTCAAACCTCATCGTTAAAGCGGCAGGACTTATGTTCAAAATCCCTCTGACAGCACTTATCGGTGAGGAGGGAATGGGATATTTTAACGGAGCGTATACGCTGTTCACTTGGTTTTATATGCTTTCTGCGGCAGGACTTCCCACGGCGACGTCGATGCTTATAGCAAAGCTTCCCGACAAACGCAGGCAGGACGGTGCTATGAGGATATTCAAAACCTCGCTGTCGATTTTCACGATGGTTGGTCTTATCGGATGCCTTATTCTGATTTTTGCGTCACGACCGATATCAAATATCATGCGCGTTGAAAATTCACGTCTTGCGATAATCGCCGTTGCACCGACTCTTTTCTTCGTTTGCCAATCGGCGGCACTGAGAGGATATTTTCAGGGCTTCGGTGAACTCAAATGGCATTCGCTTTCGCAGGTTGTCGAAGCGCTCGGTAAGGTCGGACTCGGTGTTGCGCTTGCTTATCATGCCGTGGAAACAGGGAAGAGTATTCCGACTGCCGCTGCATATGCCGCTATCGGTATAACGGTTGGTGTCGCGGCAGGGATGGTCGTTCTCTATATCGCATTTCTCTTTAAAAAGAAGCAAGGCGGCGAGAGGGAGCTGACTCCAAGAAGAACACTTGCGCGCAGTCTTATCAAAGCGGCACTTCCGATAACTCTTTCGTCGAGTGTCATGAGCCTTGCAAATCTGATCGATTCACTGATAATGACTCGCAGTCTGCACGCTGTCGGTATGTCTCAGGCAGAGGTCGCGGCGATATGGGGAAATTATTCCTCGCTTGCTGTTCCGATGTTCAATCTGCCGCCCGTACTTACGATGCCGATTGCGTATGCATTGCTCCCGTCACTTTCGTCGGCACTGGCTCTCAAAAAGCACGACGAAGCTCTCAAATTAACCTCGGATGCACTTCGGCAGACCGCGTTTATTGCACTTCCGTGTGCGGTTGGTATGTCCGTCTTTGCAAAGCCGATACTGTCACTGCTTTTTGCCGATGACGTTGCCGCACGAGGTGCAATGTTACTGACACTTCTTGCGCCGTCGTCGATGCTGCTTTGTCTGCTCGGCGTTACAAACACGATCCTTCAGGCAAGCGGTCATGAGCGTATACCGCTTTATGCGATGCTGTGCGGTGCGCTTATGAAGTTTATCGCAACGTGGGCTTTGACTCCGTATTTCGGGAAGTACGCCACGCCGATATCGACATTTATTTGTTATTTCACGGTGATAATTATATCACTTGTCGCGATCGCACTTATAACGCCGCTCGGTAAGGCTGTCACATTCACCGATTTTATGAAACCGCTTATCTCGGCGGCGATTGCAGTAACCTTTGCTGCGATTGTTTATCCGTTTGGCGGAACGGTGATTGCAGTTTTAATCGCGGCTGTGTGTTATTTCGGAGTAAGTGCACTGACGCAAATACACCCGACTCAAAAATCAAACCGAAAGGATGTTCAAAATGAAAACACGAATCGAAGCATTAAAAGCAAAAACACATTATGATGTAAACGATTTATGGCAGATAATGGAAATACTGCGCTCGCCCGAAGGTTGCCCGTGGGACCGTGAGCAGGACCATAAATCAATAAGACGCGACCTCATCGAGGAAACATATGAGGTTATCGAAGCGATCGATACAGAAAATAAGACGCTCATGTGTGAGGAGCTCGGCGATCTGATGCTGCAGGTTATGTTTCATTCGCGCATCGCCGAGGAAGCGGGAGAATTTTCGCTTGATGACGTTACGGACGGCATATGCAAAAAGTTGATCCTCCGTCATCCTCACATATTTGCAGATGTCAAGGCGGACACCTCGGAGGAGGTCCTCAAAAACTGGGACAAGATCAAGGTTGTCGAAAAGCATCAGAAATCGGACCGTGAGGTTCTTGATTCGGTTTCACATTCACTGCCGTCTCTGATCCGTGCGGACAAGCTCACCTCAAAGGCAGGGAAGCTCGGACTTGCTGTTCCCGAAAATCCGGTTATCAGTTCTCTTGAAACGAGCGAAGATGAAAAGGAAAAATTCATCGGAAATCTGCTTTTTTCGGTTGTTTCGCTTGCAAAAAGTCTCGGTGTTGACTCGGAAAAAGCACTCGCGGATGCCTGTGATGCACTCGTTTTAACGGCTTCTGACGAGAAAAAAGCATGAGTCTGTGGAAAAAAATGGAAGCAAACAGGCAAAAAATCGAAAAAATCCCCATTTTATGCGACTTTTTTGAAAAAAATTTGCCTTTAGGTATTGATTAATTCCAAAAAAAATGTTATAATTAAATTACCGATATTAAACGGTATAAAACTTTTATACGAAAGGATTAAACATCATGAACAAGACTACTCTTATCGAAAAAGTTACCAAGGAAACAGCTCTTAAGAAGAAGGACGTTGAGGCTGTAATCAATGCAGCATTCGCTGGTATCGAGGACGCTATCCTCGCAGGCGAAAAGGTTCAGATCGTCGGCTTCGGTACATTTGAGGTTAAGGATCGTCCTGCAAGAGCCGGTATCAACCCTGCAACTCGCAAGGCTATCACTATCCCTGCTTCCAAGCGCCTCGCTTTCACCTCGGGTAAGACTCTCAAGGCTAAGCTCAACAAGTAATTAATGCGCCTGGACAAATTTCTTAAAGTGTCCCGTCTCATCAAGAGACGAACTGTTGCTAACGAAGCTTGCGATTCACAGCATATTTCAGTCAACGGCCGTACCGCTAAGGCGTCTTATGACGTCAAAGAGGGCGACGTTATCGAAATAACCTTCGGTCAGCGTACGACAAAGATCAAGGTTATCGATGTTCGTGAGTTCACCGCAAAGGCTGACGCGGCTTCGATGTACGAAGTTATTTCTTGATGTATATCCGACCTTCCTCTGCCATATAATGGTACAAAGCCGTTTTCGGCAATCCACTTGGCAGAGGAGATACGGATGAATAACGAACTTATTGCCGCAGCACGTCAGGAGATCAAGATCCTTGACCGTTCTCGGCTCACTGTAACCGGCGTTGAGGACGTTCAGAGCTTCGACGAGCGGAGTATTATCTTAAAAAGCAACCACGGTATGATGGCTATTGACGGGGAAGCACTTCGCATCTCCGATTTATCTGTCGAAACCGGGGTTTTACACGTAGAAGGCAACATCGGCGGCGTTCTTTTCTTCGAGCCGACTGAGCCAAAAAATAAACGCGGATTCTTCAGGTGACATCATGGAAACGGTCAGACTCGGACTTGACATGATGTGGCAGTTGAACCTGCTTTTATATTCTCTGATACTCGGCATATTTTTAGGAGCCTTTTTTGATATTATGCGCATCTCGCGTGTTTTTCTCTCCCTGCGCGGTGAAGGTAAGACTGCCGGTGCTGTTTCACAAACGGTTCTTGCGGTTGTTTCGTTTATCGAGGATATAATTTTTTTCACTACGGCGGCTGTGGTGCTCATTTTGTTCTGCTTTCAGGCAAACGGAGGCAGCGCAAGAAGCTTTATTTTAATTGGTACGGCAGGTGGTTTCGCTCTATACCTTTTAACCGTCGGACGCCTTACAAAATTAATATCCGCCGCTCTGTCACGACTCATTTACCGTCTTCTTGATTTTATTCTGAGACGGATTATTTTTCCCACAACGGTCTTTATCCGCCGCATATTCATAAGGATATACAAAAATACGCTCGGACGTGCCGTTTCTTTTATCGGTGCGAGGGTGCGTCACATTTATACTGAAAAATCGTCGCGTGAGCTGATTTCTTTTGCGTCACGCCGGTTTATAAAAACGAAAGGATTACGGGATGAAACAGGTACGGATGTCCATACCGGTAAAGCTCGCAATATTTCTCGCGTTCCTGTTTATGATAATAACGCTCGTAAGCGTTCAGATCGAGTATAATCAGCTTGAAGAAGAACGCGCAAAAATCGAGGAAAACATTGAAGCGGTTCAGGGAAGCATTGACGAGATCAACAGCAAACTGAATACCCCCTTTGACGAGGAGTATATTATTGCTCTCGCCAAGGAAAAGCTTGGATATTGTTTGCCCGATGAAATCATTTTTTATAATGACCTTATAAATTGAAAATTACGGCTTATGCCTGAATATAAATAATTGCTTTGTGGAAAAATATCACTACAAAAAACAAAGTTACGGAAGAAAAAATGCTTATCACAAATCTTACAATTGAAACAATGTCCGCCGCGGGTTTGTTACGCGGCGGTTGGATTTTAATCGAAAACGGTAAAATTACCGACATAGGTGACGGAGAACTGCCCGGGTACGACGGTGAGATATTTAACGGCGAAGGTCTTACCGCTTATCCCGGCTTTATTGATGCGCATACTCACCTCGGTATCGTTGAGGATTCGCTTGATTTTGAGGGCGATGACTGCAATGAGGACAGCGATCCCATAACACCGCACGTCCGCGCTCTTGACGGAATAAATCCGCTTGACCGATGCTTTTCGGAGGCACGTCTTGCGGGAATTACCTGTGTTGCCGTTGCACCCGGAAGTGCAAATCCGATCGGAGGTCAGGTATGCGTTATCAAAACCGCAGGTAAGAGAGTTGACAAAATGGTTATAAAAGCTCCTGCGGCGATAAAATTTGCGCTCGGTGAAAACCCGAAAAACACCTATCATTCCAAGAATTCTTCGCCCGTTACACGTATGGCAACAGCCGCATTGATGCGCGAGAATCTTGCCAAGGCGAAACGTTATTCGGATGATCTCGCACGCTCGGAAAACGACGATGAGATCGATCCGCCCGAATATGACATAAAGCTTGAAGCGCTTCTGCCGCTCCTGCGAGGTGAGATAAGTGCACATTTTCATGCTCACCGTGCCGATGATATTTTCACCGCAATCCGCATTTCCGAGGAGTTTGGCATCGGTTATGTAATAGTGCACGGCACGGAGGGACATCTTATCGCCGACGAGCTTTGTAATGTTCCCGTAATTGCAGGTCCGAATCTCTGTGACCGTTCAAAGCCCGAGCTTCGTGAGCAGACCTTTAAAAATCCTGCGGCACTAATGACAAGCGGTGCTTTGGTCGCACTTACGACCGATCATCCTGTTTCGCCGCTTAACTTCCTGCCGATCTGTGCGGCTATGGCAAAGAAAGAGGGACTTTCACGTACTGCGGCACTCGAAGCGTTGACGATAAATCCTGCGCGTATTCTCGGTATCGATTCGCGCGTCGGTTCACTTGAGGCTCACAAGGATGCGGATATAGTGCTTGTACGCGGAGATGTTCTTTCAATCGATCATACGGTTGAAGCTGTGTTTATTAATGGGGAGAAAATAAAGTAATGACTAAAAAAACAAAGATAACGATATTTATTCTTTTAGGCGTGCTTGGCGTTTTGATAATTGCCGCAGCGATTCTTATTTTTGGCGGCGATATTTTCGGCGGACAGTCTCTCAAAGAAGAAAACGAGGCAATTCGCACAGAAGCAGAAAATCTTGAAGCGGAGAGAGCACGTCTTGAGGTCGAGCTTGCCGAACTTGAAGCAAAGGTTGCCGAGCTTGAAGCAAATCTTTCGGATTCGGGACAGTATTTTGCAGACGAAATCGAGGACCTGAAAACTCAGATCGAGGAAAAAAATGCAGCTATTGCCACACTTGAAGCCGATATTGCCAGATACCAAACGGTATACGAGATCGATGTTATCGCGCAGGCACGTCTTATTGACAAGCTGGTTGAATATATCGAAACACAGTCGCCGTATGTGCTTGTTTCAAGTGCGCCTGCCGCTTCCGATACTGATGCCGCTTCCGAGGATACACAGGATGCCGATGCAACTACATACACATGGGTGTTGGTTTCAGAGCTTATCGAGGAAGAACGGGCGGCACGTGCTGCACTCGGTGAAGATGCCGAACCTCTTTTCACGCCCGAAGAGCTTGCCGCAAGCAGTATGACCGAGGCAGAGCTTACAAACTTAAAGCTGCGTGAGGCTGTTCTTGCACGTGAGGATGTTATGTATCCTTTGGTAAGTGTTTATTATGAGGACCTCTCGACCGGTTATCATTTTGGGTTTGCCGAGAATACTGCACATCCAACGGCGAGCGTTATCAAAGCACCGTTTATTTTGTCTGCGCTCATGAAGGTTTCCGCCGATGAACAGGCGTATTTTGACAAACTCGAGGCAGAGGGAAAATATCCCGAAAAGATCGATACTGACGGTGACGGCACGCCCGACAAAACCGTTATCGAATATTCCGATCCGAAATATGATCTTTCCGAGGTTGTCGTTTATGACAGTGCAACAATGTTCAAGGAAGGCTCGGGAAAGATACGTGAGATGCCAAACGGTACGGAATTTACATATATCGACTTTATTAAATATGCGCTTGAATACAGCGATAATATTGCATATCAGCAGCTAAAAAACCGTTTCGGATACACTGAATATTATGCGCTTGCACGTTCTGTCGGCGCGACGGTTTCGGCAGGTAATGCAAACTATATGTCCGCAAGAGATGCAGGAAAGCTTTTCAAGGCGATCCACGAATTTATTGAGGAGGATGAAACCTACGGCCCTCTCATGCGCGAATCTATGGAAAAAGCCAACCATACCGTTATTATCCCTCACGGTGTTTCGCCGAACAATGCACTCCACAAATACGGCTGGGATATCGATTCTTATCATGATGCGGCGATCGTTGAAGCAGGTGACAAGCCTTATGTGCTCGCTGTTTTCTCTAATCTCGATATGGGCGGAAACGAGGTCAATGCTTATCTTCGCGAGATCGTTAAGATGATAAATCAGCTTCACAAAGGATTTTACAATAACTGATGTTAACAGCCGAAAAAATATCAAAGTACCTCACTGAGCCGATTACGGTTTCCGTTTTTGAAACGCTCGAATCGACAAACCGTACCGCAAGGGAATTTGCCGCAGGGAAGCGTGAACACCTTATAATTGCACGTTCTCAAAGCGGCGGACGCGGACGGCTCGGGCGCAGCTTCTTTTCCCCGAATGGCGGACTCTATATGTCGCTTTTACTTTATCCGCAGTCGGATATAACGGATGTTTCACTCATTACATCTGCGGCGGCCGTTGCTGTTTCACGTGCGATCGAGTGTGTTGCAGACGTAAAATGCGAAATAAAATGGGTTAATGACATTTACATTGAGGGAAAAAAAGTCTGCGGTATACTGACCGAGGGACAGATGCGCTCTGACGGTATGCTTGATTATGCCATTCTCGGAATCGGTGTAAATCTTTTGCCGCCTACCTGTGGCTTTCCCGAGGATATTGCGAGTCGCGCCGGTTCACTTTTTGATGAGCTTCCGACGGATACAGATAATATTCTTGCTGCGACGATTGTTAATGAATTTATGTTGCTTTACCGCTCGGGACTTGACAAAGAGCTTTTTCTTGATGAATACCGTTCACGTTCATGCCTCATCGGACGTGAAATCGACGTAATGCGTATAGTCGGCGGTGAAATGAAATCTGCCGTTGCTGTTGGGATAGACGATAATTGCAGGCTGGTTGTCCGATATGATGACGGCACTACGGAAGCCCTCGAAAGCGGAGATGTAACAATTCGCGCTACATAAAAATTACGGCATAGACGTTCGTGTCCATGCCGCTTTCTTTATATCTTTTTAAGCTTTGCGTAGGTTGCCATGAGCTTTTTGGTTCCGACATTATCGAAGATTATTTCATACATAATGTCAGCACCCATCTGCTTTGCCGAGATTATTTCGCCCTCGCCGAAGTTATAATGACTGACTCGCTCTCCAACCTCAAACTGCTCGCTGACTCCGCTTCGTCCGACTTCACTTGCAAGATCTGCTTTCTT
Source organism: Clostridia bacterium (assembly GCA_017466685.1). GTDB lineage: Bacteria > Bacillota > Clostridia > Oscillospirales > CAG-272 > Flemingiibacterium. The sequence goes on from JAFTTS010000082.1 coordinate 9,572, forward strand.
GAAAAACTCACGCGAAATAATGGGCTTCTTAGATTTCGGTGCTTGTTCGGTTTCCGGCTTTGGAATGTAACCAAGATCAACCAGCTCCTCGGGAATCTCGTCTATAAAACGTGAGCGCGGATTGAACTGCGTTTTACCGAAGATCATACGCTCGCGGACGTGTACACAGTAAAGACGTTCTTTTGCGCGTGTGATCGCAACATAAGCAAGTCTGCGTTCCTCTTCAAGCTCCTCGGGATCCATCGCCGACTGTACGCTCGGGAAAATTCCGTCCTCAAAGCCGGGGATGAACACAACGGGGAACTCAAGTCCCTTTGCGCTGTGTATCGTCATGAGCACTACAGCGTCTGCCGTTTCATCGTAATTATCAACATCACTGACAAGCGCGACGTCCTCAAGGAAGCCTTCAAGGGATGCTTCGGGATTGTCAGTTTCATAAGTAACCGCGTTGTTGACAAGCTCACCGATGTTTGCAATGCGTTCAAGTCCTTCTTCGCCGAGCGAGAGAAGCATATCATTGTAACCGGTTCGTGCAGCGGTAAGCTTTATAAGCTCCGAAACGCTGACACCCTCGGATGCGGCACGCAGGTCACGTATCATCTTGACGAAATCCGCAAGACGAGGCGCACTCTTGACAAGGGCTGTATATTCGGGAGCCGTCTCCATAACCTCAAACGGGCTGATACCCTGTGCCGCTGCAATTCCGAAAACAGCATCGATCGTTGTTTCGCCGATCTTACGCTTCGGTTCATTTATGATACGGCGCAGACGCACGCTGTCGTTGGGATTTTTCAGGACGCAAAGGTAAGCGATGATATCCTTGATCTCCTTGCGCTCATAGAAGCGTACACCGCCGAGCATACGGTAGGGAATACCGCTCTTTGCAAAGAAGTTTTCGAGGTTGTTGGACTGAGCGTTCATGCGATAGAGGACTGCAAAATCACTGTACTTACGTTTTTCACGTGTAACACCGTCCAAAATTTTATTGATGATATATTTGGATTCCTCGTTCTGATTCTGAAGCTTTTTAACGCGGATCTTGTCGCCCTCGCCCTTATCGCACCAAAGCTCCTTGCCGCGTCTGCCGAAATTATGCTTGATGACTGCATTCGCGGCAGAGAGTATATTCTGGGTGGAACGGTAATTCTGTTCGAGTTTTATGATTCGTGCAGATTCGAACGCCTTGTCAAAATCAAGAATATTTTCAATCGTTGCGCCGCGGAAACGGTAGATCGACTGGTCATCATCGCCGACAACCATGATATTATGGTAACGACCGCTGAGCAGACGTGTGAGTTCAAGCTGTGCGCGATTGGTGTCCTGATATTCGTCAACGCAGACGTAACGGAAACGGTTCTGACAATATTCACGTGCCTCTTTACATTCACGAAGCAAATGAACCGTCTGCATGATTATGTCGTCAAAATCGAGAGCGTTTGCGGCCTTCAGCTTTGCGGCATAGCTATAGTATATCTGCGCGATCTTCTGCAGACGGAAATCCGATCCTGCCTCGGCGTCAAAATCATCCGGGAACATGAGTCGGTCCTTAGCTCGGGAAATTATATTCATCGTGGAGCGGACAGGGAAGGTCTTGTCGTCGATGTCGAGCTCCTTTTGAATTGTGGTGATGAGCTTTTTCTGGTCATCGGTGTCATAAATAGAAAAGTCGCGGGCGTATCCTATGTTCTCACCGAAACGGCGGAGAAGTCTGACACAGATCGAATGGAAGGTTCCTGCCCACACCTCTTTTGCCATTTCCTCGTTGCCGAGCACCCTTGCGATACGCTCCTTCATTTCGTTTGCCGCTTTATTGGTGAACGTGATTGAAAGTATCTGCCACGGAGCGCAGGGTTCAACGGCATATGTCGACAAAACATCCGCAATTTCATCGGGCGTCAGGTCGATAGCAGCTTCAAGCATTTTTACGTCATTTTCGGTGAAGCCCTCGGGAAGCACGTCCGATTCGTATGCTTTTCCGTACTTTATTATGTGAGCAATACGGTTGACAAGAACGGTGGTTTTTCCGCTTCCTGCGCCTGCAAGGATGAGCAGCGGTCCGTCAACGCTGTATACTGCCTCTCTTTGTTTTTCATTAAGTCCGCCGTACATTTTATCGAAAAGTGCCTGCTTTGCGCTGACAAAACGACGGGTCAAATCAATGTTCATATCGTCCTCCACAGTGGTATGATCGGATATTTTTTGTTTATGTAAGCCTGATCTTACAATAAATATTATAACATATTTTTTTCCTTTTTTCAAGCGAGAAGTCAAATTTTCAATAAAATTATCAGATAGATGTTGATATGTTCATTATTTTGTGTTACAATGAGTACGGATAACAAAGGTGCACTCGGAAAGGAGAGGCAGTATGCGAAGTTTCCCCGAAACCATAATCGAAATTTACGATGAGGAGCAGATATATAACGTTCTCGCCGTTTGTGAATTCAAGCCGAAAAATGTTGTTTACATAGGAACACGCAAGCTTAAAAACAAGCGGATCAAAAACAACATCATTTCCTGCCTGCGCTCGCTCGGGCTGACGACTAAATGCTTCTTTTATTCAACCGATATGCTCTCGATAAATTCCGTTATTTCCGAGCTTGAAAACATTCTCTCAATATTCGGCGAGTGTGCTATAGACCTGACAGGCGGAAACGAGGTTGCTTTAGTTGCTGTCGGAATGCTCGCCAAAGAACGTGGTATACCGCTTTTCCGATATGACCGTTATGCTCAAATGTACAGAAATATATACGAATGTGAAGCGGCTGCCGATGTTGTGTCAGAACCGAAATTCAATATAAACGCAGTACTTGCATTGGCAGGCGGTGCTATGAAGTCACATGGTCACGTTTCCGTCGACGGTCTTGATAAGGATACCTCCGATGATATCTTCCGTACGTGGACTATATACAAAAAGTATCACCGTGTATGGTCGCGTACGGTCAGCTATCTTCAGCAGATTTCCAAGGATCTTGAGGGCGAACAGTTACACATTGATGCTTCGGCGGTGATTTACGGCGGAGACCGTATCAGTGGTGCGGACAAGGCTGTTATGAATGAGCTTTGTGAGTCGGGACTCATCCGCAATTACAAAAACGACGGCAAACGCATCAGCTTCGATTACAAGAATCCCCTTATACGAAGCTGCCTTTGCGATATTGGTGTTTGCCTTGAGCTTTATGTTTACGCTGCAGCGATAAGTGCGGGAGTTTACGATGACGTTCAGATAAGTGTTGTCATTGACTGGGACGGCGATCTGAATGCACGTATCAACACAATTAATGAAATAGATGTTATGCTGACTCGCGGTGCGGTTCCGGTGTTCATTTCCTGCAAATCGGGTTCCGTTAACACCACAACGCTTAATGAAATTAAAACTCTCACCACGCAGTTTGGCGGTGTGCTTGCGCGTCCCGTACTTGTGACTATGGCGAACGTGCGTACCGCAGACAAGCATCTTCTGCAGCGTGCCGTTGATATGGGAATTGATATAATCGACAGAAATGATCTTCTTCATGAACGTCTCTCAAAACGGCTTTATGCACTCTCGAAGCTTTGATAAAGTAATATTTACGCCGTGCGGCTTTACTTCCGTGCGGCTTTTTTTCACAAAAAAATAAATTCGGCATATCCTTTATTGAGGGAAAACCTCGGAAACGGAGGATATGTATGGATAATTATTTTGCCGCGGCAAACAGTGCGAATGGGTTTGTCAGTTGGTTTTGCGATATATTCGATCCGCGCAGACTTGAGCGCACATACATAATCAAGGGAGGAAGCGGAACAGGGAAAAGTACGCTCATGAAAAGGGCCGCGACACGTGCCAGTGCAAACGGCGCTGTATGTGAATATTACTACTGTTCTTCAGATCCGTCCTCGCTTGACGGTGTTATCATGACACTTCCCGACGGACGCAGACTTGCCATGCTTGACGGTACAGCACCACATACGCATGATCCGAAATTCCCCGGTGCCGCCGAGGAGATCGTCAACCTCGGAGAATTCTGGGATGATGATAAATTAAAATCCGAGCGTGAGAAAATTATTTCGCTCTCTGAAAAAAAGTCTCGTCTATTTGCCGATGCATATTCGAGCTTTTCTTCTGCAGGGACGCTCGTTTCGGCGCAGCTTGCGGAATCGGAGGGGTATCTGCGAAGTGATAAGCTCACGGCGGCATTAGAGCGTTTACTCATCCAGCGTATGCGTGAATGCCGCGTAAAGGGTGGAGAATCACACTGCAGAATTCGCGCACTTTCCGCACTGTCAACGCTCGGCGAATGTTACTTTGACAGCTTTAGTGACTGCGAACGAGTATGTCTTGTTTCCGACAATGCAGGTACGTCTTTGCATCTTTTCACGGAGCTTATATCTGTCGCAAACAGACTCGGACTCGACTATTACCGTGCACCACTTCCGCTCATGCCGCATCTCACCGAGGCTGTACGTTTTCCCGAACTTTCGATGGCTGTCGTCAGCCGAACCGATCGAAGCGACGTTAAAGTGATAAACATGACGCGCTTTGTTGACCGTGACATACTTGCGCAATATGACCGTCTCCATCGCAGGATGATGCGCAAAAACACACGGGAGTTGATCGATTTTGGTCTTGCAAGACTTTCGGCGGTTCGCGGTGTTCACAATGCACTTGAGAAGATCTACATCGGTGCAATGGATTTTAAGAGGCTTGAAGCACACGGCGAAGCTCTTCTTACTAAAATGGGCATATAGGCAAAAAAGTACCGTTCCCGATTTGATAGGAACGGTATTTTGTATTTGGTTTAAAGAATCTTAAAGTGCACGCTTCATAACGTCCATCGCAAGAGTGATGTCAGACTCGAAATCGTTATAGTATCTGCCCTCAAGCGAAACAAGGCCCTTATAGCCGATCTTATTAAGCATAGCGAAGAATGCGCGGCAGTCCTCAAGGTCATTTTCTCTCGGAACACTGCGTTCGTTGATCGGGCTTGCAAGATGTACATGAACGATATCGTCCTTATATGTAGCGATCTCGTCAAGTGTGTCACCGCCGAGAATTGCGTGGAAATAGTCAACAAGAAGCTTGATATTAGGGTTATTTACAGCGCGGATGATCTCCATTGCCTCTTTGCAGCTGTTGATGAAGTTACATTCCGATGCACGAAGCTCCTCGATGCCGACGATAATGTCATACTTCTTTGCGTAAGGCGCAACAACGTCGGTGAGAAGTGCCGAAAAGCGCTCGGTTGCTTCCTCTTTGCTCATTCCGTCGGGAATCTTTCTGGCGGAACCGCTGCCGAGAATACCGATCTGTACGCCAAACCTCTTTGCACGCGAGAATACAAGATCAAGATATTCGCCGACCTTTGAATAGCTATCCTTACCCTCGAGAAGCTTTACTTCCTCGATAAACATACCGTTTGCGGCAGGGCAGGCGATATCGTATTCTCTCATTGTTGCGATAAAATCGTTAATCTGTTCTTCGGTTGCGCCGTACATTGCGCTGAAAGCAGGCTCAGCATAGTTAAAGCCGAGTTTTTTCATGATCGGAAAACGTTCACGCTCGGTTGACATCGGGACACAAGCACTGAATTTCATATCTTTTTTCTCCTTTAGGATGAATTTATTTTACAAGGTAAGTATACCATATATAAGCAATTTTTTCAAGTAGTTTATAGTTTTTGATTCATTTTCTTTGACATTTCGAATTTTTGATTCATTTTTGCTATTATCCGTAAATTGACAAAATAACTAATTATTTTCGACGTCCACCCTTAAAAATGTACTTGACAAAGAGGCGAAAATCGGGTATAATATTCTAAATAGTACTCTTAAAAAAATATTTACAGAAAGGATGCCTTTGTTCTCGTTAACCAAGGCAAGGTGATTACTATGGTGAATTGCAATCCCGCCGAAAAATTCCTCAAGGAAGGTCTTACCTTCGACGACGTACTGCTTATCCCCGCAAAGAGTGACGTTACTCCCAACATGGTGTCGCTCGAAACTCAGCTCACTAAAAAAATCAAGCTCAATATTCCCATGATGAGCGCGGCAATGGATACGGTTACCGAATCGCGTCTTGCCATTGCTATGGCACGTGAAGGCGGTGTCGGTGTTATCCATAAGAATATGCCGATTGAAAAGCAGGTCGATGAGGTTGAGCGTGTTAAGCGTTCTGAGAACGGCGTAATTGTCAATCCTTTCTATCTCTCTCCCGATAACTACGTTTACGAAGCAGACGAGTTAATGGGCAAATATAAGATATCCGGTGTGCCGATTTGCGACGAAAACAAGCGTCTTATCGGTATCATCACAAACCGTGATATGCGTTTCCTTGATAATCACCAGATGCGTATCAAGGAGGTTATGACCAAGGAAAATCTGATCACCGCTCCCGTTGGTACAACCCTCGAGCAGGCACAGGAGATCCTTCGTGCAAACAAGATCGAAAAGCTCCCTCTCGTTGATGACAGCTTCACACTTCGCGGACTTATCACGATCAAGGATATCGAGAAGGCTTCTAAATATCCGAACTCCACCAAGGATGCAAACGGCAGACTTCTTTGCGGCGCTGCAATCGGCGTAACTGCAGATGTTCTCGACAGAGCAAAGGCTCTCCTTTCCGTTGGTGCTGACTTCCTTGTGCTCGACTCGGCACACGGTCATTCCAAGAACATCATCGCTTGTGTTGACAAGGTTAAATCCGCATTCCCCGAGGCACAGATCATCGCAGGTAACATCGCAACAAGTGAGGCGGCACGTGATCTTATTTCGGCAGGTGCTGACGCTATCAAGGTTGGTATCGGCCCCGGCTCGATCTGTACAACACGTGTTGTTGCAGGTATCGGTGTTCCGCAGATCACTGCGATTTATGACGTTGCCCGTGAAGCTGCTGCATCCGGTGTTCCGGTTATCGCAGACGGCGGTATCAAGTATTCGGGTGACCTCGTTAAGGC
>JAFTTS010000083.1 GCA_017466685.1 Clostridia bacterium
GGTCGGACAGAAGATAGTATTCATGCAGACCTCGGCAATTTCGGGAGTGTAAATACGGCTCGGTGAGAATGTACCCATGCCGCCGGTGTTAAGTCCCTTATCGCCGTCAAGTGCACGCTTGTGGTCCTGTGCAGAAACCATTGTCTGAATAGTTTTGCCGTCTGTGAAAGCAAGCACGGAAACCTCGGGACCTGTGAGAAATTCCTCGATAACAACGCGGTTACCTGCATCACCGAACACCTTGTCGTCCATGATCTCGTGAACGCCTGCTTCTGCGGCTGCAAGATCCTCCGCAATGATAACGCCCTTACCGAGCGCAAGTCCCTCTGCCTTGATAACGGTCGGGAACGAATTTTGCTCTTTGATGTAAGCGATAGCCGCATCGGATGATGTGAACACCTCATAGCTTGCCGTCGGGATACCGTACTTCTTCATGAGCTCCTTTGAAAAGACCTTACTTCCCTCAATAATAGCGGCATTTGCGCGAGGTCCGAACGCACGGATCCCCTCGGCCTCAAGTCTGTCGACCATACCGAGCATCAGCGGATCATCGGGCGCAACGAACACAAGGTCAACGCCCTTTTCTTTTGCCGCCGAAACTACGCCCTCAACATCGGTAGCTTTAATGGGCAGATTCTCGGCAATTGCCGCAGTACCGCCGTTACCGGGAGCCATATATATTTTACCGCAGTCAGGCGATTTTTTGAGTGCCCAGGCAATTGTATGCTCGCGTCCGCCGCCGCCTACTATAAGTATATCCTGTTTCATGGGTTGTCCTCCGTTTTAAGTGAGAATTAATATTTTTATATAAAAACAGCGAGACGGGGAGCTTTTATCCCCCCGCCCAATATAATGTGTCTTGAATTAAGCTCTTATTTTGCGGAAAGGTAACCGAGTCTGTAAAGGAGCTCTGCAATTTCAACAGCACCGCCTGCAGCACCGCGAAGTGTATTATGTGACAGACCGACGAACTTATAATCGAACAGTGTGTCCTCACGGAGTCTGCCGAGCGAGATTGCCATACCGCCTTCAAGATTGCGGTCAACATTCGCCTGCGGACGGTTATCCTCCTCAAAATAGTGAATGAACTGCTTGGGTGCGTGCGGAAGCTCAAGCTCCTGCGGCTTGCCCGAATACTCTGCCCATGCTTCAAGGATCTGCTCCTTCGTGGGCTTATTCTTGAATCTTACAAACACAGCCGCAGTGTGACCGTCGCTAACCGGTACACGGATACACTGTGTTGTGATAAGCGGAGACGCCGCCTTGACGATCTCGCCATTCTCAACCTTACCCCAGATCTTAAGCGGCTCCTGTTCGGACTTTTCTTCTTCTCCGCCGATATAAGGGATAACATTCTCGATCATTTCGGGCCATTCGTTGAAGGTCTTGCCTGCGCCGGAGATAGCCTGATATGTAGTTGCCACAACCTCGGTCGGCTCGAACTTCATGAGAGGAGTGAGCGCGGGAACGTAAGACTGGATCGAGCAGTTCGGCTTAACAGCGATAAAACCGCGAGTTGTGCCGAGACGCTTCTTCTGCGCTTCGATAACCTCAAGATGAGCATCGTTGATTTCCGGAATAACCATCGGAACATCAGGAGTCCAACGGTTTGCGGAGTTATTGGAAACGACGGGGATCTCCGCCTTTGCATAAGCCTCCTCAAGCGCCTTGATCTCGTCCTTCTTCATATCGACTGCGCAGAAAACAAAATCAACCTTCTCTGCCATAACATCGAGCTTCGATGCGTCGATAACGATCATGTTCTTAACCGACTCGGGCATGGGAGTCTGCAGCTTCCAGCGACCGCCGAGAGCTTCCTCATAGGTCTTGCCTGCTGAACGCGGACTTGCCGCAAGTGCGGTGATTTCGAAGTAAGGATGGTTTTCAAGCAGAGTGATAAATCTCTGACCGACCATACCGGTTGCGCCGACGATGCCGGCACGAAGTTTCTGTGACATAATAGTGCCTCCGTTTATAAAATTGTTTTATTTATCAAATTTAATCGAGTAGATATCACAGTCAAACATCTCAATTTTAAGCGTTACCGGCTTACCGGAAAGACGTTTGACTATTTCATCGTCCTCGAAGCGTATACGTTTGTTTGTGGAATTTCCGAACATCTCGCAGGATGTATATTCCTCATCTCCGCACTTTAAGGTGAAATATGCACCACCTCGCGCAGACGTTGCAATGTTGGCGTAAAGATTCTCGCCATCGTATGTAAATTCCTTGGTCTGTGCCACAACCGGCTCTCCACCTGCATGGAGCGAAACGAAGCCGTCAAGGCGTATTGTGTATTTAACGAGCTTATTATATCCGGTAGTCGCACGGAAGCTTTCACGGACTATAAGCATATACTCATTTTCAGCACCCGGAATGTCAGACGGCACCTCAATCAAAGCAGGAGCTGCGGTTCCGTCACCGTAAACAAACGCCTCGGGATTTTCGGGCGGCGGCGGTAAGATTGCCTCATCGTATTTTGTAAAGTTATAACCGTCACGGCTTGACATGAAAAGACCGTCACTGATTGCAAGCCCCTGACGCAGACCTCTCGGCCCCATTCGGTTAATTCTGTCACCTTTGCCGCAAAGCTCATCATAGCATTTAGTCCACGCCTTGCGCTCGGTATAACGGAGCGGCAAACCAACAAAGATATGCGGTGCTCTCGGATATGGGAACACACCGTTATTGTAAATCTGATAATCGTTACCGGTCATATTGATGCTCTGCTTGGGAGTCCAGTTTACAAAATCCTCCGATTCGATAACCCTGACATCTCTCATGATCATTGACGAATCATCAGCATCGCCCGGCTCTCGGAGCATAAATTTTTCGGGATCGAAAAGCTCAAGCGCGGTTTTATCGAAATAGGATTTGTCAATAAACGGAATGTTTTTACCCGGTTCATGGTGATCTCTGTAATAGCAGAAATATTTATTGTACTCACGGCTCCAGAAAATACGGTTGTGCGAATCGAAAGCACCATCCTCTGTGATGATCTGTCCCTTCGAAAAATGGATGCCGTCCGGACTTTTGAGAACTATCAGCGCAGAATTGCCGCAGAGCCACGCATTCATTTTATATTTTTCTCTTCTCGGGCAATTCGGGTTTTCGTCATAGAACACCGACATATTATCGAATGCTTTGAAATTAAACTCTTTAAGCATTTCCATATCGAGAATGATGTTATTGTGAACCGAGCCTTCAAACTCAACAATACAAAGGTCAGGTCTGACCCAGTCCACTCCGTTGTCACTCTCGGCATAGCAGACAAACTTCTGCACACTGTTGTCCGTTCTGTAAACCTGAGTAACATAATACATTTTCCATTTACCCTCGGCATAAATCGGAGTGAAGAAAGTCGTATATCTTCCCTCCCACGGCTTATCAAGCTCGAGTATCACGCCTTTTCTGACGGGCTTATGTAATCTCTTTTCGGCGGTGGTGTTTTCCTCATCAATCAGGAAATTATCAAAAAAGCATTCTCTTCTGTTTTTAATGTTAATCATTGTTTTTTCTCCTTAAACAGTTTACTGTTTTTAATGTTAATCATTGTTTTTCTCCTTAATGGTTTACTGAATGTAATATATGTATACATAAACAGTTTACCATTTTTCGAAAACAAGTGTCAACGTATATTTGCGACTTTTTATATAGCATTTGGGACATATGCCGCAAAAAAATAATGCCCACCGCAATCGCCGAGCCACACATGGGTACAAAACAGACGGGTACTTATATATTATACCATATTAAGGTACTTTCTGTCAATAAAAAAAGCAAGATTTCTTGCAAAATCAAATGTAACATTTTTATGGTGAATGTTCACAAAATATTATAAAATAATTTTGCGGCAACTGTTGATTTTTTACTCAAAATATGGTATACTATATATGCGGATGAGAGATATATATGTCTCACGTTACGCAAATTAAATACAAAAGGTGGAGAGTTTATGATTATTACCTACGTTGGCAGACATTTAAGCGTTCCCGAAGATTTCAAGCCCATAGCAGAAGCGAAGCTTGCCAAGTTCGACAAGTTCTTCCGCGATGAGCCCACGGCAACCGTCAAACTCTCCGTACAGAAGAACCGTGAGCGCGTGGAAGTAACCATCATGGCAGGCGGCATGATCTACCGCGGCGAAGAATCCGATGAAACCTTCCGCAATGCCCTCGACCTCGCGGTTGCGGCAATCGAACGTCAGATCCGCAAGAATAAAACCCGTCTTGAAAAGCGTTTACGTGAAACTGCTGTAACCGAAATCTTTGAAGAACCTTTTGATGATGAACCGATTATCCGCAAGAAGGAATTTACCCTGCATCCTATGACACCCGAAGAAGCAATTTTACAGATGAACCTGCTCGGACACAGCTTCTTCCTTTATTCCGACTCCGCAACCGGCGAGGTCAATGTTGTTTACCGTCGCAACGATGGCGACTATGGCGTTATAGTTCCGCAGAAATAACCTTATACCAAAGAGAGAGGGACGCTTATACGGCGCCCCTTTTATTATGTCATTTTATCTCGAGAACATCAAAGCCGAGATCCTCAACAGTATCACGCAGTACCTTGTCGTCCGGGATGTTATCGCCCTCAACGACTGCAATACCGTCGGGAAGTGTGACATTTGCCTTAAGTCCGAGAGCCGCAAGTGCATTCGAAACACGTGTCAGGCAGTGTGAACAGTGCATACCGTCTATTTTGATCGTTTTTTTCATGATAATATCTCCTTAAATTATTTTATACCTTAACTCTATAAAGCCTTAATGCGTTCGTCACAACAAACAGCGACGAAAGGCTCATCGCAGCCGAACCGATCATCGGCGAAAGCACGATACCGAAGCCCGACAAAACGCCAGCCGCAATCGGAATACCGAGCATATTATAGAAAAACGCCCAGAAAAGATTCTGTTTAATATTACGCAGTGTAAGACGTGAAAATTCAATCGCCGCGGGAACATCGGAAAGCTCGTTTTTCATTAAAACAATATCCGCCGAATCAATGGCGATATCCGCACCTGAGCCAATGGCGATACCAACATCGGCACGTGTAAGAGCCGGCGAATCGTTGATACCGTCGCCGACAAATGCAACCTTCCTGCCGTCATTCATAAGCGAGGAAACTATACGCTCCTTGTCGCCCGGAAGCACCTCTGCACTGACATCGGTTATTCCGGCCTTTTTCGCAATAGCCGCCGCTGTGATCTTGTTGTCCCCCGTCAGCATCATTGTCGAAATGCCCATTTTACCGAGTCTTTCAATCGCGTCGGGAGCGTCCTTCTTTATAACGTCCGCAACGGCGATAATACCGACAATTTCGCCGTCAATCGCAAATAACATCGGTGTCTTTCCCTCTCCGGCAAGTGAAGCAAGCACCGCGTCGTATTTATCGGTCACCATGCCCTGCTCGCTCATATATACAGCGTTACCCGAAAATGCACGTTTGCCGTCTATCACCGCCGTGACACCGCGTCCCGATACTGCGGTAAATTCCGTTACAGACTGCGGCTCGGCACTGTTTGCTTTGCAGTATTCAAGAATAGCACCGGCAAGCGGATGTTCACTCGGAGCTTCGAGAGCTGCCGCAATATGAAGAAGCGCATCTTTATCATCCGCAATTATATCAGTCACCGTGGGCTTACCCTCGGTAACCGTTCCCGTTTTATCGAGCGCAACAGTTTTTACATCATGCAAAACTTCAAGAGCCTCGGCGCTTTTAACGAGTATTCCCCTCTCTGCCATTCTGCCGATTGCAACAGTAACCGCAACGGGAGTTGCAAGTCCGAGCGCACACGGGCAGGAAATAACGAGCACAGAAATTCCGCACGAAAGCGCAAAATCAAAGCTCTTTCCGAGTAACAGCCAGACGCAAAACGTCACAAGCGCAATAGACATTACGATCGGAACAAACACCCCACTGACCTTATCTGCAAGCTTTGCAATCGGAGCTTTGGTCGCACCTGCGTCACGTACAAGCTCGATTATCTTCGCAAGCGCAGTTTCGCCGCCAACCTTCTCGGCACGGTACTTAAAGCTGCCGTTTTTGTTGATGGTCGCGCTCATAACACTGTCACCGACGCTTTTTTCAACAGGAATGGATTCGCCCGTCAACGCCGCTTCATCAAGAGCCGATGAGCCCTCAACAATAACACCGTCCGCCGGAAGCGATTCACCCGGACGTATGACAATAATATCTCCAACAACAAGCTCAGATGTCTTGATTTCGAGAGTACGTCCGCCGCGTTCAACCGTCGCAGTATCGGGAGCTAACTTGTTAAGCCGTTCAATCGCCGCACCGGTCTTGTTTTTGGAGCGTTCCTCTAAAAATTTTCCGACGGTCACAAGCGTGAGTATCATCGCCGCAGACTCAAAGTAAAGATTTGACGCATAGCTCCGAACAATTTCCATATCACCGTGACCGAGACCGTAACCGATCATAAATATCGCAACGATACCGTATATCACCGCTGCCGCAGAACCAACCGCAACAAGCGAATCCATATTCGGTGAACGGTGAAACAACGCCTTAAAGCCGACAATATAGAACTTTCGGTTCAGATACATTACAGGTAATGTCAAAAGGAACTGTGCAAACGCAAATATCAGTGCATTTTCTTCTCCATGGAAGAAATGAGGAATCGGCAGACCGATCATGTGTCCCATCGAAATATACATGAGTACCGCGAGAAAACCAATCGAAGCAAAAAGACGTATCTTCATCTCGCGTGACGCTTTACCTGCATCTTCTTCGTTCGTTTTTTCAGCCGTTTGTTTCACCTCGGGAGCTTTTTCCACCATCGGTACAGCGGAAAATCCAGCCTTAGCAACCGCCGCACAAATCTTGTCTGAGAGCTCGGGATTATCGTCAGCCTCAACAACAAGCGTTTTAGCGAGAAGATTCACACTCGCTTCATTAACGCCTTCAATGCGCTTCGTTACACGCTCAACCGATGCCGAACAAGCCGCACAGCTCATTCCCTCAACGGTAAATTTAAGTTTCATTATAATGCCTACCTCTTTTTGAAAATAAGTAATTTGGACGCTACATAGTTAATAACGACAGTCAACACCGCAACGGGTATCTTCGCGATGTTAGTGTTAACCGTGAGGATATCAATAAGAACCCACATCAAGAGAGTTTCAAGCACAAACGACGCAATACGCACGCTGACAAACTGCCAGATCTGACGAAAGAGTGCCTTCGGACTGTTGTCTTTATCCTCAAAAACAAATATTTTATTGACAACAAAAGCAAATACAACCGCCGCAACCCATGCGATAACCTGTGCAATAAGCCATTCGGAAATAAAAAACTCCTTGCCGAAAATCAAAAAAGATGTAAACGGTTCTTCCGAATGAGGGACAATATAATAGAAAAGCCAATTGACCACCGTGGTCAGTCCGCCGAATATCACGTACATGATAAGCTCACGGTATTTTACAAATAAAGCTTTAATTTTCTCCATCATTTTTAAGAAACTCCTCATATCGCCCGACCTCGCCGAGCATATTTATCGCCGCAAGCAGTGCGTTCGCCGACATATTATCGGGAAGCGACAGATACCTGCAAAGACGTGCACGCTTACTTGCCGACTCCTCATTTCCCGAAAGTCCGTCCGAAAAAAAGTCGGTTTTCGTCAGTTCGCGTTCATTCTTTTGTGGTTCGTTTCCGCTTGCAAACGGCGCAAGTATACTGCGGATAAGCTCCGCTTCCATTCCCTCAACGCCGAGTGTTCCTGCCTTTGACGGCGTTTTTTTGCGTTTTTCCTTACCCTCGATCTGCGGTATGTATAAATGATACAGCTTATCTTTGGGCAGTACACGGTTAAAATAATTACGTATCACAAGTCCCGCACCGTCTGAATCGGTAAGAACGATCATCCCTCTCGGCTCGGCAAGACGGCGTATCAGTGCCGCTTTCTCCTCGGATGCAAAAATGCCGAAGCCGTCCGTCGTGATGATATGAGCATCGGCAACGGAGGCTACTTTTATTTTGTCATACTTCCCTTCAACAGCTATGGGAATATCAATTTTCAGCTTGTCACTCACTTTAAAAAATTTTCCTTTTACGATATTGTGACGCCTGAACGATAAGCCGCTCAAGCTTTAAATAGTCATCAACAGAGCTTGATTTAAGACTTGCATCCGTATCCGAGCAAAGTGCAATAATAGCTTCAAGCATCTTTCTATCACACATCTTTGCCTTCGCCATACGAATCTTTGCAACATATGGGTGAAGTCCTGTTTTTTTAGCCGCCTCGTCTGCGGTTATACCTGCATCGGAGTAATGCTTCAGGGAATAAAGATCGGTGTAAATTTTAATGATACTGCCGAGAATAACCGGCACCGGTTCGTTTTTTAATTTCATATCACCGAGGATATAAAACGCCTTTTCGTTGTTTCCGTCAAGTATCGCATCGGCAAAATCAAACGCACCGATCTCTTTATTATGCGGACAAACAAGATCAATGTCAGCACGCATTAACTTGTCACGTTCCTTATAGTGAAGATACGCACAGAGCTTTTCGATCTCGCCCGAAAGCGTTGTCATATCGTGACCGACGAGCTCGATTAAATAACTGCACTCTGCAAGCTCGGCAACAATACGGTCAGAGGTGAAATGCTTCTGAACCCACTGTACGATGCGTCCCGTTGTTTCATGCGCAAACTCAACCGGCAAGGCGTATTTTGAAAACATTTTCATCAGTGCAGACGGAGTTTTTCCCTCGCCGGGATCGAAGTTTTCGGGAGTTGTATATATCACAAACACCGTGTCCTCGCTCTCGGCAGCAGCGGCAAGTGCAGCTTCGAGTCCCTCAGTGTCCTCTTTTTTTCGGTACTCGGCAAACGGAAGCTCGTAAAGCTCAATAAGCTTGTAATCGCTCATCATCGGCATAGAGAGTACAGCCGAGTAAACCGCTTCCGTGGTATAATTGTCACGGGTGAAAACAAAATGGTTGAACACCTCAAAGTTTTCGTCTGTGCATATTTTACTGCGAAGATTCTTAAGCTCACGAAACTTTATAAAATTCTCGCTTCCGTAAAAAAGATACACGCCCGGCTTTATATTCTTGAAATCACGCCTGTACTGCTCGGCACTTATCGGCCTATTTTGCTTGTCACTCATGATGCACTCACCGTGATGTGCATAAGCGAGCGCTGAACGGGACTTCCGCGAAACTCCATACAGTAAGCGATTTTAAGCTCACCGCCATCTTCGGAAAGCTCGTTCTGAAGTGCTTCCGTGTCAACGACAAACGATAAGATCATATCGCCCGTATCCTGAACGCAGTCGATACGTGAACCCATCTCAAAGCAGAGTGAGCCGCGTACAGCACCCGAACGGTTCATCATAACGATCCCCGGTTCATCAAGTGCAAACGAAATCTCCGTCACCGCGCCAACCATACCCGTAAGCTCCGATTCATCGTATTTAACGGTAAGCCTGCCATCGTTTACAAACAGCACGCCCTCATAGTCGATATCAATACGCTGTGCGTCAACCGCATCGAAATTTGCGGGAGCGAAAGCGTCTATGATCGACATATTTTTTATATAATTTTCATTCGGCGTAAAATGTGCCGATTTAATGTTTATCATTGCCTTTTTTTCTTTTTTCATTGTGATGATAACACTCCTCGGTTGTATTAACATTCAATAAAATTATATCACCTTTTGGAGACAGCTTCAAGAGGTAATTGTAAATTATCTGATTTTTATCCCGTCAAAAATTACATCAAATAAATAAACGTCCCGAGCGAAAACTATCACTGTAATATGAAACCCGGGAGGAATATAATGAACTACGGAATTATCTTTCAGGACGAAGAGTCTCCGCTTATACCGGAGCTTTCCGAAGCACTGAGAGAGCTTGGTTTCACGGCAGGAAATGAAACAGCACTCTCACAAAATCTTCTCGATGCGCTCAACAGATACCGCGCAGCAAACGGTCTCCCTACGCTTGATTTCTGCGATCCCGTAACCCTGAAAACGCTCGGCATAGATGCAGACGGCGAGGAAATAATTCTCCTTGCACGTTACGGTGAGCGTAATGCCGAGGTCGAGCTTGATATTTTCGACACCTGCCGTGAGATCGTCACCGAAAGCCGTGAGCTTGGAATTACTCTGACGCAGGCAATATACCGTCACGGCGGACTCGGCTCATCCGATAAACCGTCCGAAACCGCCATAAATGCTGCAGTCCTCGCCTTACTCCACAAGTAAAAAATCAACCCGTCTTGAAACTATATCGCAATCGTCAACAACGATACGCACACGCTGACCAAGCGAAAAGCTCTTGCCTCCGTCTCCGATAAGACGACGCGATTTCTCGTCAAACTCATACCATCCGCGAAGTGTGTCTATTCTCACTAAACCCTCGCAGGTATTTTCAAGCTCGACGAACATACCGAATCCCGTAACCGAGCTGACAATTCCCTCGAACTCCATGCCAACCTTGTCAGACATGAAGATAACCTTATAAAGGTCCTCAATATCACGCTCGGCATTCAGCGCACGAAGCTCATTTTCGCTCGATTCTTCAGCAGCCTTTGCCGCAAAAGCTTCAAATTTTCCGAGTGTTGTATCGTCAATACCGCCGTGAAGTGCCGCCTTGATGATACGGTGTACGGCAAGGTCGGGATAACGTCTTATCGGAGAGGTGAAATGGCAGTAAAGCTCACAGCCGAGTCCGAAATGCGGTGCGGCAACGGGCGAATATTTCGCTTTCATAAGTGAGCGAAGCATTATAGGTGTCACCACGGCTGAAAGTCCCTTTTCGGCAGCCTCGGCGGCAACGTCACGGTAAGACGACGGAAGCAACTTACGACGGCGTAAAGGACGAACATCCAAGCCTAAATTGTGTATAAACTCCGCAAAAGTCTGAACCTTTTCATCGGACGGTTCTTCATGGATTCGGAACACACACGGAAGTGCCATTGAAGTGAGCCATGAAGCCGCAGCCTCATTTGCCGCAAGCATAAACTGCTCGATCATACGTTCTGAAACACCACGCTCACGTGCGACAATATCCCAAGGCTCTCCATCCTCGTCAAGAAGAATGACCGATTCCGTTGTTTCAAGCTCAAGCGAGCCGCGTCTGCGTGACTTTTCGAGCAGTATTTCGTAAAGCTCCAGCATTAAAGGCAACGTGTCGGAAAGTAAAAACTCATATTTCTCGAAAAACTCCGATTTATCGCCGTTTTCAAGCACGTCATTCACTTCATGATACACTCCGCGCACCTTTGACGAAATAACCGATTCACGAAACTCCGCTTCGACTATACCGCCGTCACGGTCGATACGTATGAGCGCAGAAAGAGCGTATTTGTCGCTGTCACGGTTAAGTGAGCAAACGCCGTTTGAAAGCTCCTCGGGAAGCATCGGCACAACCTTATCCGTAAAATAGATAGACGTACCACGGTGCATCGCTTCATCGTCAAGCGCACTTCCCGCACTTACATATTCGGCAACGTCCGCAATGTGAACTCCGAGCAGGTATCCATCCCCGTCACGTTCAATCGAGATCGCATCGTCAAAATCCTTTGCATCTGCACCGTCTATCGTGAAAATTATCTTGTCGCGCAGGTCAAGGCGTCCGTCAAGCTTGCATCCCGGAACGATCGCACGTGCCTCGGCAAGCGTTGCATCATCGAAGCGTGTCTTTATACCGTTTGCATGGAGTATCGCCTGATAGTTGGCAGTACGCGAATCTGTCGCACCGAATGTACGAAGCACCTTTCCCATGGCGTTATCGTCATTCGCACCCGGATAGCGTGTTATGCGAACAAGCACCTTGTCTCCATCCTTTGCACCGTTTGCCTGTGCTGTCGGAATTACAAGCTTAAAGGTAAATTTCGGATCATCTGGCGTTACGATCACACGTGTCTGCGGTGCTTTGACGGGAGCCTTTTTACCCTTTTTCTTCGATTTACCAACCTTCGCCTTTGCCGCACCCATACGGACAATATGCAGTGTTCCGACAACCTCGGTCACTGCACGCTGGGTTATGCGTATGACCTCACCCTCGCGGTGTTCACCATGCCCATTTTCTTTGATGAGCGAAACGATCACACGGTCACCCATCATTGCGCCGTGAGCATTGTCACGTGAGATAAAAATATCACCGTCATCCTGCAGAAGAAAACCGAATCCGCGTGTCGTCGCCTTATACGTGCCGACAATGTAACCGGAATCGGCTGTTTTTATAAGCTTTCCGCGTTTGGTTTCGCATATTTCGCCGAGCCTTATAAGTTCACCGACAGCCTCGGCAAACAGGTCATATTCATAAGGCTCAAGTGCAAGAACAGCGGTCATATCGCGCATATCCATCGGAGTGTACAACTCACCATCAACGGTCTCACGCACAAGCTCCATCATTTTTTCAAGATTATCAATATGATTCATCGTATACCTCGGTATTAAATAAATAACAGAAAGCCGCATACCACGGCATGATTATCTTTTCCAGATAGGCACAATTAAATGCACCGGAATCATGCATAGGCAGCGGCTTTGTAAAATTTTGTGTAAATTATTCTGCAGTAGTTTCTTCTGCAGTGGTGTCTGCATCAGTTTCTTCTGCGGTGGTGTCTTCGCCCTCAGCGACAGTAGTATCCTCTTCTGCAGCAGTTGTATCTTCACCTTCAGCGGCAGTGGTATCATCTGCAACAGTGGTGTCCTCTGCAACAGTGGTATCCTCTGCAGCGGTGGTCTCGTCCTCGTCAGCACCGGCGTCAGTAACGATATTAGAACCGGTAGCAACCTGATCACCGCCGGTAACACTTTCAGTATCCTGAACTACGTACATTACGACAACCAGCAGACAGAAGATAACTGCAACAACAGCTGTAAGCTTCTGAAGTACACGGTCGATGCTTGTACCCTTTGTTTTACCAAAGAAGGTTTCAGCGCCGCCTGCAATCGTGCCGGGCATCTTGTGAGACTTGCTGCTCTGAAGCAGAATCGATATTACGAGAAATACTGCCGAGATAAGCAGAAGAATTCCAATAACTGTATTAAACATTGTTTTTGTCCTCCGAAAAAAATTGTATTCTAAACTCAGATAACAATATTCTATCATAAAATTCCATCAATTGCAAGAGGTTTTTGAAAATTTGTGTAAATTATTTTTTAAGTATGCATTTTTCGTATTTTTAATTTTTTTGCAAAAACCCCTTGACAAGCATTTTGTTTTGTGGTATTATATTTATGTTGCAGACAGCAAGCATCTCAAAAACGGAGAGATGTCCGAGCGGTTTAAGGAGCCGGTCTTGAAAACCGGGGACTCTCGCGAGGGAGCCGTGGGTTCGAATCCCACTCTCTCCGCCATTTTGTCTGCATGAACTGAATAACCGGTTCGGTATCAATGGAGAAGTACTCAAGTTGGCCGAAGAGGCGCCCCTGCTAAGGGTGTAGGTCGGATTTAAACCGGCGCGAGAGTTCAAATCTCTCCTTCTCCGCCAGACGGCAAGTTTTTTAGGGCTTGCCGTTTTTTCTTTTGAAAAAGCATAAACAAAATATAAACCGCAGAGATTTTATTTCCCTGCGGTATTTTTGTAATCAAGCTTTAACCTACCGTATTTTTCGTTCATCATGAGAATCTCGTTTTTATCGCGCATACCGTCAACCGCTCCGGGCGCAAACAGACTGCACGCCGCTGCAGCAGAGGCAAATTCGAGCAGCTGTTTGTCCGCATACTCGTTATATATGCCGTAAAGACAGCCAGCACAGAAAGCGTCACCTGCACCAACACTTCCCTTTATCTCGGATTTCGGAAGCGCAATAGACGGCACCATCGTAAATTCACCCGTAACGGCATCAAGTGAGAAGCAAGCCTCCTTTGAATGTACAATAGCCTTGTCCTTAACTCCGCACTCGATCATTTTCTCCATTGAAAGACGGATATTTTCAATGTTAAGCTTTCCGTTCGCATCGCGTGCCTCGATATTCCATGTACTCGCCGCTTCAATTTCATTCATGATAGCGTAGTTGGCATATTTCAGCGCAGGTATGACCTTTTCGGCAAAGTCACCGTTATTTGAGCTTTGAACATCGAATGAGGTCTTGATACCGGCGTTCTGTACGTTTGCGAGAAACCTCGCCATGACTGTTCCGTATTCTTCATCGGGTGCATCAAATTTATCGAGCATGAATATGTAACCGATGTGAAGCAGTGTACACGAAAGCGATTTTATATCAATATGGCTCGGAGAAAATTCAGCATCCGCGCCTTTTTTATTGAAAAATGTACGCTCGCCCGACGGGATACTCATAACATCTGTAAACGCCGTTTCAACGCCCGAAAGGAACGTCATATTGTCAATGTTAACACCGTGATACTGCAATTGACCGATTATATAACGTCCGTATTCATCCATACCGACAGCACCGACACCGCTGACAGGTATACTGCGGTCGATCTTGACAAGGTTGATCGACACATTCGGAACACATCCGCCAACCGCATATGTAATATCCGAAATATGTGAGAGTCTTCCGACAGATGGATAATCGTCTATATTTTTGACAACATCGGCAATAGTGTTACCGACAACAACGATACCACGACGCTCACCGAGCATAAGATAATCAATCGTAACGCCGAAAACCGATGAGAGAAGCGGAAAAAGCGTGATGTCGGGATAACCCTGTCCCGATTCCCATTTGCTGACCGTTTTATCGCTTATATTAAGTTTTTCCGCAAGAGCCGCCTGCGTCATACCGCATTTTTTACGCAGCTTCGCGATGGTATTACCAATACTTTTTGCGTTCATTTTACCCTCCCGGGGAGTTTTGATAAATTAATTGTATCACATTTTTTGTTTTAAGTAAAGCGCTATTTGAAAAGATTTTTTTAATTCGGGTTTCTTTCAGGTCAGTGTAACCATAATAAAAGACACCCCGTTTTTGAGGTGTCTTGAATTTCAACTAAAATCACTGACCGTTTTTAACAGCATCGAAATCTTCCGCGATCTCCTTTGAGGGAGCCTTCGTGAGAAGCGAAACCACTACAATGCAGATGCACGAGAAGATGAATGCAGGAAGAAGCTCATAAATTGCGAATGCGCCTCCGAGCTTCGAAATAACCAGCTTCCAGAGGAATACCATGCCTGCACCACTGATCATACCTGCAATCGCACCGGGCTTGTTGATTCTCTTCCAGAAGAGGGAGAAGATCATAAGCGGGCCGAATGTTGCGCCGAATCCTGCCCAATCAAAGGAAACGATATTGAAGATAACGCTGTCCTCGTCAAGCGCTATGATAACACCGATCAGCGCAAGCACAAGAAGCGTGATACGGGATGCGACCATAACCTGCTTGTCGGTTGCATTCTTCTTGCAAACGCCCTGGAAGATGTTCTTTGCAAATGCGGATGCCGCAATAAGCAGATAAGAGTCTGACGAGCTGATGGTTGCCGCAAGAATACCTGCCATAACGAAGCCGGCAAGAAGCGGAGGTAAGAAGCTTGTCGAGAGCGTGATGAAGATGCTTTCCGCTGAAGACTTGGTAAGATGCTCTATCGGGAAAAGCTGGCGTCCGACGATACCGATAAATACCGCAACACCAAGCGAGATAACGACCCATACCATTGCGATACGACGTGAACGCTTGAGTTCTTCCTCTTTACGGATAGCCATGAAACGAAGGAGAACCTGCGGCATACCGAAGTAACCGAGTCCCCATGCAAGGCAGGAACAGATAGAAAGGATCGTGTAATCTCCGGCACCGCCCCATACGGGAACGCCGGTCTGTTCAGCAACCTGATAACCGTTGACCTCAATAGGATCTGCAATTCCGAAGAAATCAAGGAAGCCGGGGATATTCTGTGCGTTTTCAACGACCGCACCGAGACCGCCTGCTTTAACTGTACCGATAACAACGATAACTGTGAGCGCGGTTATCATAACGATCGCCTGCATGAAGTCTGAAATACTCTCTGCAAGGAAGCCGCCGAGAATCGTATAAACAAGAACGAATACAGCACCGATTATCATCATAGCCTGATAATTTGTATCAAACAAAGTTGCGAAAAGCTTACCACAGGTTACAAAGCAGCTCGAAGCGTAAACTGTGAAGAACACAAGGATAAACGCAGCTGCAATAAACATGATGGTCTTTTTCTTCTCTCTGAAACGGTTTGAGAAAAATTCCGGCAATGTGATCGAATTGTTAGCGCGTACACTGTATCTGCGCAGACGCTTTGAAACGATAAGCCAGTTGAGATATGTACAGATCTCAAGACCGATAGCAGTCCAAGCCGCATCAGCAAGAACGCACCAGTATGCAACGCCCGGCAATCCCATAAGAAGCCAGCCGCTCATATCGGAAGCCTCGGCACTCATCGCTGTTACCCAAGGACCGAGGGAGCGTCCGCCGAGATAATACTCCTCCGAGCTTTTGTTAGCTCTTTTTGCGTAAAATACACCTATCAGAATGACCGCCGCCATATAGACGACCATTGCGATAAGTATCTGAATCTTGTCCATATTGAACCTCCGCTGAAAATGAATTTACAATTGTGTCTGAAAATTCGACACTAATTTATACTATTATATCACATTAAAGCGATAAAATCAATAGTTTTTTTCATTTTTCCGAATTTTTATTTCCGAGGTCTTCTCAATTAACACACATTTTTACTCTATATCGACAGTTACTTTATTCCCGTTTGAATAATCAATCCTGTCCCCGGATTTACTGAGGCCGTCAACAAATGCAAGATATTCCTCTTTTGAAGCAAACTGCGGTTTAAATTCATCAATAATCTTTTTTGCCCTCTTTGCGGAATCGGAAAGCAGTATCAAGAGCATTCCAAGCTGCAGCTTCGCACTTGCCACACAAGCAGCTATGGGGTCCTTGATTTCATAATCGTTACCGTGCGGTCTTCCGACAGCTCCTCCCGCATACGGATGCACCACCGGCATAATACAGCTCAGATCTCCCATGTCTGTGCTTCCGGAGCTAATGGCATTACTATTAGTAAATTCATATTCCGGAATAGCCAGCTTTGCCGCATCTGAAGCCACCTCTATCATATTATCGTCATTTATCAGAGGTGCATATCCCGGTCTGTCTATTATATCTATATTTGCACCAATCGAAAGTGCCGCCCCGATCAGTGCACGGTTCACCTTTCTGTTCGCACTGCAGACAGCATCAAAGGTTGCTCCGCGCACATAGCTTTCAAGAACTGCTTTTTCGGGAATTGCATTAACCATTGCTCCGCCATTTGCAATAATGGGATGAACTCTTATTACATCGCTTTCTTTAAAGGTTTCTCTAATGGCATTAACGGCATTCAAACCGCAATTTGCCGCATAAAGCGCATTCACTCCGTCCCACGGTGAAGTACCGGCATGAGCGGCTGTACCCTTATAGATAACCTGCTTCGCGATGAAGCCTGCATTACTTTTATTAACCGTAAAAGACGATGAAGTATGCACCATAAACGCAAGATCAACGCCGTCAAAATATCCCCTTGACAGAAATTCGCTTTTTCCTCCGAAGTATCTGATTTTCCCCTCGTCCATAAGCTTGCTTCTGTATTCAATTTCAAGAAGCTCCTCTGCAGGAACAACACAAAGTCTGATTTTTCCGCAAAACTTATCAAGAATCCCGGGTTCTTTAAGAGCTGCCGCAACACCCACCATAGCCGCACACTGTGCGTTGTGTCCGCATGAGTGTACAGCTCCCGTTTCGGGATTGGCATCCTTATGCTCGGGGCATATTATGGAATCAAGCTCCGCTAAAATCAAAACCTCAGGTCCCGGTTTGCCTGTATCCAGAACCGTGTAAAAGCCGGTAATACCCTCTGCCATAACAAGGTCATAGCCAAGCTCTCTGAAAATTCTTTCCATATATGCGGATGTTTCAAACTCTTTATAGCCCGTTTCCGGATGCTGCCATATAAATCTTTCTGCATCTAAAATCTGCCCTATATGCTTTTCGACAGCCAAATTTAATTCTTTCATAATATCACCTCATAATTACTTGATAATAACCATAACCGCGGCAAATGTATTTCTTGTCTCACTTATACCAATTATATCACACGCAAATTATATCACACGCACAAAAACTTGTCAAGATCTTCAAAAAAAGGAACGCCCCAAAAAGGAAGCGTCCCCTATGTCAGAATGGTGCTGTCAGCTTATTTAATTACCAAGCAGTCCAACCGCCGTCAACAGTAATGCTCGAACCGGTCATGAAGCTTGAAGCATCGGAAGCGAGAAGAAGAACCGCGCCTGCCATTTCGTGGTTTACACCGGTTCTGCCGAGCATGGTCTTGTTTGCGAGAATCTCATTGAAGCCGTCGTTATCAGCCTTCGACTTGGGATTCGGGAACGGACCGGGGATAACACAGTTAACGCGGATTCCGTAAGGTGCGAGTGCGCCTGCAGCATAACGTGTAAACTGCTGAACGCCTGCCTTACCTGCGCCGTAGTTTGCAGGCTGTCTCTGATCGCTGTCACCGTAAATGCGAAGGTCGGGAGAAACCACGCCGTACATCGAGCCGTATGTAATGATCGAGCCGCCGGTTTTCTTCATGTAAGGAATAACCTCATGTACGCAACGGAAGGCAGAACCGAGAGAACCGTCGATACCCTTCATGAATGTTGTATCTTCCATATGCTCGAGCTGGCTTTCAATACCGAAGCCTGCACCGAAAACAGCAGTGTCAACAACAACGTCTATTCTGCCGTATTTTTCAAATACAGTCTTGTAGCAATTTCTGACAGATTCAGCATCAGCAATGTCAATCGGAACAAACATATCGCCCTCTGCCTGAACTGCATTTGCCCAACGCTCCTCCGAGGCGCGGATATCAGCAATAACAACAGTAGCGCCAAAATCCTTGAGAGCCTTAACATTTTCGGAACCCAGATAGCCGGTACCGCCGGTTACAATACAAACCTTACCGGTAAGATCAAATAACTTCTTATAATCCATGATAAGAACCACCTTTCAAAAATTTATTACAAGGATATTATAACTCTGCCGATTTGCAAAGTCAATTTGAGATTCGGACAGCTTTTGGCGAATCATGTCCGAAAATCGTAAATTTCTTCAAGACTTTTTAGATTCAGCCGTTTTCCGCAAAATATGTCCGAAAATCGTAAATTCTAAAAATCGGTGGTTGACTTTAAAGTACCTAAATGATATAATCACAGTGAGTGAGGAGGTGTCTTATGCCGCAACATTCTATAGATTTTAATATAGGAAATCTTTTGTGCAAGCTGATAATTCTGTTGTCCTGCGATAAAGAAAACGCCTATTACAGCACATACTATGAGCATCATCATTCCTGCCCGGAGCTTCAGTATATTGAATCTGGCTCATGCGACCTTACTTGCAAAAAGGAAAGCTTCACCGTAAATGCAGGACAGCTTTTGATCATACCGCCGCGTGTGTATCACCATACCGTGCGAAATTCAAATAATATCCGTAAACTTTCTATTATCCTTGATATAGTCCCCTCAGAAGACGCAGACAGCATGGACATGGCATTTTATAATATGTTTTTTGCCGATAAACCCATTCTCCTTTCACTAAAAGGAACGTCGATAATTCAAACCCTCGGGCATATATGCTCATTATTGGAAGAGCCCGAGCTTCACTATATCGAAGCGGAAAAGCTGCGTGCTTTCTGTAATTTATTCCTCATCACCCTCTTTGATCACACGGTCAACAAGGAACAGATAGAAGAAAAGATTTCAGATAAACAGATCTTTTCGGATGAATTTATTATTGATACATTCATAGCACAAGAATTCAAGCCGAAGTCATCGGCTGAGGGGCTTGCAACAAAGCTCCACGTCAGCGAACGTCAGCTTCACCGTATAATAAAGCAGAAATATAACATGAATTACCGGGAAAAGTTAAAGGAGATACGCGTTGAAATAGCGACAGGCTTTTTAACAGGTACTGACAAGAGTATCGGAGAAATAGCCGAGCTTCTGGGTTACAGTAATCTCTCTGCCTTCAGCGCGTTCATGAAAAATGCCACCGGTAAAACGCCAAGACAGATACGAAAAGGGAAATAAATATCTATAAGCAAACGAAACGCACCCACGAAAAATGAGTGCGTTTTTTTGTTGTAATAATATTTATGAAGATTAGTCAGTAGGAAAACAACTATAAATCAATTATTTCCCCTGCTTTTGGCTGTTTTACAGGATGCTATCAATAATCTGCGGATATTACCGCACAGTTTTTCTGTATTCTGATATGTTTGATTATCAATCCGACTCGTTTCAAACATCAGCTTTAACCAATAGCTTGCTTCATTGGATTCCTTCAGTGCAATCTCAAGCTTTGAAACAAAATCCTTCTTGCTTTGAGCATACTGTGCTTCGTGAATATTCGCGCCTATAGAAGTGCCTGCTCTTGCAAGCTGATCGGTCATGTAAGAGCTCTTTGGCGCATTTACGCTATCAACAAGATTGACAATAGCAACCGCAAATTCAAAAGACAGTGCGAGAAGCTTGTTCTCCGTCATAATACCCTCCTCAGTATATGAATGATATATCGCTTGCGCGATATGATATACGGCTCACGCCGCATGATATATTTGCCAAGACAAATATGATATAATATCCGTTCCCTCATACGCGAAGCGTATATCATCGCACAAAGTGCGATATCACACCGAAGGTATATCACCCGTTCTGAAAGGAACGGATATCATTGAAAAAACCCAACTTGTATATAACAAATCGGGTTGTTGAATAAATTGGGTTTTTTCACTGGCGCGCCTGGCAGGATTCGAACCTGCGACCTACCGGTTCGTAGCCGGGCACTCTATCCACTGAGCTACAAGCGCATATCGTCTTTTGACGACTGTTATATTATAGCATAATCAAAACGGGTTGTCAAGGGGTTTTGATAAAATTCTTAAAATTTTTTCTTCATGAATCAAAGCGGAACACACTGCATATATTTTTACAAAAAACCAAAAGGATGGTACCGCTATGAAACCAAGTAACACACCGCAATTTATGCAGCTTCCGACATTTGACGGCATTGTCCCCTCCGAGCTTTCCGCCGATTATATTCTTCCCGATACATATCCCGATGTCAAAAAGATTCTGCGTGCACGTGCACGTCCCGTTCTCATCGGCAGATATATTTCGGGACGCAAGCTTGAATTTTCGTGCGCAGTAGACTATATCGTAATCTTCTCTGCCGACGGTGAGGGTGGCGAATCGCTCCACTGTGTACATTTCGCAGGTGACTTTGAATCGACACTCGGTGAGCTTGACGAGCTTGACAATGCAAATATCGTTCTGACTCCGCGTATGAGTGCCCTTAATGTACG
Source organism: Clostridia bacterium (assembly GCA_017466685.1). Classification (GTDB taxonomy): domain Bacteria; phylum Bacillota; class Clostridia; order Oscillospirales; family CAG-272; genus Flemingiibacterium. The sequence goes on from JAFTTS010000083.1 coordinate 21,324, forward strand.
CCTCTCAAATCCGCGCAAATTATCCATACGCTCCACAGTGTCAACCGACGTGAAAATTTCATCGATGTTACCCTGCACTGCCAAATGTGAGGGTGCACGTACACTTGAAGAAGAACTGAGCCTCGAGCGTCTCTGTGATACGGTTACGTCCGGACGTGAGCGAACATTCACGGCAGAACCGCTTCGTATCAGTGAAAACCTCGAGCCGGATTCAACCCAGCCGTCAATCGATGAGATCGTCACCTGTGATGCCACGATCCATTTCCACGAGGCGAGACCGATGTACACCTCCGACGATTTCACGGTTTCTTTGAAAGGCGACGCAGTTGTAACCTGCCTTTACAAGTCCCGCAGCGAAGCCGGTAATTACCGCAGCTTTTCAAGAAAAATACCGATATCGTATATCGTCGGCGCAGATGACTTCAGAGACAGCTTCACCGATTGCCGTCCCGAATCGATCACGGCATATGCCCTCGCTGTTCCGACGGAAATAAATGCAGTTGTCGCCGAGGATAATTACGGTGAGCGTCGTATTGTCGAGCTTGATATGACCGCCGATGTGAACGTTCACATAACGGGTGGCGAGGAGCTTCCGATAACGCTTGATGCATATTCAACAGAACGTGAATCCGAATGTGTAATGAAGGATTTTGACTGTCATTCACCGAGCAAGGTCGTTTTCGCTAACTTTTCAATTGGTGAAAATGTCACACGCGACGGCTTGAACCTCCCCGAAGATACAGTAATCGTGGATGCAGCGGCAGATGTCAGTGTCGGTTCTGTAACGCTCGAACGCGGACGCGCCGTCATGAACGGAAATGCGTTTATTTCATGTATCCTTTCAGATAACGCCGGCAGCTTCACATCCTCCGATTTCACCGTTCCGATACGCTGTGAAATGAGTGCGCCCGACATCACCGAACCGTTTGCATATAACTGCCTGCCGAGCGTTTCAGATCTGCGCGTAAGAATTGATCCCGAGCGTATCAGCTTTGACTTTGAAGTGTCACTCGGTACCGAGCTTTTTGAGCGTTCACGCCGCCATGTTGTCGATACGATACGCCTGATCGGTGAGACACGTTCAACGTCAAATGACAGTGCTATGACGCTTTGTTATCCGTCGAAGGACGAAACCTTATGGCAGATCGCAAAACGCTACAACACCACCGTCAGCGCACTTGAAGCCGCCAACCGCGAAAATTCACGTGTACTGTTAGTTCCCTCGGCAATGCCGCATACGTTCGTGATCGACGCTTAACATGAGAACTGCCTCCCTTGCAATAAAACGCTTGGGAGGCTGTCGTTTATTTTATTTCATGGTCGCAGTAATGGCAGCGAACCTCACCGTCAATTGCCTTTGTGAGATACGGCAGATACTTCTCATGGTTTGAGATACAACGAGGATTCGAACAGAACGACTTCTCGGGAAGTGGATATGCAGGTGCACGTCCGGTACGCTCTGCGCCGACAAGTCTTGCAACAAGTGCCATACGGATGAACATACCGTTTTCAGCCTGTTCAAAGTATACGCATCTCGGATCATCGTCAAGCTCAAAAGCGATCTCGTCAACCTTGGGAAGCGGATGAAGTACGGCAAGGTCAGCCTTGGCAAGCTGCATTTTGTCCGAAGTCAAACGGTAAACTCCTGCCTGACGTGCATATTCCTCGGGAGAACGGAAACGTTCCCTCTGGATTCGTGTCATATAGAGAACATCAAGCTCACCGATACATTCTTCAAGGGTTGAAACCTCCTTGATCTCACAGCCGTTTGCGGTAAGCTCGTCAACAACATAGGACGGAAGTCTCAGCTCGGGAGTTGAAATGAGCACAAAACGGTTACCCTCAAATCTCATCAACGCACGAAGGAGCGAGTGTACGGTACGTCCGTTGAGAAGGTCACCACAGCAGCCGATCGTCAGACCGCTTGTTTTACCCTTAAGCTCGGAGATCGTCATAAGGTCGGTGAGAGTCTGCGTCGGATGGAGATGTCCGCCGTCGCCTGCATTGATAACCGGTACGTGCGAATAAAGACTCGAAGCATATGCCGCCCCCTCAATCGGATGACGTATAACAACGATATCGGCGTAAGCACTGACGATCTTAACCGTGTCACGAAGTGTCTCACCTTTGGAAACGGAGCTGGAGTTCGGATCGGAGAAGCCGATGATCTTACCGCCAAGACGCATCATCGCAGTCTGGAACGACATCTGTGTTCTGGTTGAAGGCTCATAGAAAAGTGTCGCCATAATTCTTCCCTTGCAGACATCACGGTACTCTGCCGGGGATTTTTTAATTCTGAATGCGAGAGTGCACAGCTCTTCCCATTCGTCAAGCGTCATGTCGTTAAAATCTATCAGATTTCTGATCTTCATGTTTTTTCTCCTTTATAATATTATTTTGTTGTGTCAACTAAAAGCTTTTTTATGATCGCCGCTGCAGTACGCTGCGGAAATGCGTTATAGAATGAATAGTGTGCGGTTTTCCTGTAGATCGGGTATCTTATGTCGAGCAAACGCTTATAATTGTCAATGTCACCGTTTATCGGCGGTCTCATTAAAACCTTTTCATCCGCCGCAACACTGTCTGCACTGCGACGTAACCATATAACTGTGGTTTTATCTGCAATAAGCTCACGGCTCGGCTCATAAGTCGGAACACCTCCACCGCAGGAAAGCACGCAAAGCTCACCTTTTGCAGTTGCAATAATGTCCGAAAGTGTTTCAAATTCGATCTTTCGAAACTCGGCTTCACCCTGCTCGGCGAATATCTTTTTTATTTCTCCGTGACGTGAAACGATTTCATCATCAAGGTCAATAAGACGTGCCCCGAGCTTTCTTGCAAGGATGCGTCCGACGCTTGATTTTCCGCAGCCGGTCATGCCGATAAGTGAAATAACATTGTTTTTTATCTCTATCATAATTTCCTCGGAAATATTAACGATTTCTTATATATTCATCGGAAATGATCGCACATACGCCGATATCCCGATACTCTCCTTTGATATACATCGAAGAACGCTTCACGCCCTCAAAGCTCATGCCGCATTTTTCCATAACACGTCTTGAGGGATCGTTACCGATGATGTATTTTGCCTCGATACGGTGAATATTAAGCTCCATAAAGCCAAATTCGAGAACAGCCATAACTGCCTCTGCGGCAATTCCGCGTCCCCAATAATCGGGATTCAGAACATATCCGATCTCAGCCGCATTGTTGTGAAAATCAAGACTTGCAAAGCCGCAGGTACCGATCATCTTACCCGATTTTTTGTCAACAACCGCCCAGTCGTAAAAATCGCCCGTACGATAACGTGTCTGCAGATATCTGAGGTAATCCTGCGTCTGCTCGGGAGTATTATGCGGATCCCAGAGAAGATATCTCGTAACACACTCTTTTTTTGAATATTCATACATATCCTGCCAGTCGGAGACCTTCATCCGTCGGAGTGTAAGCCTTTCTGTCGTCAGCGGAGGAATACTTGAAAATATTCTGTATATTGCGGCACGATTCACGTCATTTCCCTCCCGGCAAAAATATCCTAACTGATATTATACACCATCTCTCCCGATTTTTCAAGGGGGTGGAGCCAAATATCCTTGAATATTTTATCATATTATTGTGTTTATGTAAACTATTTTGTAAATTTCTTGCGAAATGCGCAAAGATGTGGTATAATAGTGTACGTTATTATTGATAACACAAAGGAGAACCCATGAAAACCATCACATTTATCGGCACGGGCAATATGGCATCCGCTATAATAAACGGTATGCTGAACGCAGATTACAGTGCCGGAATAATAACCGTATATGATAAATTCGCAGAAAAAGCCGCAGCCTTTACCGAGAGAGGCGTAAACGTTGCACCGACTCTTGCCGATGCCTGCAATGCGAGCGAGTTTATTCTTTTAGCTGTCAAGCCGCAGAATTACGCGGAGGTGCTTGCCGAGATCGCCGGTAGCGGCACTGATATAAACAAAAAGGTGTTCATTTCAATTGCTGCCGGAATTTCAACCGAGGCTGTTTCAAAAATGCTCGGTCACAGTGCGGCAGTTGTACGCTGTATGCCGAACACTCCGCTTCAGATCGGACACGGTGTCACTGCACTCTGCAAAAACGCCGCAGTTTCCGACGAGGATTTCGAGCTTGTACGTGCCATCTTCAACAGTGCAGGTATGACACTCTCGCTCGATGAATCTCAGCTTAATACAGTCATCTGTGCAAACGGAAGCTCGCCTGCATATTTCTATTATTTTATCGATGCAATGGTTCGCTCCGCAAAGGCACAGGGACTTGAATGTGACGACAAAACTCTGCTCGAAGCCATCTGCCGTACAGTCATCGGTTCCGCAGAAATGCTCATGGCATCGGGGAAAACGCCCGCCGAGCTTATCCGTGCGGTAACCTCGCCAAACGGTACGACCGAGCGTGCAATGAATATCTTTTTGGCCGAAAAAACCGATGAAACCATCGACCGTGCAATGCGTGCCTGCACAGAGCGTGCCGAGGAAATGTCAAAATCGTTTGGCGCGTAAGTCATAAGGCACGTCCACACCGCATAGAATGTATAAAAAACTATGGCGGTGATTTGATTGAACAACAATATTCCCATCGGACGAGCTCCGTCTGTACTCGATCGGCGTACGGCACTGCTTGCCGCGTCTGCACTTTTCATATTCGGTACATTTTTAGGATGTGCAATTTACAGACTCCTCGGCATAGGTGAATCCGAGCTTTACGACAACCTGATAGAACGCTATTTTCTCGCGCTTTTCTATAAATGCACCTCACCTGCGGATGTCATTCGCGTCGCGGCGGACTGCATACTGCACGAGGTATGGCTTTTTGCGGTGGTATTTTTCGCAGGCTTCACGATCTTCACAACGGTTGTTTCGGCAGTGTCGCTTCTTTACCGCGGATTGCTTTTCGGTTTTGCGATGACCATGCTCCAGTTTTCAACTCGTATCGGTCTTTTGCTTGATTCGATCGTATACCTGTGTGCCGCGTTTGCAATGTCGATGCTGCTTGCACTGCTTTCGGTCGAAGCCCTGCAGTTTTATTATCCCGAACGCCGTCCCATACTCAAAAGCCGACGTACCTTAAGCTATGCGGCAGTGTTCTTGCGGATCTGTACGCTCGTCTGTGTTAACGTGCTGTTCATGTTGTTTCTGATTTACGTTTATATCTGATGATACCATATTAATATTGAAAGGATACATACAGCCTTGAAAATTTTCGGAAAAGAAATCAAGCTCTTCAATTTTAATGCGGAGGGCAAAGGAGTTAAAAAAGAGCCCGAGGGCCCTAAAAATTTAGCGAATTTCTTTAAGCATTTCGCAAATAAATTCACACGTCTCGTAACCGTTAATATGTTTATAATCCTCGGTAATTTCCCGGTGTTCTTTTTACTTCTCGGAATGAGCGGGATCATCGGCGATGACACATATATTAACTCAAGTCCGATGTTCGCGCCGATACACGGTGTGATAACACATGAACAAACCCCGGCCGCAGCTGCTCTTTTCGGAATTTTCGGACTGCAGGCGGAAACCACACTCCCGAATACGTGGACATATATCATTGCAGGTCTGAGCATTCTCCTTCTTTTCACATTCGGATATGTCAACACTGGAACGACATATATCCTTCGCAATATGGTCAAGGGCGAACCGATATTTATGTGGGACGATTTCTGGTATGCGATCAAGCGCAATAAGCGTCAGGGTATGATACTTGGTATCATCGACCTTGTGTTCTCGTGCGTTTGCGTTTATGATATTATCTTTTTCAGTGCCAATTCCGGAATTTCAGCGGTCACTAACTTCATGTTCTGGGCTTCGATCTTTATTGCACTGCTCTGGTTCTGGATGCGATTCTATATGTACACGATCATGATAACCTTCGACCTTTCGATATTCAAAATACTCAAAAACTCCCTCATTTTCGCGCTTCTCGGCTTCAAGCGCAACTTCATGGCAACCCTTGGAATCGTCGCAATGCTCTTTATCACATATGGGCTTATGCTTGTATACTTCCCTCTCGGAATAATCATGCCATTCATTCTCCTCTTTGCAGACTGTGCGTTCATGGCATCCTATGCATCATTCCCGAAAATCAAGGAAGTTATGATCGATCCTTATTACAAGGACGAAGAACCCGAGGAAGATCCGGAAGAACCTATCTTCCACGATCTCGGATAATAAAAGATTTATGAGTGGCTTTAGCGGTCACTCATATTTTTTGTATTTTTTCGGAACAAAATCAAGCTCACTTTCGTCAAATAAACAACTAAACAGGTACGAGGTGAAAAAATGAAAAAGCTTCTCTTGTCAATCTTCATATTAAGCACGCTGTTAACCTCATGCGGCGTAAATGATAACACAGCCGAAAGCGAAACAACAATAAACATTCAGTATGAGGGTGACATCGTTTTGAATACTTCCGATTATCTTGTTACAGAGTCGGAGGACAATTACATACTGTACGATCTCAAAAGCAGTAAACGCCTGCGGAAATTCCTCGATTTCGGTGAGGTGAAGTATGCCGATGACGGCGTGATAAAATCGCGTTACGTTTTTCTGCAGAAAACATTTGCATACATTCTCGAGGACGGAATGCTTACGACTCACGACTTCGGCAGACATTGTGACGAGGTTTCAATAAACGGAAATTTTTTGATCCTCAGCGGCGTTATATACACCGGAGATTTTAGGAACATCGGTTATGGGCTCCAAGGTGAGATAACAGAACAAACGTCAATCGAGGACGGCGGACGCTTGACTATGGCGTACAATCCTCCCCGTCATCATATCGAATCTGTCCGAGCAATAAAGCTTGATACAAAACCAAATCCCTCAACGCTTATATACGAATCGGGCGACGCCAAGCTTTATTATGATGAAGTCACATCAGAATTGACGCTCGAAAATCCGGACGGAGTTTATCTTATCAATTTCAGCATTTCGGGTAGTATACGTGACATACACGCAATCGGCAATTACAATCACAACATATTTCTGCTTTGTGACGATAACGGACAACTAAAAAATTACCATATCAACAACCTGAATATAAACGACGCCGGATATCTCAGTGCGAAGGTTGATCATATTATATTCGACGGTGAATTTTTCGGCAAAACCATTTCCTTACCGTGGGTGCTTGACGAAAACGGCGAAATACTTCTTCGCGGCAATGGTTTATTGTTCTGCGACGAGCTTTCGATCGACGAGCTTTTGGTCAGTCATTACCCCTTTTTCATATACGAAACCGATATGCTCGATTATTACAGAAAATCGCCCGAGGCGTGTGAAGATATCACGGTCTATGATAAATCGCTTAACCCGATTAACACAACACCCTCTGATATACTTCACATCTGCGGCGACAACGAACATTTCACTCTTTTCAACTATGAAACGAAGGAATTTACTATAATCTCCGAATCAGGCGAGATCGTATACAAAACCGACCACGTCGAATATCCGCTGATGCTTGACGGCTTCGGCGCGGCAGTGCTCACAAAAAGCGGCAAGGTACAGTTCATCACTTGCGACGGTACAGCGCTCGACGAGCTTGACGGTTGGCATGACGGAATGACGATATATACACCGCGTCAGAACTATGTATTTGGAGATACAAGCTCAAAACCGCTATACTATTTCGTCGCATTCGACGATCCGACAGACACCGATGAAAACGGTACACCAAAATCCATCACATTCCGTTATTATCCCGAAAGCGGAGAATGTGACGCTATAAATGCTTACAAAGGAGAAGGCACATGAAAAAAACACTTATCGTATTAGTCCTTATATCTTCCCTGCTGCTCGCTTCCTGTAACGAGCGCGACCTGCCACTTGAGGAAACCGCACCTGACACAACCGTCGAGGATACAACCGCGGCAGAAGAGACAACCGACATCCACGAGGACACAAAAGACGTCCCGGATGAACCTGAAACAACCGAGCCCGATTGGACAGAAATCGTTTTTTCAAACGAGAATATCGAAATCAAAAAATTAACCAACGGCAAATACAGCTGTGTTCGGTCAGTAAACACCCAGAAAACCGAACTTTTTGACGAGGTACACATCCTCGAATATATCGACGGCTACGGCAACATCTGCAAAAATATCCTGCTCTGCACTGTAAAGAACGGGCAAATGGGCGATATCACAATATACGGTGAAAACGGCGTTGAAAAAGACATTGATTTAAGCGCAGGCGGTAACTTTAAGGTCATCGGCAACTATATTATAAACGGCTACTATGTCTACAACGCAAATCTTTACCCGATACACTACATTTATGACGAAACAGCCGCCGACAGTGCCAAGTATATTCCCGAAACAAATGTGCTGAAAATCGGAGATGCAACACTTTATCCGACGCTGGAGCGTGTAGATAAGCTTCCCGAAGATAGCATCACTCTGTCATCAAGAATTATAAACGACATTGAAGAGGTAGGCATTTACAAACACGGCTCCGATTATTATTACAAAAACGACGTAATCGTGAAACTGCCACTCTCCGGTGATTTTGACAGTGTTATGCTTGTATATCCCGAAATGGCTGAATTTGTTAATATAAAGGATGGCAAGCTTTACCGTGCAACCGTTGAATGGCAATATACCGGACAGGTGGGCTCTGAATGGTATCCCGGCTTCACCGCAACCGAATCAGTCGTTGACTACATGGCGAAGGAACATACGTTCTTCGAATATAACGACTTCACAATAATCAAGGGCGAGCCGTATTCCTATGCCACCAAGGACGGACAGTATGTATACACATTTCCTGCAGTAAATTACGGTGCTTTCTCAAGGCTTGACGATCTGCTTATTGCAGGCAGTAACTACAGCGGCTACACAGACGTGACTGTACACCGTCCCGATCTCTCACTTTTTGCAAATGGAGTGTTTGAGGCGTTTATCAAGCTTTCAGACGGTAATTATCTCGGCTGGCTTGAAGACGGTCTTTATCACATTTATGGCACAGACGGAAATATTATCTATTCTTCACCTGATAATTTAAGATGTATTTCTATTATCAATAACCACATTCTCACCACTGATGAGAATAATACCCTGCGTCTGTTCACTCCGTACGGCGAACTCATCCACGATTTCGGCACGATTCCGGAGAATTACGCTTACGACAGATATATGTCGGGTTACTTTGAGAAAACCGATTACGACGAAGGCTACTATTTCGTATTCAAGGATTATAACGACACCAACGAAAAAGGCGAAAATCACTTTTACGAATATTATTACATCCCCGAAACAGGCGAATCGGGCGTATATGACTATTATGACTTTGAGGGTGCACTCGCAAAACCCGTGCTTTACCTCTATCCGACCGAGGTAACCGACATAAGCGTTAAATTCGAGCATCCCGAGCTGTTAATCGTCGATTACCCGTCATATAACGACGGCTGGCAGGTCACCGCACTTTCCGACGGCACACTTACCGATTCACGCGGACGCTCATACTACGCTCTTTACTGGGAGGAATCCCTCACCACAGGCGATTACGAATACCCCGACGGCTTCTGCGTAAAGGGCGATGAAGCGGCAGAATTTCTTGAAAAAAAGCTTGAAGTGCTCGGCCTTAACGAGCGAGAAGCAAATGAGTTTATAATGTACTGGCTTCCCGTTATGAAGCAAAACGAATATAACCTCGTCCGCTTTGAGCTGACCGATGAGCGTGAGGCAACAAACGCACTGCACATCTCACCCGAACCCGATTCGCTTCTGCGTATCGCGATACACATAAAACCTATAGAATCCGAAATTCGCCTGCCCGAGCAAAAGCTCCCGACATTCACACGTAACGGCTTCACCGCGATTGAATGGGGCGGCTGCGTACACTGATCCATATAAAAACAGCGGCTCACCAAAGCATAATGAACAAGTCCGTTAAAAACGGACAATTGAAAAAAACAGCCTCCTATGGTAGAATTAAAGTACTACTATAGGAGGTTTTGTTATGGCAAGAGAATATCGACACATAGAGGAGTATGAAAAGGAAATTATACAACTGTGGGA
>JAFTTS010000084.1 GCA_017466685.1 Clostridia bacterium
AAAGCGAAATTCTTGATTATTCCTTTATATCAACATAGACTCCGTTAACAGTCACATCCGCATCTGCACGAACAAGAACATACTTCACGCCGTCAATGATACGCGTCTCAACAAGATCACCGCGCTCGGGATTGACCTTTATCATAACGTCGGGAGTTTTTATCTCAAGCTTCTTTGGCTCGACGATATTTCTCGGATGTATCGGAGCACATGAGCCGTATTCCTCGTCACAACGGGTTTTGAATTCGTCAACCTTTTGTTCGGAAACGCCACATCCCTCGAGCACTGATGCAATCTCTGTGCGCGTTACAGTGAGAGGCTCCTGCACCTTCAAAAGCTTGTGTTCTTCGATGCGTTGTGCGATGTCATCGTGTACCGCCTGAACGACCTCATATGTACATTCCTTGCCGAGCGTATTGCCGAGTACCGCTTCAAAGATCATTTTTTGCTCACCTGCAGGCTTTGGAAGCTCTGTTTTGAAGAGGTTGTTTGCAAAACTCTCGCTGTTGTCATCCGCATTTTTGACGTAGTAGAGCGCATTATAAATATTGGTCTGACGTCCATCAAAGGCAGGGAAGATGAAACCAAGCTCGGGTGCAGAAACATTCCATTCACATGAGCGTGTGTGGAAGTTTTTCTTGGTGGGATCGTACGCGAGTGTGGATTTCGCCTCTTTAACCGGGCAAACGGCGCACATGATATAGGTGAACATTGAGCTTGATTCGTCCGATTCGCCGTCATCGCGGTGCTTTTTCGGCACGTCGTATGTATCGGTCATGAGCAGGATCAGGTTGTTACCCTCAAGCGCAAGACCTTCGGCTGCTTTATCGAAAAATGTCTTTGCGGCATCGTCATCCTTGATCGCGGTGGTACGGAGCTTTGTGAGAAGTGCGTGCTCCTCTCCCGATTCGATCTGTGGTATCGAGAAGGCTATATCAACAAGGTTCTTACCGTTGATTCCCGAAAGTGCACGCTTGAAAATGGCGAGGTACTTTTCACTCTCCTCTTGGGGAAGCATGAAAAACGGGGTTGAGAACTCGTGTATGGTTTCACGCTTTTCGTTTATGTAACGTCCGCGCAGGGTTGTGATATTGTTTTTATCGGGAACGAGTCTTCGGCGAAGCTCGGCTATTTCTCTGTCTGTCATGATGTTTATGTACGTGCTCCTTTCAAATTTTGCTCGTTATATTTTACACCGTATCCGTTACAAGATTAAGTGCAAAGTTGTAAAATTGTGTCAATTTTAAGCTCACTGCCAAAACGGTGACGTCACATTCGCATATCAACCTGACTTCTTCACTATTCACTATTACTTCTTACTTTGCCAAATCCCCGAGATAATTAAAGTGAAAAGTGAAGAGTGAAAAGGTAAATCCCCAAGGGTAAGTCCTCGGGGATTTGGCAGGGATAGTTGGACTCGAACCAACGCGTGCAGGAGTCAAAGTCCTGTGCCTTCACCGACTTGGCTATATCCCTTTATACCACAATAGTATACCATATCTGCAAGCGTTTGTCAAGCACTTTGAAAGTATTTTATTTTACTCTCTGATTGTTGACTTCTAGGAATTTTTGTGGTATAATGTGCTTAACTAATAATATCAAGGAGAACCACCAATGAACACAGCTATTGCAAAAATCATGAGCAAGGTCGTACTTTCGGAGCGTACCGTTAAAATAAAGCTTCTCGGCGAGTCCATCACTCACGGCGTCGGCGGCACAGGCTTCGAACAGAACGGTGAGCCAATCGCCGCAGGATTTGCTCGCAACAAGGACGGTTACTGTTGGGCAAAAATGTTCAAGGAGTACATGGAGTCGCAGTTTAATTGCACTGTAACCAATAATGCGTGTACGGGAACGAAAATCGAGTTTATCATTGACCATTTTAATGAGCTTGTTGACAAGGATGATGACATCATTATCTGTACCATCGGAACCAACAACCGCTCTCAATATTTTACGGATGCTCCGAAGCGTACAAGGCGCGAACAGATGGAAATGCTTTATAACAATATCATTAAGCTGCACGGTATGTTCAAGGATTCCGCAAAGGATGTTATTTTCGTTGCCAATATTCCTGCGTCAGCTAAAAATGAAAAGGATCTCGCTGATTTCTGGCGTATTATACATATGAACGATGTGAACGATCTTTACATGAAGGCTTCCGCTGTTTGTAATTTCCCGTTTATCAGTATGTATTCGCTGTTTTTGGAATACTGTGATGTGAAAGGTATCAACTTCGAGTCGCTTCTTTGTGACGATGGCTTGCATCCCAATGACGAGGGATATGACGTTATGTTCACTCTTATTATGAGGGCACTTGGTATTGGCAGAAAGGTGGCAGATTAAGGAGAACATCATGAAATACGTACAAACTGTTTTAGGACAAATCTCGCCCGACGAAATGGGCTTCACTCTGCCTCATGAGCATATATTCTGGGATCTTTCCTTTTACTGTCCCAAGGATTTAGCGGATACCGATGACACCGATCCGCGAAAACAGCCGATAGGGCTTGAAAATTTGGCACAGTTAAAGTATCACCTGACCGATTATCCCGACAATGTAATTCAGCAGGATGAGGATATCGCTGTTAAGGAAGTGAACTGGTTCAAGGAAGCAGGCGGCGGTACAATATGCGATAACGGCTGTCACGGACTCAAATGTGATCCTGTAAAATTAAAAAATGTTTCAATGAGAACCGGTGTCAACATAATAAGAGGAACCGGTGCATATCTCGGTCAGACCTTGCCGCCGGAAATTGCCGCACTGGATGTTGACAAGCTTGCGGAGTTATCGATAAAGGAGATAAGAGAGGGAGTAGGTGACACGGGAATAAAGTGCGGCTTTATCGGAGAAATCGGTATCGACGTTCAGGTTTCGGAGCGTTCTTTGCAGTCACTTGCGGCGGCAGCGATAGCGCAGAAGGAAACCGGTGCCTCAATTCTCATCCATCAGCCGGGACTAAAGCACAGTGCCGATGTCCTTTTCAAGACTATCACCGATAACGGCGGCGACCTCAACAGAACCGTTATGTGTCACTGTGATCCGCTTATTTCCGATCCCGGATATATTGACCACATGGCAAAAAGCGGCGCGTATATTTCGTTTGACTTTTTCGGGCTTGAAGCTGTGCTCGGCGGTCCGTTATGGCTTCCGACAGACAAAGACAGGATTCTTGCAATCAAAAAACAGATCGAACTTGGTAATATAAGTAAAATTCTTGCTGCTCACGATACCGCATATAAGTGTATGCTTCGAAGCTATGGTGGTTTCGGTTATGCACATCTTCAGGCTCATATGCTTCCGCTTATGCTGAAAATGGGATACACGCAGGAAATGCTTGATACGATCACCCGAGAAAATCCAAAAGCTGTTTTTTCGCTCGATGACAGCGTGGTGTAATGTCAGAAACCTTTCATGAGGTTGAAACCATACATTTCCTGCCTAATTTATGTTGAAAAATGATATTGAAATTTTATAAAAAGCCGTGTATAATATAATTAGTGCAATATGCATTGTCACGGGCGAACCGTGAATGAAAGGAGTTTAAAAATGGAAAAAGTAAGATTTGGTATTATCGGTTTCGGTAACATGGGTTCAAGCCATGCAAGATACCTCACAGCAGGCGAGGTTAAGGGCGCAGAGCTCACCGCTGTTTGCGATATCAAGCCTTCGAAGCTTGAATTTGCAAAGGAAAAATATCCGGATGTAGCACGTTTTGACAATCACATGGATCTTCTCAAGTCGGGCCTTGTTGATGCGGTTATTATTTCCACACCTCATTACTTCCACCCTGAGATCGGTATCGATGCATTTAATGCAGGTATCCATGTTCTTTCCGAGAAGCCTGCAGGTGTTTACACCAAGAGAGTATATGACCTTATCGAGGTTGCAAAGAAGAGCGGTCTTGTTTACGGTCTTATGTTCAATCAGCGTACCAATCCTATGTACATAAAGATGCGTGAGATCGTTCAGAACGGTGAGCTTGGTGAGCTTACACGCAGCAACTGGATCATCACAGACTGGTACAGAACTCAGTATTATTACGATTCCGGCGACTGGAGAGCAACATGGGCAGGCGAAGGTGGCGGTGTTCTCGCTAACCAGTGTCCTCATCAGCTCGACCTCTGGCAGTGGATCTTCGGTATGCCGAAGCGTATCCATGCGTTCTGCCATGAGGGACGTCACCACGATATCGAGGTTGAGGATGATGTTACCGCATATGCAGAGTATGAGAACGGCGCAACCGGCGTATTCATCACCTCCACAGGTGACACTCCCGGTACAAACCGTTTCGAGGTAAGCGGTACAAAGGGTAAGATGATCGCAGAGGGCAAGACTCTCACAGTCTATAAGAATTCCAAGGATTCCGCAGAGCTCATCAAGGAAGACACCGAAAGCGGATTTGAAAAGCCTGAGGTTGAGACCGTCGTATTCAACTTCGAGGACGAGGGACCGAAGCACAAGGGTATCACACAGAACTTCACAGATCACATTCTCACCGGTGCACCCATGATCGCTTCCGGTTACGAGGGAATCAACGGTCTTTCCATTGCTAACGCTATGATGCTTTCTTCCTGGAAGAACGACTTCGTTGAATGCATGAACGACGGCGAGGAATTCTGGGCAGAGCTTCAGAAGAAGATTGCTAACGCTAAGCCTCGCGTTAAGAGAGTTGTTGAAGAAAAGATCGCTGACCTTTCCAACACTTACGGCTCAAAGAAATAATCTCTCGGCTATGAATACTAAAATTCCGGGAATGGCTATTGCGCACATCGCGCTTAAGGCTTCCGATTTTGAAAAATCGCTCAAGTTTTACACCGACCTCGGTATGGAGCCTTACCTTTCATGGGGTGAGGGAGAAAAACGCGTACAGATGCTGAAATTCGGCGGCGGTGCGGGTATTCTCGAGCTTTTTGCAGGCGGTGAAAAGCCTGACGGTGAATACGGTGAATATGCAGGCAAATACATCCATTTCGCTTATGCGGTTGAGGATGTTGAAGCGGCTTATAACACTGCACTTGCAGCAGGAGCACGCTCAAAGGTTGCTCCAAAGATTGCAACACCGGGGACTAAACCCGAAGCGATCTCGCTGAATGTTGCTTTCGTTTACGGTCCCGATGGGGAAGAGCTTGAATTTTTCAAAGAGATCCGCTGATTTCGGAGGAGTAAATATGATAGCGACTACTGTTATAGTCCACGTAAAGCCCGAGTTTGTTGAGGACTTCAAAAAGATCACCCTCTACAATCACGAGAATTCGCGCAAAGAGCCCGGTAACATCAGATTTGACGTACTTCAGTCAAACGATGATCCGACTTATTTCACACTTTATGAGGTTTTCGCGACGCCCGAGGACGCAAAGGCGCACAAGGAAACCGAACACTATAAGAAGTGGCGCGAGACTTGTGAGGAGTATATGGCTTGTCCCAGAAAGGGAATCGGTCACACTCCGCTTGCGTTTGATTAACAAAAATAAGGACTGCTTGATTCTTTCGGGCAGTCTTTTTGTTTTGTGAAAGAATAAAAAAATTCTCAAAATGCTTGATTTGTTCATTAAATATGCTGTATAATGTATATGTATGAAATTTCATCCGTCTGGAGGTGCATATTATGATTAACTACTATGTCGAAAGAAACCACAATATTGAACAATGTACAGCACCTCAACCGGGAGGGTGGATTTCACTTGTTGATCCCACGAGCGACGAGATTCGTGATACTGCGGCAGAGTTTGATATACCGATCGATGCAGTCAAAGCGGCACTCGACCTTGACGAGCGTTCACGTGTTGAGCTCGATGACAATTACCGCATGATCCTCGTTAATATCCCGACTCGCGAAACAGACAGTACACATGAGCTTTATACGACAATACCGCTCGGAATAATTCTGACGGGTGAATATGTTATAACGGTCTGTTCAAAGGACACGCATATTCTTCGCGGTTTTGTAAACGGTACAGAGCGTGATTTTCATCCCGGAAAACAGTCACGCTTCGTTTTTCAGATACTTTATGCGACCGCACGCCGTTTCCTGCTTTATCTTCGTCTTATCGAGAAGAAATCAGACAGCACCGAGCTTGAGTTCGGACGTTTTCAGAAAAACAAGGAGCTTCTTGAGATAATGAAGCTCGAAAAATCACTGGTCTATTTCTCGGTTGGACTTCGCTCGAATGAGACTGTTCTTGAAAAGCTTGTGCGTTCGGATTTTATCAAAAAATATGAAGAAGATTCGGAGCTGCTTGAGGACGTAATTGTCGAAAACAAGCAGGCGATCGAGATGGCGAAGATCAATACGGACATTCTTGAAAGTATGTCAAATACGTTCGCATCGGTCATTTCAAACAACCTCAATGTTGCAATGAAGGTGCTTGCGATAATCACGCTTGTTATGGCGATTCCGACGATGATATTCTCGGCGTATGGTATGAACCTTGCGGCGGATTATATGCCGTTTGCAAACAGTCCGTTCGGTTTCCCGATAATTATCGGTATTGCGGCACTTGCAAGTATTGTTACGATGGTAATTATTTTGAGAATCAAGCTGTTTAAATAGAAAAAATGGGAGATTTTAACGTCTCCCACTTTATTTTTATATTCCGAGCTTTTTAAACTCTTCGGTAAGATTTTTTGCAATAATTTTGTGTCCGTCACGCAGAGGGTGAAGCGGTTCAAGCGGTACCCAGCCGTGTGATGAGATATAGTAAACGCTGTCATTGTTATCCTTGTTGAAGCTCTCAACAAACTCCGGAAGTATATCATCCATCGCACCGCAGAAAGGCGAGAGAACTATGATTTTTGCTTCGGGATTGCGTGAACGCACAAGCTTCAGAAGTCCCTCATATTCGGGCAGATATTCCGGCTTCGGCGTGTTTGTACCCGGTATGCGGTCGTTTGCGCCGTGATTGATGACGATATAATCGCAGGACGGATATGTGATGGGCGATCCATCGAAATTATACGGATATGCTTCTGCCGCCTTGGGTACACCGCCGTTACCCCCGCGTGTTACACCGACCGAGCCGTAACCCATCGGATATGGACGAAGATTCATCGCTTCGGCGAAAAGCCACGCATATGTTGATGTTGCATCGTCTTGCCACGGGCGGTTGAATCGTTCGTCTTCATAAACATATTCTTCGGCTACGAGTATACCCTCGGTTATGGAGTCGCCGATAAATTCAACAGTTTTACGTTCGTCGGGAACAATAGGTGCAATTCCGTCAGCATTAAAGCCGACAAATGCCACTTTGCTGTTAAGCGGGAGCTTCCAGCGATCGAGATATTCAACGCCCGATTTGACGATTATTTTTATGCTGTGTTCACCGTGATTTTTCGCAGTAACACGGATGTATTTTTCAACCGGAGTCTGGATTCGTGCGCCGCCGTCAACCTCGATATAAAGATGTGCGCGAGGAAAATCGGAGTGTGAAACGTCAAATTCAAGCTGCAGGGCATCGCCGATGAAGTTAAATTCAATCTGTGCACCGGTTGCTGTAGAGGTCATTGAGGAGGGAAGTCCTTCTTTTTTTACTTCTCCGAATCTGCCGGTGTAACGGATATTTTCGTTATTGTATGAAAAGAACATGGTCGATCACCTCAAATTTCAAAGTCAACCGAAACGCTTGATGCTGTAACCGCGTGCATATGCTTTTTAACGACACTGCAGTGGTATTCGTCGTTAGCATATTCGCTCAGTGCGTCACGGTCGTCAACGGTCACGGCGAGATAAACATCGTATGAACGGTTTGAATGAAGAACGTCGATTCCAACCTCGATGTCGCGTACTGTCGGGACTTTTCCGACCATGGACATGAGAACCTCCTTGCATTTGTTGCAGGCTTCCTCAGACGGTTCTGCAAGCTTAAAGCAGACAATGTGTTTTATCATGATAATTTCTCCTGTAAAGATAAAAAGTTTATACTGTAATTATAACATTGACACATGGAAAAATCAAGTATTTACCGAAAAAATCCCGTCAGGTTATTGACAAAAACGCAAAAAGATGGTATTATATATTCATTAAGTAAATATTTGAAAGGATATTATCATGGCAGACGATATTTTTGAAACAGAAGATATATATACTTTAACCGACGAGGACGGCGTTGAGATGCAGTTTAAGCTGCTCGCAAGTGCTGAAATCGAGGGCGTTGAATATCTCGCACTCATTCCCGAGGCTGACAACGAGGCTGAGGAATATGTTATCTTAAAGCGAGAGCAGGACGAAAACGGCGAGGACATTCTTGTCACGATCGATGACGATGACGAATTTGACCGCATTGCCGATCTTTTCGAGGATGAGCTCTTCGGCGAGATCGATTACGATGCCGATCCGAACGCCAACAAGTAAAAAAATAAAATCCACGGTTTGATGCTGCAAACAAGCGCAGTGTCTAACCGTGGGATTTTTTTATTTTTGCTGTCTTAAAGAAGTCGGTGGTTTGCCGATATATCGCTTGAAAATACGTGAAAAATAGCTGTAATTATCGTAACCGAAGGAACGTGCTATATCGAGAAGCGGAGTATCACTCCAAAGTATCTGGGATTTGATGATGTTCATTTTATGCTCGTTTATATAGTCGATTATCGGTTTGCCAAGCTCTGTTTTGAAAAGGTGGGAGAGATAATCCTTTGAAATGTGTACTGCCTTTGAAATTTCCTCGAGCGTTATTTGACGTGTAAGATTATTATCGATATATTTGATGGCATCGACTACGTATTTATTTGTCGTTCCGATCGAATAGATCGACAGTATATCGAGGATGACATAGTTCAGAATATTTATGAGCTTTTCAATTGCATAGTAATGATCGACATTCTGACGGGTTGCATAAGTTTTAAGAAGGCTTAGTATTTCAGGAGAAATAACGCCGTGAAGGATGGTGTCTTTGGGAAGATCACAGCCGTCGGACAGATTAAAATTAAAGTGTAAAAAGCTGAATGTCTCGGATTTATAATTTGTTGTGCCCTGATTCATTGGTGGGATTATTACTGCATGACCGCGCTGTATTTCATGGCTTGTTTCGCCGTGGACGAATTCTGCACTTCCGCTTAACATAATTGTGAGACGCCAGTTGTTTAACGGCGGCCATTCGGTTTTGTATGGAGGCGGACCTTTACAATATTTGTTGGAACCGTAATGCTTAAAAACAAGCTCCTCTATTATACTGTGTTTCATGCTAATTCCCCCATAATAACAGAATTGTACAAATGAAAATAATTATTCCATATATTGTGCATTGATATAAACTTGGAATAATGTTATAATATTTTTATAAGCAGAGAAGTGTTTATTGTCAAATAATTTACATTTTTATTATAGCACAACATATATTGTTTGTCAATAATAATATTTCCAAGAAAAATTCTCCTTTGCTTGTAAGCCGGCATGATATGGCAAAATAAGAAAAGTGGCAAGCATATCATCAAAATTCAAAATGCAGTGTAATGCTGCAGTTACCAATGGAGGAAATTAAAGCATGAAAAAGAAAAGGCTCCTATCACTCTTGTTAGCGGCGACACTTATCTCGTCGAGTATACCGATGACAGCGATCTCGGCTGAGTCCGCATCGGGCGATACTGCGCTTGATATGGACAAATGGGGAACGGTTACCGTGACATCGCCCGAGAAGGTAAACGATGCACGTCCGGATGATACTGACGGAAAGTATCTTCACGTCGGCAACGTCGGTACATACGGTGCAGGTCTGACGATACTTCCCGGAAAAACGCTGACTCTTACGAGTGGAAAATATTATAAAATCTCTTTCTATGCCCGTAAGATGGATACTGTCAACGCCCCCGGTGATATGAAGGTGCGTTTCCTTTTGAACGGCGGTAATCCTGACGCGATCGGAAACGTGGCAAATCAGGGAATTTCCAAGGGTTCTATCACCTTGTCCTCTGATTGGCAGGAATATTGGATCGTTCTTCAGAATGCAAATAAGACTATCGAGAAAATAGAATTATACCGCCATTGGAACACGCCCGATGTCGTTCCTTTTGATGTTGACGAATTTTCCATCGTTGAAGTGACGAAGGACGGCTCGAACTGGGTTCCTGTTACGAACGGAACAGATTTTAACAGTGGTCTTTCCATCAGTGTAAGAGGCGATGCTGTACTTTCCGATGTGACCGATACCGAGTTTTATTCGATCGGCGGCTCGGCAACTGAAAATACTTCATTTGCTTACGGTGGTTCTGAAACCCTCTCGGCAGGTGTTTATGAGATCTCCGGAAAATTCAGACTTCCTGTTTTTGATTACAGCAAGGTTACATACGTAACAAACACGGCTAACGGCTCGCTCTCGGCTGATAACAACAGTGCGAAGCTGTCTCTCACATTTAACGGTGATGTAATGAAAACCACCGACGGCTCGGATGCACTCACCGTTACCAATGAATGGGTAACCGGCAAGTTTACGCTTGAGGTTACGTCTGCAACGCCTGCAAGCGCTATCTCATTTGCTCTTGACTCAAAGCAGGTTCTCGACTTTGATGACATCACGATAAAGCAGATCGCAAGCTATTCGGATGATTTCGCGTCTGTAAGCGGCAAGCCTGCGATAGCTTCAAACGATGAACGCGACGGTGATAATGACAGCTTGTACATGAGCTTTGTTGGTGAACCGAATACAGGTCGCGAATATAAGCAGTCTGCAACGGATATGCCTGCGGGAACTTATACTGTTTCGTTCTGGGCGCGTGCCGGTGCTGCTGTCAACTATCCATCCGGCGGTGACGGCAAGACAACGCTTCGTGTTCTTCTTAACGGTGTTGAATACAAGCCGGGCGGTCAGAGAGGTATGGCTCTTTCAACAGATTGGAAGTATTATAGCTTCGATGTTGCTACAGCCGATGCCAATAGCTCAATGTCTTTTGAATTAAGACGCCATTGGTATGATGACGACGGCGGCGTTGCGATATTTATAGACGATATTTCAATAGTCGAAAAAGGCACTACCACAAATCTTTACACCGGTGCCGGAAATTGGGACACTGCTTCAGGCGTAGGTGCCGGAGAATTTGCGATTGTTGATTCGAGCACCGAATTTTACACAATTACTGCAGACGGTGCAAACACCAATTTCAAATATATCGGAGCTGACACGCTTGAGGCAGGTATATATCATATCTCAGGCGAATACAGAGTTGCGGAATATGATTTTAACAATCCCGACGGTGTTCTTCTTACGGCTTCCTGTGGCGGTAATGCAATAAAGACCACGGCAGGTGAAGATGGAATCCTCGTTGGCTCGGATTGGTCGAAGGGATCATTCTTCCTCAAACTTACCGAAGCGACTGCAAAGAGTGAAATCGTATTCATGCTCGACGGCGCATATGCTCTTGATTTTAAAGATGTCGTGTACGAGGATGCAAATTCGCTCTATCTCGCAAACTGGGCAGACGGCAACGGTTCACTCGTCAGCGTTGCAAAAGATGTACGCGATGGTGATACCGATAATGGGTATATCCATGTAAGCGGTGCTGCTAATTCCGGTGCTGTATACAGCGATGCTTCAGTTAACCTTGTTGACGGTGCAAGATATAAGCTCACCTTCTTTGCTCGTACAACTCCGTTTATAAATTCTCCTGCTGACAGTGATGGTAATGTAACCCTCCGTATCAGCATGAACGGCACCGAGGTCAACGGTAAGTTAAGCCGTACCAATCTTACAACCGATTGGAAGCAATATACGTTATTTATTGATCAGGCGCAGCTTGCTTCGGGCAGTTATTATCAAGAAAACGGTGTATCTGTTCGTATTTTCCGTCATTGGTTTGAAGAGGATGGCGTTCCGTATGACATTGACGGTGTAACTCTCGTTCAGATCGACGATGATGACAATCCTATCTCGGACGATCTCATTAATCCCGGTATTGAATGGGTGTCGTATCTTGGCGGCATTGTTGAGGAGGTTTCACTTGAGGAATTTTACCGTGTTCCCGCTCCCTCGGTTGATACAACATCGATCGAATGTCTTGATAATATCGAGCTTGAACCGGGTGTTTATCACATCAGCGGTAAATTCCGTCTTCCTACATTTGATTTTAACGGTTCATCGGCAGAGCTTTCGGCTTATGTCGGCGGAGTTATGTTACCGACTGCTGCAGGTAATGAAAGTGCGGCACTCAGCGCAGATTGGAGCGAGGTCACCTTCGTTCTTGATACCATGGTGCCGATCAATATGAACTCTATCAGACTCATGTTAAATGATGCAGTCGATTTCGATTTCTATGATCTTAGGATCACGCTTGTTGAGCATCATGCTAACTTAAGTGACGTTAACCCGGGTCTCATCGTAACGCTCTTGCTTCTTAAGGAGAAGGCTATTGAGGCTGCAGGTTATGTAACCACATGGAAGGCTAACAACGAACCCCTTGAAACTGTTGATGCCGTTCTCGATGAGGCAACAGGCAAGGTTGGTGCTGAGAACGGAACAGCCGCAAACAGCTATATCCGTTTTGCTAACCGTGACTCTAACTTCGACAAGCTCATTTATAAGAATGACAACGTAACTCTCAAGCCCGGTTCATACAAGGTATCGTTCTGGGCACGTACAGCACCTTACATCAACGCTCCTGCTACAAATCCTGCTGTCGGACTGCGCATGTATAACGGTTCGGTATGTATTTCGAGTAACACCGTCAGACGTTCCTCACAGGGAAGCTTCTACGGTACTAATTCAATGCAGCTTAACACTAACTGGACTGCATATTCGATCGTTTACTCTGTAACCGAGGAAACTCCGATGACATATTCCTTCAACGGTACCGGCTCCGGTTACGGTATTGCTCCGTTTGATATTGACGGATTTACCGTTGTTGCCGTTGATCCGGGAAGCAATAAGCCGATCACGGGCGAAAATCTTGCCGTCAATTCAAACAAGATCAAGGGCATGGATGCGGCAGGCTGGACAACCGAGAATGGCGGTATCGGTGTTTACGAATTAACTCTTGAAACCTATGTTGAAACCGAATATCTCCATGCAAGAGCGGTTGCCGGAACAAACACAGAGTTAAGATGTGCAAGCTCGAGAAAGCTCGCTCCGGGTACATATTATGTAACGGCAAAGGTTCGTCTTGCAATCCTTGACTATGCAAAGTACACCTTTGAATCCGGCTCGAATCTGTCCACTGATGACAATAAGGCTGTTCTCACGGCGGCTCTTAAGGGAACAGCTCTCAAGACAGCAGACGGTGCTGACAGCGTTAGCGTTACTTCTGAATGGACAGACGCAATATTTGTTGTTAATGTTACGGAAGAAACCTCGTTAAGAGAACTAACTATCACGGCTGACAGTGCGGTTGCACTTGACTTTGATTATATCAACATTGATACAAAGATCAAGAAAGAGACTGCGGTTGACACATCCGAAGCAGGCGATTGGAGCAACGGTGATCTTTCTCCGCTTCCTGCTATCACAGACGGCAACTTCCTCGAGGGTGCGCTTGACGCTGATAAGCTTCCTTACTGGGAGTGTGGTGAGCAAACTCTCACGGCTCTCACCGACGATGAGGGCAATCCTTACTTCGCGGCAACCAACATCAAGAATAACACTCTCGGCTTCACCTACAATCCCGGCTACGCATTAAAGCCCGGACTTTACAAGCTGAGCGTTGATATCCGTACCTCAAGCGAGGGCGAAAACGGTATCGTTCGTATGCTCGTTAACGATCAGTATAAGTGTTATTCGACTGCGATAACCAATGAATGGCGTACCGTTCAGATGGCATTCGAGGTTAAGTCGGGTGAATATCTCACTGTTAAGCTTTACGGCGGTATTATCGCTTCGAGCGTACAGGATTACGAATTCAAGAATCTCACTCTCGTTGACGTCGTTGCGGAGCTTGAAGGACAGAATCTTGCAGTCGGCGGCAGCTTTGATGATGAGACATCACTCGAAGGCTGGATCGCTCAGAGTGAAGCAAAGCTTACATGGAACAAGGACGGTTATCTCACAATTTCCGACCGTGCTTCCTCGCTCGCAGGCGGTGTTTGCAATATCGATCTCGGATTTGTGATTCCTGCAGGAACCAAGTTCAAGGTTTCCTACGATATCCGTGCAAGCAAGGTAGACGAGACCTTCAAGGTTCGTACATTCATCGGCAAGGTTGGACTTGACGTTGAAGACTATGCGTTTGCTCACCGTAAGTACGAATACTACATAACCAATGAGTGGGAACACGTTGACAGCTCGTATGTTTCTGTTGGCGATAATTACCTTAAGTTCGTAGTTCAAGGCGGTGTTAACGCTGAAGATATCGGCGATATTGACATTGATAATATTGTTATTGAAATCGTTAAATAATTGCGTTGCAGTTATATAAGGAGAAATAATATGAAATTTAAAAAGCTTATTTCGATTATAGTTTCTGCGGTTCTGGCGGCACAGGTTCTTCCCGTTGCTGCCACCGCTGCCGATGCGGCGTGGGATGCACCGCTTTCGATCAGTGCTGCGGAAAATCCTATGCCCGAGGGAAATCTCCTCTCACTCAGCACGTTTGACAGAGAAGCCTGCCTCAGACGTTGGGATGCAGGAGTACAGAAGCTTCGTTACGTCGAGGATGAAAACGGCGGTTACCTACGCACAGATGAGATTCATTTGTCGTATTCCGGCTTTACATACGGTATGGTTTATGAAATTCCTGCCGGTATGTATAAATTCACCGGCTGGTTCCGTACCGCTAACAAGGGCGAGATATCGTATCTCCGTATTCTTTTCAACACAATGGACGGCGAAACGATAAGACGCAATGTTTATATCAACAACGAGTGGTTCAAGGTTGAAACTTATATCACCACGACTGACTATCTCTCCGATATAAAGGTGCTTGGCGGTCCTAATTTCGAGTTTGTTCAGGAATACTGCATGGATAACTTCTCGCTTGTTGCGGTTGATGAGATTCCCGAGGGTGGCGTAAAGATTGATTACGGTACTAAAGTAACTCCCGATGAGGCAATTGCTTCGATGGGTGACCTTGACTACGTTCCGTGGAATCCAAACGAGGAATATGAGGTCAAGGGACTCATGATAAACCATGACAACTCTAACTATTTCTCGCAGATTGCAGAAAATGAGCTTACCGAGCAGGATTATATCGACTTTACAAAGAATTTTGAGGGTACGCATGTAACCGACTATGTTATCAATGTTGACGGCGTTTTTCCTGCTCCGGGAACAGGTCGCACAAGTGCGCTTGAATATTATCACATGACCGAGTTCTTCGGCGGTGAGGAGGCTGATTTCAAGGAAGGCACTACCACACAGTCTGCTCATTATATGTATGATATTCTTTCGAGTGATTATATCGGTGCGTGGATCGAGGGCTTCCGCGAAATTGGCATAAATCCGTGGATCTCGTTCCGTATGAATGACATTCACAATTTGAGTGACGGCGTTCACACAGCTATATCCGAGTTCAGATATAAGAATCCGCAGTTTGCCCGTGTACAGCATCATGAGAAGCAGGGTAACTGGGAGCTTGCTTATGACTATACTCATCCCGAGGTTCGCGAGCATATGCTTTCGTACATAAATGCGGCACTCAACCGTTTTGATCCGTACGGTATCGAGCTCGACTTCCAGCGTGAGATCAAGCTTTGGTTCATCGGCGGCGAATATGACGGTCTTGAAATTCTCAACGACTTTATGCGTCGAGTTGAGGAGCTTGTGGCAGTTTATGAGGAAAAATACGAGCACGAGATCAAGATCGGTGTTCGTGTCGGTCCCGATATTCAGTCAAACTATGAGTTCGGTCTTGACGTTGTAACCTGGGCGGCAGAGGGAATAGTTGACCTCGTTTCTCCGACTGGACGCTATGAGTCGCATAACAATGATATGCCGATAAGACTTTGGAAGTCTGTTCTTTCGCCCTTTAATGTTGAGCTTGCTCCTTGTATTGAAACTGCAAATCTGCGTTCCTATGCAGGCGCTCCCACCGGCGGTCACGACATCGAAACACTTGCAGGTACTGCGGCAAATATGTTCTCACAGGGTGCAGACAAGATGTACACCTACAACTATTTCCTCAATGCTACTACCGCATTCGGCGAGGAAGATAAGATAACAACCGATGACACCTTCTTTGGTATCGGTACAACGAGAGGATTTTGGAATGTTATCACCTCCATCGGCTCATATGAAAAGGTTATCACAATGGACAGACGTGTTATCGTGACCTATAATGATGTGAAGCCCGATTGGCAGGCAAAGCACGACGGTCAGCTTCCTGCGGCTGTCAGCAAGGGTGGAGATGCTACGGGACTTCGCATACCCGTTGGCGATATTACCGAGGGCTCTGTACTGACGCTCAAGTTCTCAACCGATAAAGAAGAGGTTCTCGAAAATCCGCCGAAGGTTTTTGTAAATTCAAAGCTTTGCAAGTACATCGGTTACGGTGAGTGTGACGGTGTTTACACCTCGGACGATGTTCTTGAATATGAAATACCCGTTGAAGCGCACGGAAACACTTATGTTGTTGCAGAGATCTTCTCCGATGTTGCGTTTACCATCAATTTCGCAGAGGTTCACATCGAAACCTGACATTAAATGAACGGGGGCTTTGCGGTCTCCGTTCTCTTTATAAAATTAGGAGAAAATATGAAAGGCATCATTATTAATCAGGATACGGACGGTATTTTAAAAGGTATCGGACGTGCTGATGCGCCGTATTGTACAGCTTTGGATATCGAAAATTTTGTTAAAGAATTTGAAGGGACTCAGATCACGGATTATTTTATATGCGTCTTTTCAACATTAACCAATTATCCGTCAAAGGTGTGTACCAGCACGCTTGATAAATACCACGTCAAGGAAGAACAGGGCGTTCCCGTTGACTATTCGGCAGTTTCGACTATCAAAGGATCTCACCATACTTTTGAGGTGCTCGGTGTTGATCCCCACCAAATAATGATCGATGGCTTCAAGAAAATCGGTATCAATCCGTGGCTCTCATTCAGGATGAACGATTTTCATTACAGAGAGTGTGAAATTTCGGGATGTTTTTCCGAGTTTTATTACAAGCATCCCGAGGTGCAGCGTATAAAATTCCATCCCGAGTTTATTCAGAGTAACGCTGATAAGGCTTACGATTATTATTACGATATCGTTCGCGATCATATGAAATCGGTAATCGATGAAGCACTTGACAGATATGACGTTTGCGGTATTGAGCTTGACTTCCAGCGTGAAATACATTTATTCGGTATGGGACGCGATCATCTTGGTATTGAGATCATGAATGGCTTCATCCGTGAGGTTGATGAGATAATTCACAAGTACGAAGAAAAGTACGCTCATGAAATAAAGCTTGCGGTGCATATCGCGCCCGATGTTCAGACAAACTTCGATTTTGGTCTTGACGTTGTAAAATGGGCACGTGAAGGACTTATTGACATGATTATTCCGGCAGGCAGATTCAGCTCGGCTGATAACAATATGCCAATACGACAGTGGAAATCGCTTCTTGAGCCTTACGGAACCTTGGTCGCCGCAGGACTTGACTGGAGACTTGCGCCGTATCAATATGAGCAGACGATAAGTCCCACAATCGAAACCTTCGCCGCATTTGCCGCAAACGCTTATGAGCAGGGTGCTGATAAGATTTATTTCTATAATTATTTCCGTTCACGTATATGGGAGCATATGGACAGAGAAGCGGAATTTGTAACCGATCCGAATATGAGTCCTTTCGCTTTGCCGGTTTATTGGACTGTTATCAATAAGCTCGGCGATCCCGAGACAATCATGGACCTTAACCGTCATCATATCATAACCTATAGCGACACGGTACAATTCTGGGTACATGGCGGCATGAACCGTCAGCTCCCGGTAACATTCCCGGGTACACGCGGCAGAGGCTTTAAGATCGGCGTCGGTAAGCTTCCTGAGAATGCAAAATTGACTGTTCGTTTCGGACTTGAGGATGGAGAGCAGGCTCTTGCAGATATACCGCGAGTTTTCGCTAATTCCGAGCTTTGTGAATATGTCGGAAATCTTGTTGACGAAAAGCTGACAAAATACAGACTTTTCTGTTACGATATTCCTGCGGCGGCATTTGATACGGTCATCTATCCTTATATCATCGCACAGCAGGATACCACCGTACACTATGTCGATCTTCTTGTCAAAATCGAAAAATAACATTTATGGAATCCTGCGATAAACGTGGGATTCTTTTTTATTCGATAACTTGCGAATTATATGTAAATTATTGGCGTATTCAATTGAATAATTTTGATTGTTGCGGTATAATAGTTACAGAGAATTACCTCGATCATCAATGAAAGTGAGATAACAACATGACCGAAGCAGAGAAAACTCGAGCCGCTAAAGCATTTGCTGAATATTGGAAAGACCGTGGTGACGAAAAGAGTGACAGCCAATCCTTTTGGTTATCCTTTGTGCGTGACGTTCTCGGCGTTAGCGAACCAGAAAAGTTTATCATCTTCGAGGAGCGTGTAAAGCTTGACCATACCAGCTTTATTGACGGTCACATTCCGTCAACACACGTTCTGATTGAGCAAAAGAAAAAAGGCTTAAACCTTCGCAAACCTATCCAACAGTCAGACGGTACGCTCTTAACGCCTTTTCAGCAGGCACAGAGATATTCTGCCGCACTCCCATATTCACAGCGTCCTCGTTGGATCATCACCTGCAATTTTGAGGAGTTCCTGATCTACGATATGGAGAAGCCCACGGGTGAGCCGGAAAGCATTCTCTTAAAAGATCTGTCAAAAGAGCATTATCGTTTCAACTTCCTTGTCGAAGAAAAGAGCGAGCTTTTACACCATGAAGAGAAAGTATCTATTCAGGCAGGTGAGCTTGTTGGAAAGCTTTACGATGCAATATTGAAGCAATACAAAAATCCCGAAGATCCGGCTTCGCTTCACAGCCTTAACATTCTCTGTGTACGCCTTGTATTCTGTCTTTATGCAGAGGATTCGGGCATCTTTGGCAGTCATAGTAAGTTCCACAATTATTTAAGAAGCTTTGAGCCGAAAGATGTTCGCAGAGCTTTAATCGAGCTGTTCCACGTTCTTGACACCAAGGCTGATGATCGAGATCCTTATCTTGAGGGTATAATAGCAGAATTTCCCTATGTTAACGACGGCTTGTTTGCTGACGAAAATATCGAGATTCCCAACTTCACACAGGAAATTGTAGACTTACTTTTACACAAGGCGAGCGAGGACTTTGACTGGTCGCAAATCAGCCCCACGATTTTCGGTGCAGTATTTGAATCCACGCTGAACCCGGAAACCCGTCGCAGTGGTGGTATGCACTATACCTCTATCGAAAACATCCACAAGGTTATTGATCCCTTGTTCCTTGACGAGCTTCATGAGGAGTTTGACGAGATCAAAGCTATCAAAACAGAAAAGCTCCGCGAAACAAAAGCAACGGCTTTCCGCGAAAAGCTTTCTGCGCTCACATTCCTTGATCCTGCTTGTGGCTCGGGCAACTTCTTAACCGAAACTTACATAGCTCTGCGTACTCTCGAAAATGAGGTCTTGGAGTTAACCACTCGCGGACAGATGCGCTTTGACACCGGTGACATTATCAAGGTTTCTATCGGTCAGTTCTATGGAATTGAGATCAATGATTTTGCAGTGACAGTTGCTAAAACAGCTCTGTGGATAGCAGAATCGCAGATGCTCAAAAAGACCGAGGAGCTTCTTCAGGTTGACCTTGATTTTCTGCCTCTCAAGTCTTATGCGAATATCGTTGAGGGTAATGCGCTTCGTATTGATTGGGAGAGCGTTGTACCCAAGGATAAGCTTAACTATATTATGGGTAATCCGCCGTTTGTGGGGTATAAATTACAGACTTCTGACCAGAAAAGCGATTTATCTCCGTTGTTTAAAGATATAAAAAATATCGACTATGTTGCAGGATGGTATCACAAGGCTTCAGAAATGATGGTTGGAACCTCTATTCGCACTGCACTGGTTTCAACTAATTCTATTACCCAAGGCGAGCAAGTCGCTTCTGTTTGGAAACCACTTCATGATCAATTTTCCATTCACATTGATTTTGCACATCGAACATTTCGTTGGGACAGTGAAGCAAGCATAAAGGCACACGTGCATTGTGTAATAATTGGTTTTAGTACAGCTTATAATAACAAATCAAAAATAATTTATTCAAATGAGCGACCGCAAATTGTTAATAATATAAATGCTTATTTAATGAATGCAGCTGA
>JAFTTS010000085.1 GCA_017466685.1 Clostridia bacterium
CCAAACGGAGATCTCAAATGCTTTAGAATATAAGATCGCCGTGCATAAAGGAGGGGTCGTATGGCCGCCGCCATCCATCTTAACATTCACCTCTTTCTTTAGTATATTTAGATTATTATACAATATTTATAGGCATTTGTCAAGTATTATTCCGGCATATCATAAATTTTGCATAAAAAACAGAACCCTACCGTTTTTTCGCGGTAAGGCTCCGATTTACGATTATTTCTTGAACTTTGAGAAAAGACCGCCGATTGCATCCTTAACGTCGTCGGCCTTGTCTGCGAGATCACCTGCGGCAAGCTTCGCCTTAACTCCGTCAACGACCTTGCTTATCATGTCATCGGGAAGGTCGATTCCGATAATCCCCTCGAGAGTTTTGATAGGATCGCTCTTGAATTTTTCCATCAGCTTGTCATCGCCCTTTAATTTTGCAACGACCTCTTCAATTTTTTCTTTGATCTTGTCCATGTTCATGCCTCCTTGAATATATAAAATTTATTTTTAATCATCGGTATATGTGCAGACCTCTCCACACTCAAAATATCTGACGTCAAGCTCCGGAAGCTTTTCTTTAAGTATCTCGGCGGTATATTTCATGCCGTCACGCTCCGAGCCGATGTGTCCCATCATTATAACAGCCTTATTGTGACCGAGCTGTGCCGCTTCTCTGGCGTATTCACCAAGCCGCCATTCCCATGCTTCACCCGTCAAAAGTATCTCACATTCATCTCTTGCAATTTCATGAATCTGCGTTCCGGGTGCACCGAACATACACGAGATCTTCGTTGACTTCTTATCCCGCTCACCGCAGATTGCAACACGGCGTATTCCAAGCGTTTTTTCGATATGCTTTGCAAGCTCGAGTGCAGTCATCGGCGTATCAAGCGTTAGGCGTACAAGGTCAAATTCGTCGGTATGCTCGAGCGTTCCTTTGAGATTTAACGCTTTAAGCTCGCCTGCCGCAATAATATCGGGCGTTGTGTAATGCGGGTGATCGTGGAATCTGTAAAACGTCATTCCGCTTTCTTCGATAAGACGCCTTTTTTCACATTCCTGCTTTTCACCGGATTCTTTTCCCTCGTGGTTATACCAGAGCGGCTCATGCACAATAACAAGCTGTGCACCCCACTCTTTGGCTTGCCTGATGACATCCGGGGTTGCGAACATAGTCACTGCAACCTTGTCTGTTTGGGCCTCGGGATCACCGAAATAAAAACGGTCAACGCTGTGTGTGTGATCAAAATCGTTTGCAAGTGTGCAAAGTCCTTCGATAATTTCATATGCTTTCATATATGACCTCAAAATTTTATTTTCCTGTCTTTAAAATAATATTCCCTGTCGTGCTCGTTTATCTCTCTCAAAACCCTGCACGGATTTCCCACGGCAACCACATGGGACGGAATATCCTTCGTTACAACGCTTCCTGCACCGATCACCGTATTATCGCCTATCGTAACGCCCGGCACAATAACAACGCCTGCACCTATCCAGCAATTTCTGCCGATTTTAACGGGTGCGTTATATTGATACCCCTTTTCACGAAGCTCGGGTAATATCGGATGTCCCGCAGTTGCAACAGTCACGTTCGGGCCGAACATTGTATAGTCGCCAACGTAAATATGCGTGTCATCAACCAGCGTCAGATTGAAATTGGCATATATGTTTTTTCCGAAATGCACGTGCTTACCGCCCCAATTCGAATGAAACGGCGGCTCTATGTAACATCCGTCGCCGATCTCGGCAAACATCTCACGAAGAAGCGTCTCACGTTTGTCAAGCTCCGACGGACGCGTGAGATTGAAATCATAAAGCTTGTCAAGACATTTTAACTGTTCTTTCATTATTTCTTCATCCCCCGGTAAATAAAGCTCACCGGAATGAAGCTTATCATATTTACTCATGCTGTCACCTCAATATTTTTATTATATCACATTCACCGCCATTTTTCAAGCGGATTTGATTAGTTTTCAGCCTAAATTCACAAGCTTATCACATCAAAGAAACTTGCTTATCTCGCGGTAAAGATTTTCCGCATAAATACTGAAGCCGAGATCGTTCGGATGTACGCCGTCCATGTAGAATTTCTCATTATGTGCCGTCAGATTCCAGCCGTTGATGAGGGTAATATTGTCAAGATCTGAGGTGTTTTGAGCAAGTATCCCATGAACAGCCGTACACGCTCCTCCGAAGATTTCGGAATATTCGGTGGTGCGCCATATCGGAGAAATGACAAATATCTTTGCCTTGGGATATTTTTCGGAAAGCTTTTTGAGATATTCACGGCTGAAGCGTGTCAGATCTGCACGGCTGTTGCCCTGCCAATCGTTAGTCCCGTACGCTACTGTAACGATCTCCGGCTCTATAGGCTCGTCAAGCTCAAGTATTTCGGGAAAGAATTTGTCTCCGCCGATTGCCTTATTGTATGAATCAAGTCCGAGCATACGTGAAATACGTGATGCATATGTAAGCGACGGATATTCGGCAAAATAACCGTGAGTTATCGAATCGCCGTAATTTATCGCGACCTTGTCACGCTTTATCGGCTTCACATCGGCACCGTCATCAAGTGTTACATTCGAAACGGTCACAGGCTTACTCCACGGGAAATATACCTCAACGCGCTTATTTCCCTCTGGGAGCGTCACCTCGGCATGACGACCGAGCTCATGATGATCAAGTCCGAAATGCCCGATTATAACGCCGTCAACGTAAATATCGAAATACGAATAAGCAACGCTCCAATCGCCCTTGTGACTGTAATCAAACGAAAAACAGGTCGAATCGGTTTCAAACGAGAAGCGTACACCTGCGGTTGTGAAAGTCCGCGCAAAATAGTCGGGACTGCGATACTTCGGATAAAGCTGTGACTGTTCTTCGGTGAAACGGTAAAACGAAAATTCATCGTTTTCCTCGGTGACACTTACTGCTCCGAACGTAATTGATTTTATCTGTGAAAGATCAAGCTTCATAAAAATCTCCAATCGATGCAAATATATATATATTATATCATAATTTTTTATATATGTCACTATCAAAACCAAAATTCCCTCAAAAATAAAGGGTACAGCCTGCGTTCTTTCGACGACTGTACCCATAATATCAGCTTATGCCCTGCTGCTCGATGACCGACTGTGCCATTTTGCGCTGTGCCATTACAAGCTTATAATAAATACCGTGATTCTCAAGCAACTCCGCGTGCGTACCGAACTCGGCGACACGTCCCTTGTCAAGAACGAGCAGCTTATCGGCGTTACGAAGGGTTGAAAGTCGATGAGCTATGGCGAAAACTGTGCGATTTTCCGTCAGCTTATTGAGTGAATCCTGGATAAGCTTTTCCGTTTCCGTATCGAGTGCAGCGGTCGCTTCATCGAGGATGAGTATGCGCGGATTGTGTATCACCGCACGTGCGATCGCGATACGCTGACGTTCACCGCCCGACAGTGAATATCCCTTTTCTCCAACCATCGTATTGTAGCCCTCGGGCAGATTCAGGATAAAATCGTGAGCGTTGGCGATACGTGCTGCGGCGATAACCTGCTCGTCGGTTGCGTGCGGCATTGCGTAACGGATATTGTCACGTATCGTACCGCTGAAAAGGAATGTTTCCTGCAAAACGACACCGATCTGTGTACGCAGTGCATTTTGCGAAATATCCTTGATGTTAACGCTGTCAATGACTATCTCACCCTCGTTAACGTCGTAAAGACGCATGAGCAGATTTATAAGCGTCGTCTTACCCGAGCCGGAATGACCGACGATACCGATCATCTCACCCGGATTTACGTGAAAGCTTACATTTTCAAGCACGGGATTGTAGCTCTCATAACCAAACGTCACATTCTTTATATCAACCTCACCTTCAATACGAATGTCAAGCGGCAGGTCGATATCCTGAACC
This sequence comes from Clostridia bacterium, assembly GCA_017466685.1. Lineage (GTDB taxonomy): Bacteria > Bacillota > Clostridia > Oscillospirales > CAG-272 > Flemingiibacterium. Next base: position 3,902 of record JAFTTS010000085.1, read on the forward strand.
TCCTGGTTTTCTTCCAGAATTTCAAAGATCTTTGAAAGGCTCGTCAAGAAGTTTGAAATGTTACGCGGAATGAAGGTTATGTACATAAGCGGTGCATAGATGATGTTCGCATAGGAATTTATCTGATGCAGCTCACCAACCAGCATTTCACCGTTAAACAGCTTCATGTTGCCGTACCAAAGGATCAGATAGCTTCCAAGCTTGATCGCGAAACCAAGTAGCGGGAATATCGTATCGAACACCTTGGCGTTTTTTTCGTTTTGGTTCGCGTGTTTGATAGATGCATCCTTGAAGCGCTTGATTTCATTTTCCTCGCGTCCGAAGCATTTTACAACTCGTATACCGTTAAGAATATCCTGGAGCAGATGATTGGTACGTTGACCGAGCACCCAAAGGCGGCGGTTACGCATCTGAACCGACTTCCAGAATTTCGAGATAAGGAACACCACAAAGGGGATCGGCACAAAGATAAACAGCGCCATGATCGGACTTATCACAAGCATCACGACAAGTCCCGTCAAGAACGAAAACAGCTGTATAAACAGATTCGGGAGCTGATTTACGATAAAATCCTGTGATACGTTAACGTCACTGTTTATGCGTCCCATAAGATCACCCGTGGATTTGCGCTGTACGGATGAGAGGGAAAGCGACTGTATCTTTTCATAAAGCAGTGTACGCATCATGAGCGTGAAGCGGTTACCGGTCACCGCCGAAAGACGGCTTTGCAGCACCGCAAGTGCACGGTGAAACAGATCAAGCGAAACAATGGCGACAACGATTAAAATAAACTGCGTCATCATATCAGACTGACCGTACTTTGCTTCATCAAGAATATAGTTATTCAGCGCGATCTTCTGAATCTGCGGAACGACAAACTGGAAAATTACATTGAACACAGCCACGATGAACGGAAAACACATCATAAGCCGCAGGCCCTTGGTCATCGCGAAGATCTTTTTGTAAACCTCCATATGATCAAGGCAATACGGACAAATGTTAGTTCCGCGAACGAACGGACGTCCGCACTTCGGGCAGAAACGCTCCTGTTCGGAGTTGGTTATCGCCTCATCCTTCGTCTGATCCTCGGCGAGTATTTCGCAAGCCTTGACAATGACCGCATATCTCGGCAGATGACGTCCCGAAACAAACTGACAGATAAGCGTTGTTCCCTCTCCGAAATCGGCATAGAAGCCACAGCTGCCGTACATGACCTCGGTTTTGAAACCTGTCGCACCTGCGATGGTGTACTCACAAAGCAGCTTGTCGTCAAGTATTTTATAGATTTTCTTATTGGTTATGGCAATAAAACCCGAAACAAATTTGTCCTCTAAAATATTGAATGGGATACAGTACATAAGCTTTTCATTTTCCTGCATCGCCGAATCAAGGACAGCACGCTCGGTTTCGGGCAGATCAAACATAAGTCTCATAGACTCACTTCCTTCCCTTTTTACAGGTAGATCTCTATCTTTTTAAGACTCAAGGCATCAAGCTTTGTCGGATCGTGTATTTCAAAGACGTTGCCGTCGATGTCGTTTATGAGTATGCGTCCGTCCTCGAGCACACGGATGTTTGAGAACGGATTGTTCATAACAAATGTAACGTGTCCCGCTGTGGTCTCGGCTTCCCAGTAAAGATAACCGAACTTATCCTTGACCGAGAAGATGCGTTTAATCTGCGGAGTAAAGTATCTGCGGTCAAGCTCCTCCGAAAGAAGTGCACGGGTATCCTCATCAAAATCGGTTATACGGCGTATCATGCCGATCTCTTTACCTCTGCCCTGCTTTTTTGAATCGGGTTCACGTACCGACAAAAATTCATCGGGATTCGTAACCGGGAAGGAACGAAGTACGACAACGCGCTCAAAATTCTCCGTCTCGCCCTTGTCATTCACAATTTCAAGCGATATGAGATCACCGCCCGAACGTGTAAACTTCGCATTTTCCATAGTAAGATCAATTGAAACACGCTCGTTTTCGAGAATCAGATCACCGTCATCTCCGTCACCGAGAATATCATTTTTCGGCTTGGTGTTAACCTTTTCGGTAGTTTTCTTTTCTTCTGCCATGATACTATCCTCCTTAGTTACATTCCGGCTATGATCTTCTTGTTAGCCTCATTCTGAAGCGTATAAAGCCTGAAGAATACGCCCTTTTTCGCAAGAAGCTCGGCGTGTGAGCCTTCCTCCGCGATTTCACCGTTTTCGATTACGAAAAGATGATTGCAGTCCTTGAGCGTTGAAAGACGGTGTGCTATGGTTATCGTCGTGCGTCCCTTGATAAGCTCGGAGAGTGCATCCTGAATGAGACGCTCGGTCTCGGTGTCCATAGCCGCCGTTGCTTCATCAAGAATCAGTATCGACGGAGACAGCAGCAGTGCACGTGCAATGGATACACGCTGTTTTTCACCGCCCGAAAGCGAACGGCTTCCCGTACCGACAAGAGTTTCATACCCCTCCGGCAGACGGAGAATAAAATCGTGTGCATTTGCAGCCTTTGCCGCCGCGATTATCTCATCCATCGTTGCATCGGGCTTTGCGTAACGGATATTGTCCGCAATCGTTCCCTTAAAGAGGAATATCTCCTGCGAAACGATCGAAATGTTTTTGCGAAGCGACTGCATCTCTATGTCCTTGACGTTGTGACCGTCAATATGTATCGAGCCGCTTATCGTGTCGTAAAGACGGTTGATGAGATTCGCAATTGTGGACTTTCCGCTTCCCGTGTGACCGACAAGACCGATGTGATCACCTGCGTTAATTTTAAGAGAGACATTTTTGAGTATCGGACGGTTCGCCGCATAGTGGAAGCAGACGTTTTTAAATTCAATATCACCGTCAAGCTTTTCTAAATGTATCGGATCTTCGGCGTCCGTAATTTCGGGAACGGCATCGATTATCTCGAACATACGCTGCGCACAGTTTGCCGTGTCGGTTATCATGTTGGTAAAATTCGTAAAGAAATTGAGCGGACCGAAGATCATACCGATATAACCGAGATAGGTCGCAAATTCACCGTATGTCATCTGCTTGTCCATAACCTCAAGACCGCCGAAGCCCCAGATGACCTGGCTTGATATTGCAATAAGCAGTCCGACAACCGGGAAAATCGTGATCGAAATAAGATTTGTCTGCAGGTTTGCCTTGGTAAGCTTCTCTGCATACTGATAAAAGCGTGCTGTTTCCTCCGCTTCCTTCGAGAAAGCCTTTACAACCCTGACACCCGTCAGCGAGTCACCGAGCATGGCATTGAGGCTTGACGAACGCCGCCACTGCTTTGAATATGCCCGCCAAAGCTTCGGGAGCATGAATTTGAATATGCAGACGATTATCGGAACGGGTATAAAGACGATCAGTGTCAGCTTCCAGTTAAGTATGAAGAGGAAAACTGTCAGACCGATGAAGTTCACCGCGTTGATAACAAAGTTCGGAACGCCGTCAATGAAAAATGCACGTATCCTGTCCGCATCGTAATTGACACGTGTGATAAGCTTTCCCGTCTGATTATTATTAAAGAAAGAAAGCGAAAGACTTTGGAGTGACGTGAAGATATCAAGCTTCATATTAAGCGTCACCTTGGTTGACATCGTTGCATTGGCGCGGTTCTGAACTATTGAAACACCGAGCGACAGAAGTGCCACACCGAAAATGATACCGATTACTATATAAAGATACTTGACATCGTGATGCCAGACACCGTTCGGAGATATTACCCTGTCGTAAAGGATAAGATTTGAAAGTACGGGATTTATATGCTGTATGGCGGATGTTGCAAGCATACAGATAAGTACGGTTATGAGCTGGAATTTGAATGGTTTAAAGTAACCGAGCAGTCTTGCAAACACCGCTTGTCGGTTTGTACAGTGGTTGCAGATCTTTCTCTCCTGATCGTCATACACCCGTCCGC
>JAFTTS010000086.1 GCA_017466685.1 Clostridia bacterium
CGATAACGCTCCCGAGGAGAAGGCACGTGGTATCACAATTAACACCCGTCACGTTGAGTATGAGACTGAAAACCGTCACTACGCTCACGTTGACTGCCCCGGCCATGCTGACTATGTTAAGAACATGATCACCGGTGCAGCTCAGATGGACGGCGCGATCCTCGTTGTTGCAGGTACCGACGGTCCTCTTCAGCAGACTCGTGAGCACGTTCTTCTTGCTCGTCAGGTTGGCGTTCCCGCAATCGTTGTATTCATGAACAAGTGCGACATCGTTGACGATGCTGAGCTTCTTGACCTCGTTGATATGGAGATCCGTGACCTCCTTAACGAGTACGACTTCCCGGGCGATGATACTCCTATCATCCGTGGTTCTGCTCGTGAGGCTCTTCTCTCCGCTTCCACCGACATCAACTCTCCTGAGTACGCTCCTGTAGTTGAGCTCATGAAGACTGTTGACGAGTACATTCCTACTCCTCCCCGTGATGATGCACTTCCCTTCCTTATGCCTGTCGAGGACGTATTCTCGATCTCCGGTCGTGGTACTGTTGCTACCGGTAGAGTTGAGCGTGGCGTAATCAAGCTCAACGAGGAAGTTGAAATCATCGGTCTTACCGAAGAGAGAAAGAAGACTGTTGTTACCGGTATCGAAATGTTCCATAAGCTCATGGACGCTGCTGAAGCAGGCGATAACATCGGTGCACTTCTCCGTGGTATCCAGAAGAACGAGATCGAGCGCGGTCAGGTTCTCTGTAAGCCCGGCTCCGTTAACCCCCACACTAAGTTCGTAGCTCAGGTTTACGTTCTTACTGAAAAGGAAGGCGGACGTCAGAAGCCCTTCTTCTCCGGTTACAGACCTCAGTTCTACTTCAGAACAACCGACGTTACCGGTATCATCAACCTTCCCGAGGGCGTTGAAATGTGCCGCCCCGGCGATAACGTTGATATGACCGTTGAACTTATCACTCCTATCGCTATCGAGCAGGGTCTCCGTCTCGCTATCCGTGAGGGTGGTAGAACCGTTGGTTCGGGTGTCGTTGCATCCATTATCGAATAATTTTAGCGTATGCTAAGTGTCAGGGGATCGTGCAAGCGGTCCCTTGATTTATATTAAGATCTTCGGGGCATGGTGAAATTCCATACCGGCGGTATAGTCCGCGAACTGCCAAGGCAGCCGAGCAGGTTTGATTCCTGCACCGACGGTAAAGTCCGGATGAGAGAAGATGAACCTTTGTGTATCCTCCGCCCCCGTTTCGGAGGATTTTTGTCTTCTCCTTAATTGAGAGGAGAATTATAATGTTAAATCAAACAAAAAATCTTTTTACCCTGCGTAATATGACCAAAATAGCAATACTTTCCGCAATTTCAGCGGTAATTATGCTGTTTGAATTTCCGCTTCCGTTCGCACCGTCATTTTATGAGCTTGATCTGTCCGAAGCGGTTATATTGATGGGTGGCTTTGCAATGGGCCCTGTTGCCGCTGTGATAATGGAGCTGATCAAAAATCTGATCAATCTTTGGTTAAATTGGACCATCACTGCAGGCGTCGGTGAGCTCGCGAATTTCATCATCGGCTGTGCGCTTACCGTTCCAGCTGCCGCGATTTACAAGTATAAGAAGTCGTTCAAGGGAGCAATAATAGGACTTGTCACAGGTATTATCTCACTCGTGATAATCGGCGGCTTTGTCAACTATTTTATAATGATTCCTGCATATGTCAAACTCGCAGGTTTTCCAATGGAAGCTATTCTTTCAATGAGTAAGGAAGTAAACCCACTCGTAAATTCACTCGAAACATTGATAATATTCGCAACCGTACCGTTTAACCTTATAAAAGGTATCGTCTGCGCTCTGATAAATTTACTTCTCTATAAGAGACTTTCAAAAATTCTACACATTTAAATTGGAGGTTACCCGTGTCACCTTTACTTAAATATCTGTCTGTACTTTTTGTATCAATGGTACCGCTTATTGAACTTCGCGGTGCTGTGCCGATCGGAACGGGAATGGGACTCCCGTGGCACTGGACACTTATCATCGCAATCATCGGCAACTGCTTGCCTATACCGATAATATTGCTCTTCGTCAAAGCCGTACTCAAATGGATGCGTGGCTGTAAGATAAATTTTTTCAATAAGGTTTCCAATTGGCTCTTCGAAAAGGCTGATAAAAACCGTCCCAAGATTGACAAATACGGTGCATGGGGACTTTTTGTGTTCGTTGCAATACCTCTGCCCGGTACAGGTGCATGGACAGGTGCACTTGTCGCTTCAATTTTTGATATGAACAAATGGAAAGCAACACTTTCAATATTCGGCGGTGTTATCGGAGCAGGCGTAATAATGACTATCGTTTCACAGTTTGGTGCACAAATAGTGAATTTTTTCGCACAACTGTTCTGATACCACTTGACAAACGCGGCAGTATATGATACAATATATCTGTAAAAATAATATCTTATCAAGAGTGGCGGAGGGACCGGCCCTGTGAAACCCGGCAACCTGCGGTAATATTACCGAAAGGTGCTAAATCCGAGGAGATGAGACGATCATACGCCTTTATGCCCTCGGGATTCCGGGGGCTTTTCGTTTCCGCTGAAAAATTATATGGAGGATTTTAAAAATGGCAAGACATCTTTTCACTTCCGAGTCCGTTACAGAAGGACATCCCGATAAAATCTGCGATCAGATATCTGACGCAGTGCTCGACGCTCTCCTTGAGCAGGATCCTATGTCCCGTGTCGCTTGCGAGACCACAACCACAACAGGTATCGTTATGCTGATGGGCGAGATCACCACCAATGCCGTGGTTGATTTCCAGAAGATCGTTCGTGAAACCGTTCGCGAGATCGGCTATGACGACGACGCCAAGGGCTTTAACTGCGACACCTGCGCGGTTCTAAACCAGATTCACGGTCAGTCGCCCGACATCGCGCTCGGCGTTGACAAGTCTCTCGAGGCCAAAGCAGGCGAGATTGCAGACGAGTTCGACACCGGTGCAGGCGACCAGGGACTTATGTTCGGTTATGCTTGCGACGAAACTCCCGAGCTCATGCCGCTTCCTATTTCCCTTGCACACAAGCTTGCACTCCGTCTTACCGAGGTTCGCAAGAACGGTACACTTCCCTATCTCCGTGCTGACGGCAAATCGCAGGTTACTGTTGAATATGAAAACGATAAGCCCGTACGCGTTGACGCTGTGGTAATTTCCTCACAGCACAGTGCGGATGTTGAACTTGATCAGATCAGAGCTGACGTTATCGCAAATGTCATCAAGCCGATCATCCCTGCAGAGCTTATCGATGACAACACCAAGATCTACGTAAATCCCACCGGACGTTTCGTTGTCGGCGGACCTCACGGTGACTCCGGTCTTACAGGTCGCAAGATTATCGTTGATACATACGGCGGTTACTCGCGTCACGGCGGCGGTGCATTCTCCGGTAAGGACCCGACAAAGGTTGACCGCAGTGCTTGCTATGCTGCCCGTTACATCGCAAAGAACGTCGTAAAAGCAGGACTCGCATCCAAGTGTGAGGTTCAGCTCGCATATGCTATCGGTGTTGCAAAGCCTGTTTCGGTACTTATTGAAACATTCGGCACAGCGACTGTTGATCCCGAGAAGATTTCCGCAAAGGTTGCAGAGCTTGTTGACCTTCGTCCTGCGGCTATTATCGACCGCTTCAAGCTTCGCCGTCCGATCTACAAGAAACTCGCAGCTTACGGTCACATGGGACGTGAAGATCTTAATGCTCCTTGGGAAGCACTTGATCTCGTTGATGAACTTAAAAAGCTTAAGTAAATATTATGGGTTGTCGTTATATGCGGCAACCTTTTTATTATAGATTTTTTTCGTATTCGACAAATAACTATTTACTTTTCGTGATTTATATGCTATAATATATTTGCCACACAGTTGAATAATGCCATAAGTAGGTAGACGTTCGGTAAAAACGTCCGCCTTGTTGCTTATACCTATTTATGGTAACTGTGTGGCAACAGAAGCCAAGGCTGAGTTTTTCGGTGCGTGGTTTTTGTTGCCACGCACTTTTTGTTTTACTGGTGAGATTTATATTATTTTGAGGTAGACCTATGAAAAA
>JAFTTS010000087.1 GCA_017466685.1 Clostridia bacterium
ATTGCGAGCTTTTCGCCCTTGTCTGCTGCATTCTTGATCTGAAGTGCGATCTCGTGTCCCATATAGGTGTCGAAATCGGAAAGCTCTGCACACTCAACGGGTGTGAAATCCTTGTGCCAGAAATCCTCTCTTGTGAGTCCCTTGTCGCAGCAAGCGTCGATCTTTGCGAGATCCCATCCCTTCGGATAGAAGCCCTCGAGCAGGCTGCCCTTAACTGTAGATAAAAAATCCATGATATTTGTTCCTTTCTATGTAAATAAAATTTTTTACGGTAAGAGACGCTTGGTTATAACCTTAGGCCAAACAAGCTCTGCTATGAAGCCCTCCGCGTATTTGACGCCACTCTGGATTCCGCGGAAACGCGAACAGGAAGTGACAAACTCTGCGAAGTCGATGCCGTCGTGGAAACGCATCCACTTGAGCTGGCTTTCGTGACATTCGAGCATTTGAATTTTTGTTTCAAGCTCGTCTGTGATGTCAACATATTCGGTCGGCTGGAACTGAAGTCCTGCGAGGTTATCCATATAATAGATCGGTACAACAGCCGCCTTGCCCTCACATCCGTAGTGGGGAACACTTGCCGCGAAGGAAGCGTCGAAAACAAGCTTCGAAACCTCTCTGTGGTCGGGCATATAGTCGTTAGGGCTGTGTGTGATGATGAAATCGGGCTGAACCTTTTTGATGAGGTCAACGATCATGTCACGCTGTTTTGTGTTGCAGCCGTTCGGGAGAAGGTCACCGATGTCAAGGTTTATAACCTCAACGCCGATCATTGCACCTGCACGCTCTGCCTCTTTGGTTCTCATATCGCGAAGCTCCTCAGGGCCGATCTCCTCATGTCCCATATTACCGTTTGCAACATGGCAGGTCGTAACCTTGTCGCCGCGTTTTACGCATTTTGCAAGAGTTCCGGCGCACGAAATCTCAATGTCGTCCGGATGACATCCGATTGCGAGTACATTCATTTTGGAATCCTCCTTAATTTTTTAGATAATGATTGACTTTTGCTCAATTATATTGTACAATATTTTCATAAGAATGTATTTAACAGAAAATACAGAAAATTTATCAATTCTTCCGAAAGGGGACTGATGATGGATTTTGAACTGCAAACGGTACGCCGCGAAATCGTCATTGACGGCTTCAACAGTATCTATTATTTTGAATTTGACAAGAACTTCACCCATCTTCCCGAAAAGCACGATTTCTGGGAGCTTGTTTACGTTGACAGCGGCGAGATAACCGCAGTGACAGACGGTCTGGGCAGGACGCTGACGCAGGGACAGGTCATTTTCCACCGTCCGGGCGAGGTGCACGCTCACATCTCAAACAACCTCGTTCCGAACAATATGCTGGTCGTTTCATTCACAACGCAAAGCCCGGAGATGATGTTTTTCGATCGCAAGGTGTTCTCATTGCAAAAGGTGTCCAAAACACTGTTGACACTCTTTATAAGCGAGGCAAAAAACGCGCTTGAGGCGATCCCGAACCGCTATGATGACAAGCGTCCGCTCGATTTTTCGCGTGCACCGTACGGCTCGCTTCAGCTGCTTGAATGTTACCTGACCGAGTTTTTGTTGACGCTTCGTCGCGGTGATGAAACGGGCAGCCGTATCGGTCACAGTGAGGGCTCACGTGCCATCGCGCAAAGCTCACTGCTTGAATTAATAATCGGCTACCTTAAAAGTAACGTCTACGAAACGGTGACGATCGGAGATATATGCAGTCGTTTTTTCGTCGGTAAATCACAGCTTTGCAGTCTTTTTGCCGCAGGTCTCGGGATGAGTCCGATTGAATATTTCAATTCCCTTAAAATCTCCGAGGCGAAAAAGTTACTTAGGCGTGAGGAGCTTTCGGTCAGCCGTATTTCCGATATGCTCGGGTATCTCAGTATACACACGTTTTCGCGTGCATTCAAGCGTTACGTCGGTTTTTCGCCGACAGAATACCGAAAGAGCATCGGCGATTTGTAATATTTACGCGAAAATTTACAAAAGTATATTTATATTTGTTTTAAGATATGATAAAATAATATTAATGTAATTACACTGGAGGATACTATGGCTAAATACAGACGCGGCAGAATAAACGAGGAAATGGTCAAGGAGCTTGCTTCGATTCTGCGTGAAATTAAAGATCCGCGTGTCAGTGATGCATTTGTCAGCGTTACTGCGGCGGACGTTACACCCGATCTTAAATTTGCAAAGATATATTTTTCCGTCATGGGCGGCGACAAGGCAGAGGTTAAAAAGGGACTTAAGAGTGCTTCGGGCTATATCAGAAAGCGTATCGCCGAAACGCTCAATCTCCGTCAGACTCCCGAGCTTTCATTCGTCGAGGACGATTCAATCGAATACGGCGCACATATAAATTCACTGCTTAACAAGATCGAATTTACCGATATTATCGAAAATGAGGCCGAAGACGATGAGTGAGCTTTCAAATATCACCTTTCCCGAGGTTTGTGACAAGCTCGAAGCGGCTTCGTCGGTCGTGATTCTCACCCATATGCGTCCCGATGCGGACACTCTCGGAAGCGGTTTTGCACTTCGTGAACTGCTTCGCTCGCTCGGTAAGCGTGCCGAGGTTATAAACGGTGACGATATACCGAAGAAGCTTCGTTTCATCTTTGGTGTTGATTCGCTCCGTCCCGAGCTTTTGCCTGCGGATTTTACTCCCGATCTTGTGGTTTCGGTGGACGTTTCCGCCTCGAAGCTGCTTGGTGAGCTTGAAGAAGAATGGGCGTCACGTGCCAACCTTGCGATCGATCACCACGTGCTCGGAACACCCTTTGCAAAAAACACATATGTCGGTGACGTCGGTGCTTGCGGCGAGATCATACTCGATATTTACCGCGAATTCAAGGCACGCGGACGTGACCTTTTAAACCGTGCGGCGGCGACTGCACTTTATGCGGCAATCTGTTCCGATACGGGAAGCTTCAAGTTTGAATCGGTTACAGCAGAGACACATATGCGTATCGCCGAGCTTCATTCTGTCGGTATCAATCACGCCGAAATAGCACGCCGTCTTTACGATTCACGTCCCATTTCACAGATAATGGCGACCAAGGCGGCACTGAACGCCCTGCATTTTTATTGCGACGGTAAGCTTGCCGTGATCAATTTCACTCAGGCGATGATGGCTGAGGATAATCTCACTCGCGAGGATATTGACGACATAATTTCGCTCACACGCGGTATTGAGGGCGTTGAGGTTGGCATGAGCATCAAGCAGAACGCCGAGGATCTGACGCTTTTCAAGGTTTCGATGAGAAGCAATCGCGTGGCGGACGTTTCAAAGCTGTGTGCGGTATTCGGCGGCGGCGGTCACGTTCGTGCGGGCGGTTGTACTGTTAACGCTCCCGACGAAAAAGCGGCAGAGGAAATGCTCGTTCGTGAGATAGAGCGTGAGATACGTGCACTCGAGCAGTCAGGTGCATTTGAAGGAGCGGATGAATTATGACCGAGCCTTCGGGAGTTATACTTATAAACAAGCCTGCAGGATTCACGTCCCACGACTGCGTTAACAAAATCCGCCGTCTTTTTAACACGAAAAAGGTCGGTCACACGGGAACGCTCGATCCTATGGCGACGGGCGTTTTGCCTATACTTGTCGGACGTGCGGTAAAGGCGTCCGATTTGCTTGTTTGTGACGATAAAAAGTACCGTGCAGGTCTGCGGCTCGGTATCACCACCGACACCGAGGACACCACGGGAACGGTTTTGACAGAATCGGGCGATATCCCCGACAGTGACGAGGTTCGTGCAGTATGTGCAGGCTTTGTCGGTGAAATAACACAGGTGCCGCCGATGTATTCTGCACTCAAGGTTGACGGGCAGAAGTTGGTTGATCTTGCCAGACGCGGCGTTACGGTTGAACGCGAGGCACGTCCGATCGTTATACATTCACTCCGCGTTGAAGAAGGCGAAGCGGAACGCGACTATGTGTTGACTGTTCACTGTTCAAAGGGCACATATATTCGCACGTTATGTGCAGACATTGGTGCAAAGCTCGGCTGCGGCGGTGCGATGAGCAGTTTAGAGCGTCTTGCGAGTGGTGGATTTTCTCTTGACGAGTGTTACACGCTCGATAGTCTTGAAGCGATGGAATATGAGGAGAGATGCGGACTTCTCCGACCTGTGGAATCGTTATTTTCGACGCTTTCTGCGGTGAAGCTGCAACCGTTTTTTGAGAAGCTCTCACGAAGCGGAAACGAAATTTATCAGAAGAAGATCAAAACGGATTTTACCGCCGGTACACGTGTGCGACTTTACGGTGCGGATGGATTTTATGCGCTCGGTGAGGTGCGCGATTATCCCGACGGCAGTGCGATAAAGGTTATTAAGTTGTTTTTGATTTAGGTGGCGGCTTGAAGCTGCTTGCCCTCTCCGTGAAAGTTGTGCAGCAATCTTTTCCACCTATCTCCCAGAGGGCGAGGCAAAGTTAGATCCACCACATCCCAACAAAAAGGAGAACCATTATGTCATTCACCCTTGTGAGCGCACAAAACGGCGTTAAGTATATGCGCTCCGATATCATACCCGTGCGCCACGGCTTTGCCACACGTGTCGGCGGAGTGAGTCACGAACCCCATACAGCATCGCTTAATCTGGCGTTTCGACGTGGCGACGATGAGCAGACGGTTATCGAAAATTTACGTCTTTTTTCAGAGGCAGTCGGTGTCTGCGCCGAGAGCGTTGTGAGCCGTCATCAGATACATTCTTCCCGTGTCGTTTATGCGGATGAAAAAATGTGCGGTGAGGGATATTTTCGTGAGTGTGACGAGGGATGCGACGGGTATGTAACCGACCGTGTGGGCGTGACGCTCGGAGTCAAGACGGCAGACTGTGTGCCGATACTTTTCTGCGATCACGATGCTCATATAATCGGCGCGGTGCACGCAGGTTGGAGAGGTACTGCTTCGGGAATTGCCGCAGAATGTGTCAGTAAAATGTGTGAGCTTGGTGCAAATGTCAAAAATATCCGTGCTGCGGTTGGTGCGGCGATACATTCCTGCTGTTATGAGGTGGGAGAGGATTTTCGTGAATCGGTCACGGCGCTTGCGGGAGAAAAAATGGCGCGTGAGTTTATACATGAGCGTGACGGTGGACTTTACGCCGACATTATCGGCATGAACCGCAGTATGCTGCTTGGTGCAGGTGTTCACGATGAGAATATCGACATCTCTGAAAAATGTACCTGCTGTGAACCGTCACTTTTCTATTCTCACCGCTATTCTCACGGTGTACGCGGCACGATGCTCTCGGTGATTTCACTGTGACGTTTGTGTGACGTGTTACGGAATGTTTTAAGTATATTGGCTACTATTATATATATGTTCAAGATTTATTCAAAATATTATGATATACTTTTTTCATGCCGACATTATTTTGTCGGGATTTTTTAAGGGAAATAATCACCACTGTTTTTTGGGAGGAAATAAATGACAACGCAAACTATGATAGAGGTTAAAAACCTGGTCAAACGCTTCGGCTCGAAATATGCGGTTGACGATCTGAGCTTCTCTGTTGGAAAAAGCGAGATCGTCGGCTTCCTCGGTCCGAACGGCGCAGGTAAATCCACAACGATGAACATGATAACGGGATATCTCTCCTCAACCTCGGGTACGGTTGAGATCTGCGGAGTTGACATTCTCGATGATCCGATGGGCGCAAAACGAATGATCGGTTATCTTCCCGAACAACCGCCGCTCTATCCCGATATGACCATCCGCGAATATCTTAACTTTGTTTACGATCTCAAGGGCTGTACGCTTAACCGCAAAAAGCATCTTGAGGAGATCTGTCAGGTCGTCAAAATATTCGACGATTACAAGCGTGGCAGACTTATCAAAAATCTCTCAAAGGGCTACAAGCAGCGTGTCGGTATCGCAGAGGCACTTGTCGGCAATCCGCAGATAATCATTCTTGACGAGCCGACGATCGGTCTTGATCCCAAGGAGATCATTGAGATACGTTCGCTTATACGTGCGCTCGGCGAGAATCACACGGTCATTCTCTCAACACATATCCTCTCCGAGGTTCAGGCGGTCTGCAGCCGTATACTTATCATAAACAGCGGTAAGCTCGTTGCCGATGAAAAAATCGAAAATGCGGTTAATCTCCTCGGAACAAACCGCAGACTTGATGCGCGTATCTGCGGCGTACAGAGAGATGTGCTCCGTGTTCTGCGTTCCGTTCCCGAGATAACTTATGCAGACCTTATCGGTGAGCGAGAGGGTGACAGTTACCTTTATTCGATCGAATCGAGCGCGGGCGTTGACATACGCAAATCCCTCTTCAACACTCTCGCCGAAAACAATATGCCGCTTATCGGTCTATCAGAGCAGAATACAAGCCTTGAGGATATCTTCATTTCGCTTGTTGACAAGAAATATTCCGCTAAAGAAAGCAAAGCCGCAAGACCGAGATACGAGATCAAAACGGACACACCCGAATATCAGACAAAGGAGGATGAGGACTGATGCTTGCAATATTCAAGCGCGAAATGAAAAGCTATTTCACATCGCCGATCGGTTACGTTTTCATCGCGATGTTCCTTGCCGTTAACGCGTTCCTCTTTTCGAATATGACATATGTCGGACGCATGACGACCGATGTTGGCGGATATTTTAACTTTATCATATTTGTTTTCATAGTTATCGCTCCCATGCTGACCATGAAGCTTTTCAGCGAGGAGAGAAGAACACGCACAGAACAGCTCCTCTTAACCTCACCCGTCAGCCTTTTTGGAATGGTGTTCGGTAAATTCCTCGCCGCTTTCACGATGTTTGGCGGAACCTTCATCGCAGGCAATATCGTCAACTTCGCAATTTTATATGGCTACAGCACGCCAAACACTGCGGTCATTCTTTCAAATTCGCTCGGTGTACTTCTCATCGGTGCGGCATTTATCGCCATCGGAGTTTTTGTTTCCGCACTGACCGAAAATCAGATGGTCGCTGCCGTCGGAACAATGGCGATCGTGCTCTTTATGCTGTTTATACAGATCGTGAACAGCTATATTGATTCCTATGCAGTGAGAGTTGTGCTCAGCTGGATATCGGTTTTCAGCCGCTTTGCAAACTTCGGGTACGGTATCATTGACCTCGCTGCGCTACTTTACTATTTATCGATCTGCTTTGTTTTCCTTTTCTTAACGGTGCGTCTTTACGAAAAGCGCCGTTGGTCGTGATAGGAGGTGTCAATCGTGAATCATAAAAAATTAGCTGCTGCACGAAAATTCAAATTCGGTGCCATCTCGGTTGCGCTTTCGATAGTCGTTATTGCCGCGGTGGTTGTTGTCAACGTCCTGTTTTCTGCGTTTGCTTATAAGAATAACTGGTATGTTGACCTCACCGAAAGTAAGCTTTACGAGCTTTCCGATGCCGGACGTGAGCTTATTGACACAGTTGAATCCGATATAACGATACATTTCTGTGCGCCCTTTGATAAGCTTGAATCTAACTATATGACAAATATGGTGCTGAACCTCGTTAAAGAGATAAGCGCCGAGTATGACAATATTTCCTATGATTACATAGACATCAACAAAAACCCCTCGAAGCTCGATAAATACAAATCGACCGAGGATACGGTGTTCACCACGTCAACCGTTATCGTTGAGAACTCGAACGGTGCTTTCCGTGCACTCAACATGGTTAATATGTTCTATTATAACGATGAAAGCTATTCGGATCCCTGGGCGTTCAACGGTGAGCTTCGCCTGATAACGGCAATGCTTCAGTGTGTACAGCTTGAAACGCCGATCGCATATTTCACAAACACTCACGGCGAAACGATCTCACAGGGCCTTGCACAGCTTCTCGCCGATGCCGGCTTCACCGTTCTCCCGATCGACCTCTCCAAGGAGGAAATTGACGAGAGCGCACGTATTATTGTAATTTCGGGTCCCAAATACGATTTTGAGGGTATTTCCGAATATACAAACGGCAAAAAGTCCGAAATTGAAAAGATAGACGATTTCCTTGACAGCTTCGGAAGCCTGATGGTTTTCATGGAGCCGGATGCACAGGAGCTTCCCGAGCTTGAAACCTTCCTTTCCGAATGGGGAATTGAATTTGACGATGCAAAGCTCAAGGATACAACAAATTCCGAGGGTGGAGATACGTTCACGATAGTCGGCAACTATTCTCTTGAGGATACCCTCGGCGCAAAGCTTGTGGATGAGCTTATTTCAAGCGGAACACCTCCGAAAACCATCGTTAAGGATGCCCGTCCCGTAAACATTCTTTGGGAATCTAACCAGAGTAACGGACGTCAGGTTTCGGCTGCGGTCTATTCGGCGAGCACCGCTGAGCGTCACGCGGATGACGGCACTGTGGAGAGCGGACGTTATCCTCTTGTTGTTGTCAGCCAGGAGGCACGTTACATTGACAATACACCCCATCCGGCATACGTTTTCGCGGTCGGTTCAACCGAATTTGCTTCCGATCAGGCTTTGAAGCCCTCGTATGCGAACAGTTACATTCTTTACACAATGATGCGTGAAATGGGCAAGATGCAGGTTCCGATCGAGCTTGAGCTCAAGGTGTTTGAATCGAACGATATCAGCATTACCACAGGCGCTTCACACGCATGGACATGGGCTACCGTTGCAATAATTCCGGGAGTTATCGCAGCCCTTGGAATTGTGGTTTATATCAGGAGAAAGCACGCATGACAGAGAATAATAACGGTTTTGACAAAGAAACATCAACGCTGTTCTCGTCCGATCCCGAAAACGGTAAAAAGCCGATAAAAAAGAAAAATTCGGCGAAGAAACAGCAGGTTACAATAGCTTGTCTTGCGCTTGCCGTTATTGCAGCGATCGCGGTGTACATTTTTGTGGTGTCGCCGTATCTGCAAAGCGGAAGTGAGACAGAGGAGGAGGTCGTCGAGCTTCTTTCGGGTGAGGCTCTCGGAGCAAACAACACGGTGCTTCTTTATGAAAAGCTCACCAAGGACGACATCGCCAAAATCGAGGTTGACAACGAAAAGGGCGGTTACGGCTTTATTTACAGCGGAATTAACAAGAACTTTTCCCTTATCGGACACGTTAATGCGCCTTATGACACCACGCTTTTATCGTCGCTGACGTCAAGTGTCGGACAGATGGGTGCATCCGAGCGTTTGCTCCAGGATTGTGACGATTTCGCCGAATACGGACTCGATGAAACCGGGAATCCCGCAAGCTACACGGTAACCACACGTGAGGGAGCGGTACACACCGTGTATATCGGAAACAAAACTCCCTCGGGACAAGGTTATTATGCACGTTACGAGGGCAGGGATACGGTGTATATCGTTGGCACCGGTATCGCAAAGACGGTGTTCTCATCGCTTGAAGAAATGCTGACACCGAAGCTTGCTCTGACGATGGCGCAGAACGATTATTTCATGATAAAAAAGTTCACGCTCATGCGTGGTGAAGAGACTGCACTGCAGATAATCTATCTTAACGAGGAGGAGCAGAAAGCAGCGGCCGCGATCACGGCATACAAGATGCTTGCTCCGGCAAACTATTCGGTCAACAGCACAAATTATCTGACGGCACTTGAATCCATAATGGAGTTCAAGGGAAAATCGACGCTCGCATATAAGCCGACCGACGAGCAGCTTGCCGAATACGGACTTGACAAAGCGGCGTTCGGTATCTATTACACCTACGGAGGAATCGATCAGGCTGTTGAGTTCAGCGAGAAGAACGAGAACGGTAACTACTATGCGTATTCGTCATATTATGACCTTATCGCAGAGGTTGACGGCGACCAGCTTACATGGCTCGAATGGGACAGTGTCAAGTGGGTTGACTATCCGATATTCATGATGAACATCAACGATATAAAAACGATCAAGCTCGAGAGCGACACGGCTTCGTATACGTTCGCACTTGACGGGGTTGACAAAGAGTTGACCGTGGTTGAAAGTGAGAGCGGAACGGCTCCCGATGTGTCGATCTTCAGAAAGTTCTATCATGTGCTTCTGACGATACATATGCAGAATTATGTATACGAGGATCTTGACAGGGAAGCGGCAGATGCGCTTGTTGCGACCGATGATCCCTATCTCACGCTGACTATCGAGACACGTGCAGGTCAGGTGACCGAGTTCAAGTTCTATCCGTACAGCACTCGCCGTGCTTACTATACCGTAAACGGTGAGGGAGAATTTTATGTTCTTCGCGACATGGTTACGAAGGTCATCACCGATGCCGAAAAGCTCATGGCAGGCGAGATGATTGATCCCGAAGCACCCAGCTGATATATAAGGACTGTCACGTTATTGCGGCAGTCCTTTTTGTTTTGGTGAGAGAGGTGTTACAGCGGTGTGCGTTGACACCTCATCCGGCTTGCTTCGCTCGTTGACACCTCATCCACCGCTTACGCGGTCCCCCTTCTCCCACTGGAGAAGGCTTTAAGTTAGATTAAAGCAGCAAAACGATGTGCAAAGCGAAACGATGTTTGCGGCTCGGACTAACTTTTCTGCAGTGAAAGAAACAAGGGAGAAAAGCCGCCCTCGCAAGGTGGCGGCACGAACGGTACAGGTGTCAAAGCGAATTGTGAGCGTTAGCGAACTGAGCGCAAGTCGGGCGCAGCCAAGGAGGTGCAAAGGGGAGCTCGAGGGGTACACTCGCCAATGGCGATGTGTTAGGAACACTGCGGCGAGCTGGTTCCTGTGCCCCTCGAATTTACGCGAAGTTCGAAGCGGTGTACTTCGAATTACCCTCTCCGTCTCGCTACGCTCGCCACCTCTCCCAAAGGACGAGGCTAAGTTAGTGCGATTGTTACGCTCGCCACCTCTCTCAGAGTGAGAGCCTAAGTTAGTTACGCTCGCTACCTCTCTCCCAAAAGGCGAGGCTTTGTTCCACTCGAAGCCGACCATTTTGCCCAATATCTCGCTTTGGAAATAATAATTTCAAAAATAATTCAAACAAATTCATAACAAATATGCCAAAGGGGGTTGCTTTTTTAACATTTGATGGTATATAATATAATCAGGTAAAGTCTACACTTATACGGAGGACTGTCATGAACACTACCAAATCAAGCAAAAAAAATAAAGGCCCGGAGAAAACAGCTGTCGCCGCTGACCTTCGAAGAATCATCACCGCACAGCGTGAATTTTATGCAAGCGGTCAAACTCGCGATATCGCTTTTCGCCGTCAGCTTCTTATAAATCTTAAAATCATGATCCGCGATAACGAGGAGCTTATCCTCGATGCTCTGCGTGCGGATCTCGGTAAATCTCACCGTGAGGGTTATATCACCGAAATCGGTATCGTTGAGCAGGAGCTTAATCACACTCTCCGTAACCTGAGATTGTGGAACTCTCCAAAGCTCACACGCACACCCTTTTATATGCTTCCCGCGGCAAGCTATAAGCTCCGTCATCCGCGTGGACTTGTTATGATCTTCTCGTCCTGGAACTATCCCTTCCAGCTCGCTATAATGCCGCTGATCGCTTCAATTGCCGCAGGTAACTGTACCATTCTCAAGCTCTCTGAAAATGCGCCGAACACAAGTAAGCTTCTCTGTGAGCTTATCGGACGTTACTTCGACCGTGAATGCGTCGCCGCTTATATGGACAGCTTCGAGGCTATAAAGGCTATCAAGCGTGAACAGTTCGGTATGATTTTCTATACAGGCGGTCCTGCAGTTGCACGTATCGTTGCAAAAGCGGCGGCTGATAAGCTTACGCCCGTTGTGCTTGAGCTTGGCGGAAAGAGCCCGTGTATCGTTGATAAAACCGCAAATCTTCGTCTTGCCGCAAAGCGTATCGTTGCAGGTAAGTTAATTAACGCGGGACAGACCTGCGTTGCTCCCGATTATCTCTTTGTCGAAAGCTCCGTTAAGGATGAGCTGCTCGGTTACATTAAGGAATATCACGATAAATTCTGCACTGAGGATCCCTGTGAAAACGGTTTCTATCCCAAGATCGTTAACCGTATGCACTTTGACCGACTGAGAAGTTACCTCGCAGACGGCGATATCCTCATGGGCGGCGAGGCTAACGAGGATACAGGCCGCATCTCGCTGACACTCATGGAGCGGATCGATAAGGATTCAAAGCTCATGAGCGAGGAGATCTTCGGCCCGATTCTTCCCATTTTTGAATTTACGGATATCGATGCCGTTATAAGCACACTGAGCAAACGCCCGAAGTCACTTGCACTCTACCTTTTCACAAACAGCAAGAGTACACGTGCTGCCGTTTTGGGCGGGCTCGACTTTGGCTGCGGCTGTGTCAATGACACCGTTATGCAGACGGCAAATCCGCATCTTCCCTTTGGCGGTATCGGCGAAAGCGGTATAGGTAAATATCACGGTAAGGCAGGCTTTAACACCTTTACGACCGAATCGTCTGTCCTCAAATCGTCGTCATATTTCGATCTCAATCCCCTGCGTTATCCGCCGTTTGACGACTTTTATTCATTCTCGAAGATACTTCTTCGCTATTTTACCTGATTTTTTTGAAAAATTTATTGCATTAACGCGATAAATGTGATACAATAGTATATATTCTATTTAAAATAAAAGGAAAAAGACAATGATAAATGTAGCAATATTCGGTTTCGGCGTTGTCGGTAGCGGTACAGCAGAGGTGCTGACGCAGAACGCTAAGCTCATCTCCGAGCGTGTCGGTGAGGAAATCAACATAAAATATATCCTCGACCTGCGTGACTTCCCCGATAGCCCGTTTGCCGATAAAATCGTCCATGACGTAAATGTGATCATAAACGATCCCGAGGTTAAGATTTGTGCCGAGTTGATGGGCGGTTCACATCCTGCGTTCGAGTTTTCGAGTGCGGCACTCAAGGCAGGCAAGAGCGTTGTAACCTCAAATAAAGAGGTCGTTGCAACCTTTGGTCCGGAGCTTCTTAAAATAGCGGCAGAAAATAACGTCCGTTATCTCTTTGAAGCGAGCGTCGGCGGCGGTATACCCGTCATCCATCCCATCGGAAATTGCCTGACCGCAAACGATATCACCGAGGTCAACGGTATCTTAAACGGCACCACAAACTATATCTTAACACAGATGATAAACGAGCACAAGGATTTCGACACCGCTCTCGCAGAGGCTCAGGAAAAGGGTTACGCAGAACGTGATCCCTCTGCCGACGTTGACGGTATCGACACCTGCCGTAAGATCGCGATACTTTCGGCAATTGCGTTCGGTAAGCTCGTTCCGCCGGATAAGGTCAAAACCGAGGGTATACGCGGTGTAACACTTCGCGACGTCGCAAATGCAGAGAAGTTCGGTGCTTCAATAAAGCTTATCGGTAAAGCGGTACGTGTTGACGGAAAGGTGAGTGCGTGCGTCTGCCCGACTCTCGTACGTCATTCGAATCCGCTTTCAAGCATCAGCGACGTATATAACGGCGTGCTCGTAAACGGTAACGCAATCGGCGACGTAATGTTCTACGGTCGAGGTGCAGGTAAGCTGCCGACAGCAAGCGCAGTTGTTTCCGATATCATCGAGATCGCGACATATCTCTCGCATCCCGTTCATACAACACAGGTCTGGGAGCGTCTCACCGATGACGAGATCCTCCCTGCAGACAGACTCAAATCGCGTTGGTATCTGCGTTTCGACAAGAAGCCGAGCCACTGTCTCGCATCACTCGGTGCAGAAGTGATCGAGGATGCACCCGATTCGTATGCGGTTGTAACCGATGAGGTAACGCTGCTCGACGTTGGTATCACCGTAAGCGAAAAGTTTGTCGCTATGCGTGTGCTTTAAGTGAAAATATTAAGGAGCTTTTGAAACGAAGGCTCCTTTTTTTGCCCCTTCGTGAAGCTGACAGCTAAGAAACGCCTCATCCACCGCTTACGCGGTCCCCCTTCTCCCACCGGAGAAGGCTTTGAGTAACTTTGTGCAATAAAAAAGCCAATGCAGCATCAAAACCGCATTGACTTTCGTTTTTACTTGTTTTCCTTGTTGATCGCTTCCCAGATGCCGTTAAGGTAAACAGCACCGAGTGCACGGTCGTAGAGGCCGTAACCGGGTCTGCCCGATTCACCCCAGATCATGCGTCCGTGGTCGGGACGGATGTAACCGTCGAAATCAACATCCCATGCCGCTTTCAGTACATCGTACATATCGAGCGAACCGTTCTCACTTAAGTGTCCCGTTTCGTTGAAGTCACGGGGACCGGTGATCTTGATGTTGCGTGCGTGCAGGAAGTGGATACGCTTCATCGCGCCGAAGTGACGGATCATGTCAACAACATTGTTGTTAGGATCAACGCCGAGCGAGCCTGTGCAAAGTGTCAGACCGTTGCATTCGCTGTCAACTAACTTGCAGAAACGCTCGAGATTCTTCGCATTGGTGATAACTCTCGGAAGTCCAAAGATACCCCACGGCGGATCGTCCGGGTGGATCGCCATCTTGATACCGTTCTCCTCACAAACGGGAATGATACCGTGCAAGAAGTAGCTCATGTTCTCCCAGAGCTTCTCCTCGTCAACCGACTTGTACTCTGCAAGCAGTGCACGAAGACCGTCCTGAGTGTAGCTTTCGTCCCAACCAGGCAGGGAGAGCTTCTTTGTGTTGGGGTCCATTGCGAGAACCTCTGCGTCGCGATAAATAAGACAGGTCGAGCCGTCGGGATTCTTGTGTGAAAGATCCGAACGGAGCCAGTCGAATACGGGCATAAAGTTATAGCAGATAACCTTAACGCCTGCGTCTGCAAGCTTCTTGATGTTGCGGCGGTATACCTCGATATACTCATCGCGGGAAGGCTTGCCGAGCTTGATGTCCTCGTGTACGGGTACACTTTCAACCACCTCAAAAGCAAGACCGTGAGCATTCGCACTGTTCTTTACCTTTGCAATACTCTCGGCACTCCATTCTTTTCCGGGCGGAACATCGTAAACCGCCGATACGATACCGGTCATACCGGGAATCTGTGAGATATACTCAAGACTGACGGGATCGCCGTCACCGTAATGGCGGAAGGTCATTTTCATTTCCTTCATAGGTGTTTCCTCCTATATAAATTTTCTAATATAATGATACATGAAAAAGTACCGTTTGTCAATAAAAAATTCACTCTTAAATTTGCGACACTTTAGATTTTGAATCAGTTATCTGCAAGCTTCTGCAGACGGATATCCTTTCCGACAAAGCGCATAACCATAAAATCCCCGAAAAGTCGGCTGGTTATACGGTCACTGTAACGCTCGCGGATCTCATTCTGCGCAAGATTTGTACTGATAAGCATCGATTTTGAATGATTGATCCTCGTGTTTATAATGTTATAAAGACACGAAACCGTGAACTGATTTGTCATTTCCGTTCCGAGATCGTCGATAATAAGCAGGTCACAGTCGAAATACTTGTCTGTACGCGACTCGGTGTTGTCACCGTATGAACGTCCGAAACGCTCAAACTCAAAATCCGAGAGGATATTCTGCGCCGTGTCGTAAACAACATCAAAACCGTTTTCGATAACCGTCTTGGCAATCGCCGTTGAAAGATGCGTCTTACCGAGTCCCGTCGTTCCGCAGAAGAAAAGATTTTCTCCGTTTTTGCCGTTAAAGGATCTCGCATATTCCTTGCAGGCGGAGAGTATCATTTCCATGTTGGATTGCTCCTCGGGGGAACGGCTGTAATAATCAAGCTTAAAGGTATCAAAGCTTTGTGTGCGGATAAGGTTACCGATGCCCGAGCTTTCGTAGCCTGCAAGTATCAGTGCACGCTTTAAGCAGTCACACATCTTTGTTCCGACAAATCCGGTGTCCGAGCAGGTGTTACATTCATACTTTACCGCCGTATAATCCGCAGGATAACCGATCGACTCAAGATATGCCGCACGTGCTTCCTGCAACGAAAGATTTTCCTCTTTGAGAGCCGCAATACGCTCATCAAGTCCCTCTTTGCCCTGCATTGCCGCACGCAGGATGTTAAACCCCGTTTCGGAAAGTACACGGTCTATTTTTTCAAGCTCCGGGTGGATCATGTGAAGCTCACGCAGCCGTCCCTCTGCGGCTTCTTTGGCACGCAGATTCTTGTGCGCATATTCTTCGCGTATCCTTGCGTAGTTTTCCTTGTTGTAAGCCACAATTCTCCCCCCCTTTAACTTTCTTTCTTGTTCTTTTCGAGCTGCTTCTGACTTCGTGCCAGTGCCGCTTCAAAATATTCGTCGGTCTCAAATCCCGATTGGTTCTTCTGCGCCTCGGTCTTGCTCTTTTTGTAAACCTCGATCGAAGCGTTTACAGCCTCGAGTGTGGTGAGTCCCTCTTTGTGCCAATTTTCAACCACGCGGCTCATGTAAGCAAGCTTGTAAGCACCGATCCTGTCAACCGTCACCTCATATGCGCGACCGATAACGTCCACATCCAGCTTCCATTCGTCAAGCCAGGTTTCAAACGCCTTTTTCTCACGTGGCGTAAGTGCTCTGTCTGCGATACCGAGTGTGGTGCGCAGCTTGCCGATGTTTGTATCAAGCTGATCCTTACGTTTAATGTGCTCGGTCAGTGCCGCCGCGGTATCGATACCCTCGTCATAAAGTCCGAGTGCGGTCTTTTCGATATAACGCAGTGAGCGTTTGCCGTTGTCCTTGCAGTATGCAAAAAGCATCGCTATGTATTCACCGTCAAGACCGAGATGGTCATAAAGTCCGACAACGATCTGTGCTTCGGCAGGTGTGAACATCTTTTCAACGATTTGCTGACACATATCAATGATACCCGAAAGCTCGGCGTTCTTTTCGATAATGTCCGCCGCCTGACTTTCGGTGTAATCGGGAAGTGACTCCGATTGAAGCTGCTTTTTGGCAGGCTCGGTCACTTTAGCCTCACCGTCAGTCTCCGGCATTGACAGTACACCTGCCTTGCACCAGAAGTCAAGTGAGCGTCCGAGAGCCGATTTGGTACAGTCGAGCTGCTTACAAAGCTCGGGAATCGCCGCATCATAGTCACGGCGCAGTGTATCGTCCGATGCCACCAAAAGCAGCACCTTGAGATCAAACCCGTTTGCCGATGAAAGTGTTGCAGTGAGTGCCTCGCGAGGAAGCGCGAAAACACTGTCGCCATATTCGATTTTCAGTTTTTTCACGCTTGTCACCTCACGTATGGTTTATTTTGTAAGCTCATAACAAAGTGTCATCAGCGAGTCGCCCATATGGACGTTCTGAACGACAACATCCTTGTTCGAAAGATTCAGCTCGGTGCTGGCAAAATTCCAGAGTCCCTTGATGCCGAGCCCTGCAAGACGTTCCGCCATATCGCGTACCGCATCCTTGGTGAGTGTAAGTACAGCGATGCTTACGTCATTGTTTCGAACATAATCCTCAAGCTCGTCTATCGACTTGACGGTATAACCCGAAACACTGCGTCCGATAACGTCAGGACTTGAGTCAAAGAGTGCAGTCAGCTTGACTCCGCGACGCTCGAAAACGGGACTTGCCGCAAGTGCGCTTCCTAAGTTACCGGCACCGATGATAATAGCGTTATAGTGCTGTGTAACGCCGAGTATCTCACCGATCTTGCCGTAAAGATATTTTACGTTATAGCCGTAACCCTGCTGACCGAAGCCGCCGAAGCAGTTAAGGTCCTGGCGTATCTGTGAGGCTGTAACGTGCATGAGCTTCGAGAGCTCACCTGATGAAATTCTTAATATATCGTTTTGCAAAAGCTCGCGCAGATAACGGTAATAACGTGGTAAACGTTTGATTACCGCAGGTGATACACGGCTTTTTGCAGAAGATTCTTCATCATTTATAAAATTGTTGATTGCCATGATATCAACTCCCTTTCCTGTGATTTTTGCAATCCTTTTTTCTTTCTTATTTGAGATTCTTAACGGTTTCCATTACGTATGCCGCAAATTCGTCGCAGGTTGCACCCGTGTCGCGGCCTGTGATAACGTACTTCTTATCTTCGAACATACAGTAGTCGAGTGCACGCTCAAGCTTATCTGCCTCAGCCTGTCTGCCAACGTGTGAGAGAAGAAGAACAGTCGCACGGAGCATCGAGCAAGGATCGGCATACTTACCGCGGCCTTCCTTGATCATACGGGGAGCAGAACCGTGAATAGCCTCGAACATCGCATACTTCTTACCGATGTTAGCCGAGCCTGCAGTACCAACGCCACCCTGGAACTCTGCCGCTTCGTCCGTGATGATATCGCCGTAAAGGTTCGGGAGAACGAACACCTTGAAATCGGTGCGGCGCTTTTCGTCAACTAACTTCGCGGTCATGATATCGATGAACCATTCGTCAGACTGGATCTCGGGATATTCCTTGGCGATCTCCTCGCAGATACGGAGGAACTTACCGTCTGTGGTCTTGATGATGTTTGCCTTGGTAACGATGGAAACGCGATTCTTCTTGTTCTTGCGCGCATACTCAAATGCAAGACGGGCGATTCTGTTTGTACCCTCTGTGGTGGTTACGCAGAAGTCAACAGCGAGATCGTCTGTAACGTTAACGCCCTGTGAACCAACGGCATAGCTTCCCTCGGTGTTCTCACGGAAGAAGGTCCAGTCGATGCCCTTATCGGGAACCTTAACGGGACGTACATTTGCAAAGAGGTCGAGGTTCTTACGCATAGCAACGTTCGCAGACTCGATGTTCGGCCAGGGATCGCCTGCACGGGGAGTTGTGGTCGGGCCTTTAAGTATAACGTCACACTTGTAAAGCTCTTCCATAACGTCATCGGGAATAGCCTTGTTGCAAGCAGCACGGTTTTCAATAGTCAGACCGTCGATAACCTTGAATACGACCTTGCCTGCCTTAACCTCGTCAGCAAGGAGGAACTCAAGCACGTCCTGTGCCGCCTTGGTGATGATCGGACCGATGCCGTCACCGCCGCAGATACCGATGGTAAGCACGGGAAGCTTCTCGTAATCAACGAAATCCTTCGCCGCATTTATCTTTTCAACACGCTCAAGCTGTGAGCGCAGTACGCCCTCAAATTTTTCGAGAGCAGCTTTGATGTTTGCTTCGTAATTGTTCATTGTTTCTATCTCCGTTTTTTAGATTTTTTATGATTAAGTGTTGTTACACATTATCAACGATTTTTTTGTGGTTTGCCCTCATCAGTCTCGCTTCGCTCGACAGCTTCTCCCGGGAGAAGCCTTGGGGTAAGAATTACGCCGAATTTATTGCTAAAATCTACTCTAAAGCCTTCCCTTGGGGGGAGGTGTCGAGCTTGCGAGACGGATGAGGGCATTTCTCCCAACAACCTTTTCCACAGCCTTTCAAGGTAAAATTTCCTTGATTTTCACCGTTTTACGTCAAAATCTGCCGTTTGTACCGTGCAGAACAGACGTTTTCCTCAAGCTTTTCCACAACCTGTGGAAATCTACGTGCACTTTTCAACAACCTTATTTTCCCGTCGCCTTGGCATTAAGCGACGTATCTGCACGAACACCTGCAAGGTATTCATAATACCCCTGTGCCGCTATCATCGCAGCATTGTCACCGCAAAGTGAACGTGGCGGTAAATAAAGCTTTAGTTTCCGCTTTTGGCAGAAATCCTCAAGCGCGGCACGCAAATGTGAGTTCGCCGCAACTCCGCCGGCTATAACAATATCGCGAAGTCCCGTTGCATCACACGCCATTCCGAGCTTCTTGACAACCGACGTTGTAACAGCCCTTGTAAACGATGCCGCAACATCCTCACGGCTGTATTCTTCACCCTTTTGTGTGAGGTTGTGAAGATGATTTATAACCGCCGTCTTGAGTCCGCTGAACGAGAAATCAAGATTGTCACCGACGACCGCCGCAGACGGGAATTTAACCGCCGTACTGTCACCGATCGTGGCAAGCCTGTCCATCTCGGCACCGCCCGGATACGGCAGTCCCATAACACGACCAACCTTGTCAAACGCCTCACCGATCGCATCGTCACGTGTACGTCCGACCGTTTCAAAATCGGTGTAGCCCGTCACCTTTATAAGTGAGGTGTGACCGCCCGACGCAACAAGTGCAAGAAACGGCGGCTTTAAGTCAGCGTGAACGAAATAATTCGCAGCAATGTGACCTCTTATGTGGTTGACGGGAATCAACGGCTTGTTATTCGCAAAAGCAAGTGCCTTGGCAAAGTTAACGCCGACAAGCAGTGCACCGATGAGTCCCGGGTTTGACGTGACCGCAATCGCATCAATGTCAGCGAGCGTTACGCCTGCAACCTCGAGTGCTTCGTAGGTGATACCCGAAATGGCATCGCAATGTGCACGGCTGGCAATCTCGGGAACAACACCGCCGTAAAGCTTGTGTGTTTCGATCTGCGATGCGATTATATTTGAGCGAATGACGCGTGAGTCGCCGTTAAATTCACAAACAGCAGCAGACGTTTCATCGCAGGAGCTTTCAATTGCAAGTATAAGCATATTTTGTCCTTATTTTTCTATTTCACGGCTCATAAGCAAACCGTCCTCGCGCGGCTTCGAATAAAAACCGCGTCTTAAACCGTCCACCTTGAATCCGCATTTTTCATATAACGCACGTGCCGCTGTGTTCGATACACGCACGTCGAGCAGTAACCGTTCCACTCCGTCAAGAGAAGCAAGTCGATCGAGTAGAGCAGTCGCAACGCCGCATCTGCGATATTCTCCCGAAACGGCAAGATTTGTGATCTCACCCTCGCCGAGTATCAGATACATCCCGACATAACCGCATATGCGACCGTCAGCCTCGGCAACGAGTACACGTGAGCAGTCGTTATCAAAAAATTCGCCAAAGCTCTCCTCACTCCAAGGCAGGGAAAAGCACTCGTTTTCAAGCGCACACAGTGATGGGATGTCCTCTCGTGTCGCCTCACGAACAGCCAGTGTCATCAGTAACCGAATTTGCCGGAAAGGCTGTCATCGTCCTCGATCCAGCTCGAAACGTCAACGATCTTGAAATCCTCTTCGCCTGTACGAATGATGACCTTTTCGATGCCCGCGTTAATAACGAGACGCTTACACATCATGCAGGAGCAGGTATCGGTCACAAGCTCACCCGTTTTACCGTCAACGCACGCCATATAAATCGTTGCGCCGAGCATCTGTTCACGTGAAGCGGCGATGATCGCGTTAGCCTCAGCGTGTACCGAGCGGCACATTTCATAGCGTTCACCGCGCGGAATGTTCAGCTTGTCGCGCATACACATACCGAGATCGGTACAGTTTTTGCGACCTCTGGGTGCACCGTTGTAGCCGGTTGAAACGATGGTGTCATTTTTAACTATGATCGCGCCGTATTTCTTACGAAGGCAGGTACTGCGCTCCGACACGGTCTGCGCGATGTCGAGGTAGTAGTTATGCTTTGAAACACGCTCCATAGTTACACTCCTTTTAAATTGTTTTAACGAAATCAAGAAGGAATTTTTTGAAATCCTCGCCGATCTCGGGATGCTTGATGCCTTCCTTGACGTTTGCCATAAGGAAACCGAGCTTTGCACCGAAATCGAAGCGTTCACCCTCATATTCAACCGCAGTCATACCGCCGCTAATTGCGAGTTTGCGCATTGCATCGGTGAGCTGGATTTCGCCGCCGGCACCGGGAGGAGTAACCTCAAGTATATCGAAGATATCGGGAGTGAGCAAAACTCGTCCGAGGATGGAGAGATTTGAAAAGACCTGGTCGGGCTTGGGTTTTTCGATCATATCGGTGACGAGATAGGTATTGTCGCCGTTGCTTTCGGCCTTAAGCGAACAATATTTGTAAACCTGATCCCACGGCACGGGTTTCACGCCGCAGCAGGGTTTACCGTACTTTTCGAAAGCTGTGGCAAGCTGTTTACAAACGGGAGTTTCGGAAACGATAACGTCATCACCGTAAAGTATGTAAAACGGTTCATTTCCGATGAAGCTCTTTGCTTTAAGGACAGCGTGACCGAGGCCTTTGGTTTCCTTCTGACGGAGGAAATAGACATTCGCAGACGAGCACACACGGCGCATTTCCTCGATCTGGTCGAGCTTACCTGCATCGGCGAACTTCTTTTCGTATTCGACATTGAAATCGAAATAATTTTCAATAGCTTCCTTGCCGCGACCTGTGATAATGAGGATATCCTCTGCGCCTGCCGCAACCGCTTCTTCAACGAGAACGGATATTGCCGGACGATCGACGAGTGGGAGCATTTCCTTGGGTACAGATTTGGAAATCGGCAGCATACGTGTACCGAGTCCTGCTGCGGGTATCACCGCTTTTCTGATCTTCTGCATTTTGGTTCCTCCTTGATGAGATATATTTGGTTAAAAATTGCCTTATACTTTATTATATCGCTTTTTTGTTAATAAATCAAGTAAATTTTCACATAAATGTGCGTTTTAGTGTAAGAAAACGCCCAAATGGAGGATTTATATGCCATTGAGGGGAGATTTTTTTGCCATTTTACGGAGAAAGCAGATACCTTGTAGGGGTGATTCACGAATCGCCCGTTTTTCGCCCGTAAATCGATCACATCGGGCGCATCATGATACACCCCTACGAATTTGTATAATTTCGTCGGACAGGGGAACAATGCCCCGAATTGGCTTTTTTAAAAAGTGACCGTTACATTCTATACGCTAACACTTATCTCCCAACACAAAAAAGGAGCCGTTTTTTTACAGCTCCAATGATACCTATAAAATAATACAAATAAGACCGCCGCTACCCTCGTTTATGATGCGACCGAGCGTTTCCGAGAGCTTTGTGCGCGCTTCCTCGGGCATATGACCGAGCTTTGTGTGCAGTCCCTCGTTGACGAGCTGATAGAGAGTCTTACCGAACATATTCGATTCCCAGATCTTTTTGGGATCCTCCTCGAATTCCTTCAGCATGAATTTGACAAGCTCCTCCGACTGCTGTTCCGTTCCGACGACAGGACTGATCTCTGTTTCAATTCCTGCCTTGATCATGTGTATACTCGGCGCAGATGCACGCAGACGCACGCCATAACCGCCCGACTGCTTGACGATTTCCGGTTCTTCAAGATGCAGGTCACCGATCTCGGGCATGACTATACCGTAACCCTTCTCCATTACGTCATCAAGAGCCTCGGCAACGCGGTCGTACTTTTCTTTCATCTGCGAAAGCTCACGAAGCAGCGTTATAAGCTGTTCCTCGCTTGTGATTTCAAGTCCGCAAAGCTCACTGACCGTCTTATAGTAAAGCCCGTCACAAAGCTCAAGCGACAACCGTGCCACGCCTTTACCGAGATCAATCTTGTCAACATTGACGCCCTTGACGTATTCACTCTCAGTAGTGTCACGGAACGCCTGCGATATCTCACCGATCTTCTCGATCTTTGCCGCACGCTCGAGTATAAACTCATTAAGTGCCGCACGAAGATGATGCGTTTCATCAAGCGCCCTCGTCCAATCGGGCATATCAACCTTGATCTCGCAAACGGGAAATTCCATCAGTATAAGCTCTAAAATGTGACGTATGTCGTCGCTGTCAAGCCGCAGACAGTTGACGAGCGCAACAGGCACGCCGTACTTTTCTTCAAGCTCATAAGCGAGACGTATCGCACCGTCACTTTCGGGTGCTGCAGAGTTTAAAATGATCGCAAACGGTTTGCCCGTCTGTTTCATTTCACGAACGACACGTTCCTCTGCTTCAACATAATTGTCACGTCCGATCTCACCGATCGTGCCATCGGTCGTAACGAGCATACCGACGGTGGAGTGTTCGTTTATGACCTTGCGCGTACCGAGCTCTGCGGCTTCGATAAAGGGCATCGGTTCAGTCTGCCAAGGCGTATGTACCATTCGCGCGTGACCGTCCTCGATGTGACCGATCGCTTCGGGGACGATGTAACCGACGCAGTCCACCATTTTGACCTTCATGACGGCATTGTCGGAGAGTGTGATTTCAACCGCCTCATCGGGGACAAACTTCGGTTCGGTGGTCATGACCGTCTTTCCTGCGGCACTCTGCGGCATTTCGTCTCTTGCACGCTCTCTTTCATGCTCGTCACGGATATTCGGTATAACAAGCGACTCCATGAATTTTTTAATGAACGTGGACTTACCCGTCCTCACGGGCCCGATAACGCCGAGGTAAAAGGTATTCGCACACCGCGTTGCGATATCCTTATAGATCGAGGTATCTTGCATAAATATTTCCTCCCTTGAGATAGTTACTGTCATATTTATATTGCGAAACAGGGAAGAATATGCACAGAGGCTATATATTTTCATTTTCCGCACGTAAAGCCGACCGAAGCCACGTACAAAGGTATGTGACGGGAATGCAAAGCAAGAACCAAAGTAATGAATAAGTGACGCAGACCTGACCGAAAAGGTTCATCGGAAGTGTGGAATAGTCCCAGACAGCCCAATGAAGCAGTATATTAACGACAAATCCGACGGTTATTTCCGAAAATGATATAACGAGGCTTCCGACGAGACAGCGTTTCCACATTGGTGCACTTCGGTGGTATACTTCGTTTAAATAAATACATAAGAGACAGATGCCGCCTGTAAGTATCATAGTCCAATGGGTGAAGCCGCGCCAAAGGAGTTCGATAACGCCGTATCCGATTGCTCCGACGGCGAAGACTGTTCCGTATTCGATGGTTTTTTGCATGATTCTCTCCGTAACGATTTTTTTGATGGTTTATTTATGGTTGACGGTTACGGGGGATTTTATACATGGCGGTGTGCGTTGGTACCTCATTCGACTCGCTATGCTCGTTGACACCTCATCCGACAAAGTTGCGGAGCAAGCTTTTCCACCTCTCTCCCACCGGAGAAGGCTTTGGGTTAGTCGGAGCAGTAAAACGCTGTCCGCGGCTCGGACTAACTTTTTTGCAGTGAAAGAAACAATGAAGCCACTGAGCCGCCGATGCAACTGGCGGCGGACGAACGGTACAGGTGTCAAAGCGAATTGTGAGCGTTAGCGAACTGAGCGCGAGTCGGGCGCAGCCAAGGAGGGCGGAGGGAGCTCGAGGGAGGTAGGAACCTGCGGCGAGCTGGTTCCTGTTTCCCTCGAATTACGCGAAATCCAGAGCGGCTTACTCCGAATTGCCCTCTCAGTCAGCTTACGCTGACAGCTCTCCCAGAGTGAGAGCCTAAGTTAGCATGATCGCTACGCTTACCACCTCTCCCGGATGGCGAGGCAAAGTTACAAGATCACTCAAAATAAAAAAACAGAATACGATGCTCCTGTTTTTCTTACATTATTTAATTATATGTATATATGCCGTCTTTCCACGCTTCTCACAGTACTCGAGAATCATTTTTGTTCCGTTCGTTTTGCCGTCCCAAAATACGACAATAACCTCGGCATATTCGACGATCTTCTTGTTCCGCGCAAGTGGTGCTGCTCGTCCGTATCGCTCATATTCAGGAAGAAACTCCGTCAGCTTGATATTGTTCGCGGTAGCATATTCACGTGCACAGGTGTCGATTCCTTTTGCACCGCCGGATACTATTTCTGTGGTTTCGGACGGAAGATATGATCCAAGATTGTCTATGGTTAATGTTCGTGAACCCACCACTGCTACTTTCATGATGATTTCTCCTTTTTGCATGACGTCATAAAATGTTATTATGCCGTCACTATAGTTTTATTTTAACGTCAATAATAACATTATAAATCATTTTGACGTCAAAATAAAGGTATAATATGTTAACAATGAGGTGATTTTGTGGCGATAAAGAATATATCCATACGTCTTGATGAAGATATGCTCCATAAGCTGCACTATATCGCAGATTACGAGGGACGCAGTGCGAACGGACAAATAACCGTTATGGTGCGTGGACTTATCGAGCGTTTCGAGCAAAAGCATGGGGAAATTCCGATAAACAAAAACGATAAGAAATGAGTTTTCCATAGGCGATTGCGGCAAATTACAAAAAACCTCTCCCGATTTAAAGGAGAGGCTTTGTCTTTTTATGATATCACTTCTTGTCAAGGTAACGCTTCAGCGCAGCACGCATTTCTTCCGCTTTTTCTTCGGGTGCGGTTGGATTGCAGTGCGCCCAGACGCCTGTTTCACTCGATGCCTGGAACTGCTGCTTGTCTGCGGCACGGAGCGGTGGATACATTTCAATATGGAAATGATAGAAATCCTCGTAACCGTTGTATTTTTCGTCCTCATTATTGACGGGAGCGTTATGCATACACATCATGTACGGGAAGTTGAAATCGAAAAGGTTGTCGTACATTCCCGTGATGTCGCGAAGTATTCTGCCGAGGTTTTCCTTCTCTGTTTCATTAAAATCCGCGATGGTCGCCTTGTGCGTTTTTGAAACAATATATACGCCGTATGCATAATCTGCAAAGAAGGGTATGTATGCAACAAAATCCTCGTTTTCGTGAATGATACGAAGTCCTGCGTTGTATTCTTCCTTATTCATACGGCAGAAAATACACTCGCCGTTTGCTTCATAGTGTTCCTTTGCCGCGTCAAGCTCAAGCTCGATCTTCTTCGGAAGCACAGAGTAACCGTACATCTGACCGTGAGGATGCGGCATTGTTACACCGACAACGTCACCGCGGTTTTCGAAAATGAACACGTACTTGATCTTCTTGTCCTCGCTCATTGCCTTGAAGCGTGTACACCAGAGCTCGACAAGCTTCTTCATGTGCTCGTCGGAAAGCTCCTTGAGTGTGCCGTGATGGTTGGGCGAGAAAAGTATTACTTCGCATTTGCCGTGGGACGGTTTGACCTTGTAAAAATCGGTTGCAACGTCATCGGGTGCGGGCGGATTTTGTGTCAGTGCAGGGAAATCGTTGTCATAAGCGAAAACGTCATAATCGTCCGGTACCTTTCCCGAGCCGGGACAGAACGGACACCAATCCTTCGGCATCTGCGGACGGTTCTGTCTGTTTGATGCGATCATAACCCAGTCTTTTATCATCGGATTCCAGCGAAGTTCAGCCATTTTAAATTTATCGCTCTTTGTGTGTAAGAGCTTCCTTTCTCGTCTGTTTGACGTATATTATGGAGTTTAGATTTTTAACCATTTTTAATAATAAGTTTATTAATTAAACCAACGATGATAATTATATCACAATCTCATACCGTTTTCAAGTCTTATTTCCAAAAAAGAACTGTGCAAAATGCACAAAAATCCTCTGTGACTCTTGATTTCCACGGAAAAATAGGTTATAATAGGAGAAGCGTTTCTGCATGGAAGCAGTCACTGTCAAGTAAAAAGTCTTTTCCCCAAGATACGACAACAAGGTTTTTATCCCCATCGGAACGATAAAATAAGGAGATCACTATGTCACAAAAACAGGTGGACACCAAGCCATTGCACAGCCTTGCCGACAAGATAAAGAGAGCCGTCGGAATCGTTGTTCCGGCACTTGCCTGCATTGGAGTCGGTATGTATTTATCAAATCTTTCCTCCGGAGAGATCGCTATAAACGCGAGTGTTGACGGAGTGTCGTGCGGCTATGTCAGCTCATATTCGGATATGCAAGATGCCGCATCCAAGCTTGAATCCACAATCTACAGCGCAACAGACGGGGAGTATACCCCAAATTTTGATATAGCCTTTAATCTCGTACATACAAACAATCCCGAATATCTTAATGAGGACGATTGTTACGAGCTTCTCTGGGAGCGTGTCGAGTCGGATTTCTCCGAGGGTTATATGCTTTATATTGACAACGAGCAGGTTGCCGCATATGAAAACGGCGACGAGCTTGAGTCTCTGATCGGCAATATCGAATTTGAGCTTATGGCGAAGAAATCAGAGGTTTTTGATTCCGTTAAGCTGAAAAACGATATCCGCATCGAGAAGCAGATTTGCCTTAACTCGATGTTCAGAACCATTGATGAGATTAACCTCATGATAAATCCGGTGACCGATGTAACATCAACCACCGCACAGCCGGATGAGGATGTCACCTCCGACGTTACAAAAAAGATCGGCGCGGTTTCGGCAGCGGCACCGGGTATAGCCGATAATTTGACGGCGGTATATTCCGAAATGAGATTTGCAGAAATGCCTGCAATGAACGATGCTCTGCTGGAATATAATTATGTAAACACGATAACCTTAACCGAATATATTCCGTTTGAAACCGTATATGTTGACAATCCGTATCTCTATATCGGAACGGAAAAGCTCCTTGAGGCTGGAGTTGACGGCGAAAAAAACGTAACATATGAGATTCTTTACGATTCAAACGGTACGATCATTGAGCGAATCCCGCTTTCGGAAAGCGTAACCAAGCAGCCGGTTAACAGAGTGATCAGCACCGGAACGAAGGCTGTTCCCGCGGCGATTCCCACGGGTAAATTCATCTGGCCGTGCGAAACTCCGTTCGGCATTTCCTCCGGTTACGGTTGGCGTACCATTTACGGTTACACCGAGTTCCATCTGGGAATTGACCTGCCGAATGTTACAGGTTCCCCCATTTGGGCGGCTGACGGTGGTGTGGTTGTTTTTGCGGATCACACTCCCTCATACGGCAATAATGTCAGAATTGCACACGCTAACGGATATTCCACCGTTTACGCTCACCTTGATGAGATTCGCGTTTCGGTCGGAGACAAGGTATTCAAGGGACAGCAGATCGGCACGATGGGAAGTACCGGACTTTCATACGGCACGCATCTTCATTTTGAGGTTCGTATAAACGAGCTGACGATCGATCCGCTCGAGGTTCTCCCCGACTAAGTAAATACAAACAGGAGCTTCTTCAAGTTTAAAGGAAGCTCCTGATTTTTTTATGAGGGAGAGTTACATTGCGAAGTGAGACTGAGAGGGTGATTCGAAGTGTGCCGCTTCGAGCTTCCTGTAATTCGAGGGGCATTCAACCAAAGCTTTGCCCGCAGTCTAACTTAGGCTCGCCCTCTGGGAGAGCTGTCAGCGTAAGCTGACTGAGAGGGTGATTCGAAGTGTACTGCTTCGAACATCGTATCATTCGAGAGGGACGACAACCAACGCTGGCGCGAAGGTTTTCTTCCCTCTCGAGCTCTCCCTCTTTCCTTTGCCTGCGCTCGATTCGCGCTCAGTTCGCAGGCTCACAATTCGCTTTGTCAGCTGTAACCTTTCGTCCGCCGCCAGTTACATCGGCGGCTCAGTGGCTTCATTGTTTCTTTTATTGTTGTAACGCCGCTGACGCGGCTGAAGTTAGAATCGTGGACAAAAAAGAGCCGTCCGAACATCAAGCGGACAGCTCTGTATGTTTGATTTTACGCCTCAACCTCGGCATCTGTGGGAGCATCCTCGACGGGAGCGTCACCTGCTGCTGCGACAAGCTCAAGCTCCTTGTTGTAAGCATCGATAACTGCCGCTTCAAGCTCACCTCTGAACTGTGCGTTGATCGGGTGAACGATGTCGCGATAAGTATTATCGGGGTTCTTTCTGCTGGGCATTACGATGAAATACTTGTCTCTGGCGTTAATAACCTTGATGTCATGAACCGCGAGCTGACCGTCAAAGGTCACAGAAATAATAGCCTTCATAGGGCCTTCGTCGAAAAGCTTTCTTACCTTGATATCCGTGATTACCATTTTTTCTCCTCCGTTTTTGCCCTCGGCGAGCGCAGGTTGTGTCGCATTTTTGCCGGGCTGACTTTGTTTGTTATTTTGTCGGGATCTTTTTGATCCTGAAATTATTATACATTATAATTGTGAAAATTATG
This sequence comes from Clostridia bacterium, assembly GCA_017466685.1. Lineage (GTDB taxonomy): Bacteria > Bacillota > Clostridia > Oscillospirales > CAG-272 > Flemingiibacterium. The sequence continues at coordinate 29,543 of JAFTTS010000087.1, forward strand.
CAATGATTTTTTGAAATTTATAAGGCGGCAAAGAAAGTTTTTTATGAAGCAGTTTCGTATCTTTTGTTACACGAATTCGACGCTTTTGTGAATGAACGGTCTGTGAGTGGCTTTTTCATTACAAATCTCGGGATATTTTGAAAAAAGACTTTTATTTTCACCTTTTGTGTGATATAATTAATGTATGAATCTTTAAGACAGTCAGGAGACACAGTATGTACACAAGCTATAGTATCGAGCAGCTTGAGGAAATATTTAAAAAGCCGCGCTCGGTTTACTTCATCGGAATCGGCGGAATAAGTATGTCCTCGCTTGCACATATCGCGAAGGCACTCGGCATGACCGTCGGCGGCTATGACCGTACTCCCTCGCATTTAACAGAAACACTCGAAAATGATGGCGTTACCGTTTACTATGACCTTTCCCCGGAGCATATAACTCCGTATGATATCATCGTTTATACTGCCGCTATCTCACAGGATAACACGGAGCTTGCACGTGCACTTGAGCTTGATAAATCCGGAGAGAAGTACTGCGTTTACCGTGCGGACTTCCTCGGCTATCTGATGAGTCACCACAAAAACCGCATCGGTGTTTCGGGAATGCACGGTAAATCCACCGCAACCTCGATGATCTCGCATATTTTCCTCGCCGCAGAGCTTGATCCGACAATTGTTTCGGGTGCAGAGCTTTCTGCAATCGGCGGTGCTTACCGTATCGGTTCACGCGAGAATTTTATTATGGAAGCCTGTGAATACCAGGATTCGTTTCTGTCGTTCACTCCGAATGTCGCTGTCGTTCTGAATATTGACATGGACCATCCCGACTATTTTTCGGGTATTGAGCAGATAATTTCTTCGTTTAAGAGCTACCTCGCCATAGCAGGTGACGGTTATGCCGTTGTCAATGCAGACTGCGAAAATGTCACACGTGCCTGCGAGGGCTATACGGGCAGGCTTGTCACATTCGCAGTGAGTAACGATGCCGATTTCACTGCGGAGAATGTAACATTCGATCACGGCAAGCCCGAGTTTGATATAATCAAAAAAGGTACACTTTTCGCTCACGTGAAGCTCGGCGTTACGGGACGGCATAATATTATGAACGCTCTTGCATCTGCCGCTGCTGCCGACATATGTGCTGTGCCGCCTCACGCCATTGCGAAAGGTCTCTCTGATTACAAGGGTGCAAAACGCCGTATGGAGCTTCGCGGAAACGTCACGGGACTTGCATCGGGCGCGAATGTGCCGCTTTATGATGACTATGCTCACCATCCGACCGAGATAAAGGCGACACTCGGCGGTGCACTCGAATGCGGTTACAAGCGTGTGTTCGTCGTTTTTCAGCCGCACACCTATTCGCGTACAAGTGAGCTGTTTGATGAGTTTGCCGCTTCGTTTGACGGTGTGCATCTTGTTCTTGCTGATATATACGCCGCACGCGAAACGAATGTGTACGGTGTCAGCTCGGCGGCGCTTGCAGAAAAGATTGACGGTGCGCTCTACCTGCCCTCGAATGAAGCTATTGCAAGTTATCTTCGTTCTGAGCTTTGTGAGGGAGATATGCTGATCGTCATGGGTGCCGGCGATATCATTAAGCTTGATGAGCTTCTTCTTTAAGCGGCATTGACAAGCAATCGTATTTGTGATATAATTATTAAAAAGGAAAAAGAATGGAGTGTTCCCAATGTCCAATATCTGGCACGATATTTCCCCTAAACGTATCAACCCCGAGGATTTCGTCTGCGTTGTCGAAATTTCCAAGGGAAGCAAGAAAAAGTATGAGCTTGACAAGGAAACCGGTTACATCATGCTCGACCGTATCCTCTATACCTCAACTCATTACCCGGCAAATTACGGCTTTATACCGCGTACCTACGGTGACGACCAGGACCCGCTTGACGTACTGCTTCTCTGCTCGGAGTCCCTTGAACCGCTCTCCCTTGTACGCGCATATCCGATCGGTGTTATCTCGATGATCGATAACGGCAGAAACGATGAAAAGATCATTGCGATCCCGTTCTCCGATCCGACATATAATCAGTATACGAACATCGACCAACTCCCGAAGCATATCTTCGATGAGATGCAGCATTTCTTCAGAGTTTACAAAAATCTCGAGAATAAAGAAACCGCTGTAAACGAGGTTGCCGACCGTGAAACTGCCATTAAGGTTATCAAAGAGGCGCTCGACAGTTACGTTGATAATTTCTGCAAATAATAAGCTCCGACTGTATGCAAAAAACGTGTACAGTCGGCTTTTTGTTTTGAAAATATTAAAAAAATCAAAGAAAACACTTGACAATTTTATTATTGTGTGGTATAATACTGTCCTGGTATGGGATATTTATGCCCTTGCATAAGTATTCTCTCCTTGCCGGACGCAAATTTTTTGAGGCGTTCGGTCTAATGTCCATGAGGAGGTGTAACACAATGGATAAGATTTCATCCTACGAAACTCTGTTTATCGTTGATGTACAGCAGGGTGAGGAGGGCGTGAAGGCACTGGTTGACAAGTTCACCGGTCTTATCGCCGAGAATGGTACCATCGAGTCTGTTGATGAATGGGGTAAGCGCAAGCTCGCATATCCGATCAACGATCTGACCGAGGGTTATTACGTTCTTGTTAATTTCAAGAGCGCTCCCACTCTTCCGCTCGAGCTTGAGCGTGTATTCGGCATTACAGACGGCATCATGCGTTCGATGGTCATCAAGCATGACGAAAAGAAGCTTGCCAAGAAGGCTGCCGCTGTTCCTGTCGAAGAAGCAACTGCTCCCGCTGCAGACGCTGAATAATCAAAACATGATGGAGGATAACGACAATGGCAAACTTCAATCTTAACAAAGTCATTCTCGGCGGCCGCCTCACCGCGACTCCCGAGCTTCGCCAGACTCCCACCGGAGTAATGGTAACAAGCTTTACCATCGCTGTTAACCGTCGCTTTGCTTCAAGAAGTGAGGACGGACAGAACGGTCAGCCTCAGGCAGATTTCATCCGTGTAACGGCATGGCGTCAGCAGGCTGAGTTTGTTTGCCGCTATTTCCAGAAGGGATCCTCTATTTGTGTCGTCGGTTCGATTCAGACTCGCACTTGGAATGATCAGCAGGGCAACAAGCAGTATTCAACCGATGTTGTTGCTGACGAGATCAACTTTGTTGACGCCAAGGGCGAAGGTCCGACAAATGGCGGATCGGGATATATGCCCTCCGCATACAGCGATATGCCGTACTCAACACCGGCCGGACAGGCTCCGGCATCACAGGGCGGTGCAGCACCCCAGTTTGAAACACTTGAGGGTGACGACGAGCTGCCGTTCTGATATTAATAAAGGAGGTTTCATAAAATGGATAGAGAGAGAACCGAAAGAGACGCTTCTAAGCCTTTCCGTGCAGGTATGCGCAGAAAGAAGAAGGTCTGCCAGTTCTGCGCAGATAAGATCGACGAGATCGATTACAAGGATACCGCGAGACTTCGCAAGTATATCAGCGAGCGTGCAAAGATTCTTCCCAGAAGAATTTCCGGTACCTGCGCAAAGCATCAGCGCCAGTTGACCATCGCTATCAAGCGTGCACGTCACGTTGCGCTTCTGCCTTACATCAGCGACTAATTGATCGTATAAAGGCAAAAAAACAAAATATTTGACCGAGTATCGGGGATGTGGTTTTGTCCATGTCTCCGATACATTAGTTTACAGTGAAAATTGTGAATTTATAAAGAAGTTTGCATATTTTTTGTCAATCTTTGCGTTTTGTAACATTTTTGCGATTTAAAACGTGAAAAATTCCAAAAAGTAACACTGCAAACTGTTTTAAGGAGAAAACAAGAAATGAATGAGAAAATAGTTGTTGCTTTAACCTTTGCGAGTGCGGTATTTGCGTTAATTTTCGCACTGATTCTGGCACTGAAGGTTATGAAATTCCCCGAGGGTACTGACTTAATGAAGAAAATTTCCGAGTCGATCAGAAAAGGCGCAAATGCTTATCTGAAGCGTCAGTACCGTATTGTTGCCGTTTTCTTCGGCGTTATGTTCGTCTTACTTGGCGTGATGGCGATCATGAATATGATAACTCCATTTGTGCCGTTTGCGTTCCTGACGGGCGGTGTCTTTTCAGCACTTTCCGGCTTTATCGGCATGAAGATCGCAACCCTTTCAAATGCGAGATGTGCAAATGCCTGCCGCGACGAGCTTAACCGCGGACTTCGTGTTGCCTTTTCAGCCGGAAGCGTTATGGGCTTCACCGTTGTCGGACTCGGACTTTTAGATATTTCGATCTGGTTCTTCTTACTCAAGTTCGTATTCGGTCTTGAAGCCGAAGCGATCACAGGCGCAATGCTCACATTCGGTATGGGTGCTTCCTCAATGGCACTGTTCGCACGTGTCGGCGGCGGTATCTTCACCAAGGCGGCGGATGTTGGTGCTGACCTTGTTGGTAAGGTTGAGGCAGGTATACCCGAGGATGATCCCCGTAATCCTGCTGTAATTGCCGATAACGTAGGCGATAACGTAGGTGACGTTGCAGGTATGGGCGCTGACCTTTACGAATCGTATGTCGGCTCGATCATTTCAGCGTGTGCACTTGGCGTTGCGGCGTTCCACGGCTTTTCCGCGATGGCACTTCCGCTGCTCATTTCCGCGCTCGGTGTCATTTGCTCGATAATCGGTACATTCTTCGTTAAAACCAAAGAGGGTGCAACACAGAAGCAGCTTCTCGGTGCGCTCTCCCGCGGTACAAACTTCTCCGCGATAGTTATTGCGATAGCTTCGTTTCCGCTTGTGTGGTTTGTTCTCGGAAAGGAATACTGGCCGATCTATTTCGCGATTTTCGCAGGTCTCATCGGCGGTGTGCTGATCGGACGTGCAACCGAATATTACACCTCGGACAGCTATAAGCCGACCAAAAACCTTGCCGCGACAAGTGAAACAGGTACTGCCACGATCATTATCGGCGGTTTGTCGGTTGGTATGCTTTCAACTCTGCTTCCGATCATCATTGTTTCGGTATGTATACTCGTTGCATACTTCGTTTCGGGTGGTGCAAGTGACGCATCCCGCGGACTTTACGGTATCGCACTCGCGGCAGTCGGTATGCTTTCAACCCTCGGTATCACTCTCGCAACCGACGCATACGGCCCTATCGCAGACAATGCAGGCGGTATCGCGCAGATGGCAGGTCTTGACGAAAAGGTACGCGAACGTACAGACGCGCTCGATTCTCTCGGCAACACCACTGCGGCAACAGGTAAAGGCTTCGCGATCGGTTCGGCGGCGTTGACCGCACTTGCGCTGATGGCGTCTTACATAGATAAGGTACACACAATCGAGGGCGGTGCAGAGAAGATTGCCAACCTTAATATTACAAATCCCACGGTGCTGATCGGTTTGTTCATCGGCGCGTGTCTGCCGTTCGTATTCGCGGCACTCACGATGAATTCTGTCGGAAGAGCGGCACAGAGCATCGTTAAAGAGGTTCGCCGTCAGTTCAAGGAAATCGTGGGACTCATGGACGGCAAGGCAGATCCCGATTATGCAAAATGCGTTGACCTTTGTACAAAGGCAAGTCTGCGTGAGATGGTGCTTCCGACTCTCGTTGCGGTGGTTGTGCCGATCGTTGTCGGAATGATACTCGGTTGCTCGGGCGTTGTCGGTATGCTTGCAGGTGCGACGGTATCGGGATTTTTGATGGCTGTCTATATGTCAAACTCAGGCGGCGCATGGGACAATGCGAAAAAGTATATCGAGGGCGGAAATCACGGCGGCAAGGGCTCGGATTGTCATAAGGCTGCGGTTGTCGGCGATACTGTCGGAGACCCCTTCAAGGACACAGCAGGTCCGTCTATCAATATTCTGATCAAGCTGCTTTCGATGATATCCATCGTATTCGCGGCACTTGTTGTAAACTTCTCAATTTTATAATATAACGAAAACCACCCGTTCATGAGATGATCACGTTCGGGTGGCTTTTTGCGGTGGTGGATATGCAAACGGTTAAGAAGGAGTTGAACCCGTCTGCATATACCGATTTTATTATACAATGCCGGCACCGCGACGTCAAGGGAAAGTTTGGCTATATCTAACTTCAGCCGCGTCAGCGGCGTTACTGCCGTAAAAGAAACAATGAAGCCACTGAGCCGCCGATGTAACTGGCGGCGGACGAACGGTTACAGCAAACAAAGCGAATCCGGAGCCGTAGGCGGAGTTGAGCGCGAACCGAGCGCAAGCCAAGGAGGGCGGGAGGAGCTCGAGGGGGGTAGGAACCTGCGGCGAGCTGGTTCCTGTTTCCCTCGAACTTACGCGAAAAATGATTCGCAATCTGAAAAATTTGGATATACTTTCGTTATCCGGGATGAAAGTTACTTTTATGCTCATATCAAAGAAAGTGCTTTTTCAAAGTATGCTGCTTCGAGCATCGTATCATCCGAAGGGGACGACAACCATGCTGGCGCAAAGTTTTTCGTCCCCCTCGGGCTCCCCCTCTTTCCTTTGCCTGCGCTCGATTCGCGCTCAACTCCGCCTACGGCTCCGGATTCGCTTTGTCAGCGATAACCGTTCGTCCGCCGCCAGCTGCGTCGGCGGCTCAAGTGCACCTTTGTTTCTTTCGGTGCATTAACGCCGCGATGCGGCTGAAGTTAGATTGGTGCACACGAAAATTCCGCTAATTTTATGCGGTACACAACTTTTGTTTTTATTTCATTTGCGTATTGCATACGTGAAAAAATTGTAGTATAATATTAATATGGTCAATCAACCACCGGAGGTATACTATGCAGCGTGATGATACAAAAAGAATACTTGCCGTGCATGATCTGTCTGCCTTCGGACGGTGTGCACTGACGGTCATCATCCCGACTCTTTCGGTTATGGGGATGCAGGTCGTTCCGCTCCCGACGGCACTTCTTTCAACTCACACGGGCGACTTCTATAACATGACCTTCACCGATCTTTCAGACACCATGATGCCGGCACTTGAACACTATAAGTCGCTTCCCATCGGTTTCGATGCCATTTACACGGGCTTCCTCGGGAGTGCAGGTCAGATCGATACCGTCACAAAAACGATCGAAATGTTCGGCGAGGGTGCACTGGTGCTTGTCGATCCCGTTATGGGCGATGACGGCAAGGTTTATCAAACGTATACGCCCGAGATGTGTCAACGTATGCGTGAGCTTTGCCACAAGGCTGATATTATAACGCCGAATCTCACCGAAGCGTATCTGCTTTGCGATGAGGAATATAACGATACCTCGAAGCTTTCTCCTGACGCGGCACTTCTTGAGGCAGAACGTCTTGGACGAAAGCTTACCGATACTTACGGAGTTAAAAAGCTTGCACTCACGGGTGTTGAGCTTTCGGATGACCGTATTGCGACTCTTTCGTGCGACAAGGATTCCGCCGAGCGTGAAAGCGTTCACATAATCCACCGTATCAAGAACGGTTACCCGGGAACAGGCGATCTTTTCGCGTCGGTACTGCTTGGTGCGATGCTGGGCGGTGACGGTTTCCATGATGCCGTTGAGTTTGCCGGCGGAGTTACCGCAGAAATGATTGCGGATACTTCAAAATATGATACGCCGCGGCGTGAAGGTTTGCGGCTCGAAAAAAATCTTTACAAACTAATGAAAAAAGGTGATTTTAATGTCTGAATCAAAACATAGTCCTATTCGTCTTCTGACGCTTGCCGCAGTTCTGTGTGCGCTCGTTTTTGTTGCAACGGCGTACCTTCCGCGTATACCGCTGGGTGCCGGCGGATATGTTCATATCGGTGATGCGTTCATCTATCTTGCGGCGGCACTTCTGCCGATGCCGTATGCCTGTGCTGTCGGTGCGATCGGTGCAGGACTCGCGGATGCCTTAACGGGATTTTTGATCTATGCTCCCGGTACGGCAGTTATCAAGGCGGCGATGGCATTGTTCTTTACATATAAAAGCAAGAAAATTATCTGTGCACGAAATCTTACAGCGGTCATACCTGCAGGTGTGGTGTGCATCGGTGGTTACTATTTTTACGACGTTATTCTTGCAAAGAGCTTTGCGGCACCGCTTGCGTGGATTTGGGGTAATGTTCTGCAGGCTATCGCGAGTGCGGTGATATTTGTTGTGCTCGGTTTTGTGTTTGACAGGTTTAATTTGAAAAGCAACATTGTGAAATAATAAAAGCGGCTGTCCGTTTGTTTTTGCGGACAACCGTTTTTTTCGTTATATAATGTCTGTTTCGGCTTCAATATACTCTTGCTCTCCGACAATTGCGATAAGCTCACGTCTGGTTTGCTCCTCGTCATAGGTCGAATAACGAACGTGAAGTGTGTCACCCTCGCGGATGGCTTTACCGCCGTGCTCGTCAACCTGCGCGTTCTGCTTCTCACTATGCTTGACAGACAGAACGAAAAGATTCGCTGGCCAGAAAATGTCACGTATCTGCTTACCGACGGCGAACGTTCCTGCCCCTACTGTGACAAATGTATCGATTACCGTCATCTCTTTGTCGCGGTTCATATGCTTGATCTTGTTATCAAGAACGCTGTCGTTAATGGACTTTACGTCAAATATTTCGGTTATGATAAACGCGGATGCCGCGGCGACGATCACATAAAATATGTTATCATGACACGAGAGTGCTTCAACGGAAAACACTATTGCGGTAAGCGGCATTTTCATCATTCCCGATATGCAGGCGCAAATTCCGAGAACGAGTATTATCATGTGATATTCTTCACCGAGACCGAGCAGACCTTCGGCAGATTCGGCAAGCAACGCAGAGAGTGCTGCACCGAGCGCAAGAATGGGCAGAAAGATGCCGCCGGTTATACGTGTTCCGTTTGAAGCGAGCGTCAGGGTGGAGCGCACTATGAGGAGAAGTATCAGCATATAAATTGCCGTTTTTCCGTTAAGGAGTGAGAGGATGAACTCGTGACCTGTTGAAATGAAGGAATAGGAGCAGAGTCCGAGAATGAGGGTTAAGAGAAAGACGGTGAAGATTTTTATGCTGTGCGGAACTTTTTTTGTCTTTTTTGAAATGAGAGTGTTTATAATGCGGTAATATTTAAGAAATCCCACTGCGAAAAAGCCGACTGTGACACCGATAACAACGGGAATCCAAACGTCTTTTACGGTCAGCGTGGGGAGCTGCATTTTGGGAAAGAGGGTTTCGCTGACGCCAAGGATCGGTGCGATTAATTGCGTTGTGAGATATGAGAACATAACTGACGTTGCCGAAACGATGATGATCATAGGTGAGATACGCTGATGTGCTTCCTCGATGCCGAAAAGTATGCCGGATATCGGTGCGCCGGTTGCGACGGAGAAGCCTGCACAAGCACCGCCGGTCATCGAATATCTGTCCCACGCCATATGTTTTTTAGCAAGACAAGCGATACTTCCTCTGCCGATGGCGGTACCCATCTGAACGGACGGGCCTTCGGTTCCGAGCGGAACACCGATGAGAAAGGAGGTCAGCGAGAGAAGAAAAACGCCGATGAGATTTTTCAGCCAATCAAACGGTATTATGCCGCGTAAGATTCCGATTGAGGTTGGTATACCGCCGCCCTGAAGATTTGGAAACTTTTTATAGCAGAGTGCAAACAGCAGTGCGGTGACGAAGAGTGCGGCTATTACAACAGGGATAAGCAGGATGTTCTCGCGCAGGTAATGATATCCGGTTTCAGAGGCACTGACCACATATTTTGCACAGAGCTTATAGAATGTTATTAATACAGCGGTGAGGATTCCCGTGATCGATCCGAAAACGAACGCGGGAAAGATGAGGTTTACAAAATAAGAATTACGGTTTAGTTTCATTAACATCCCTTGCTTTTCAAAAAATTAAAAACGGCCGAAAGTCGATTGACTCAGGGCCGTTCTGTGGTGGAAGCTACAGGGCTCGAACCTGTGACCCTCTGCTTGTAAGGCAGATGCTCTCCCAGCTGAGCTAAGCTTCCGCTTTCGGTATTACCGAAAAAAATGGAGCGGATTACGGGGCTCGAACCCGCCACCTCGACCTTGGCAAGGTCGCGCTCTACCAAATGAGCTAAATCCGCATGGGTGACTTCTTTTCAACGCATATTATTATATCACAACAAGACGCGTTTGTCAATAGGTTTTTTGAAGTTTTTTTGAAAAATAATGTCCGCGGCTTCGAATATAAAAACAAAGGGCTGTCTGTGCTTTTAGACAACCCTATGCTTATTTAATTTAGAATCTGCCGCCTCGACCGCCGTGGGAACGTCCCGATGAGCTGCGGTGCATGGAACTACCCGAACCTCCGCTCGAATTACCTGTGTTTCGCGGTGTACGGATCGTGTTACTGTAAAGGTAACGGTCGCTCTGCGAGGTCAGTCTGAGACTTCCTGCAATAACGTAATTTGCCGCATTTTTTGCTGCACGCACGGTCGTCATTTTGCCTTTCATCGTGGAAACAATGATGAGCGCAATAATAAAGCCGACGACGAGTGCTATTCCGCTTCTTGAGAAGATATCGGTATCGCTTGAATTACTGTCAAGCTGTTCGTTACACTCATTTGCAAATGTCAGAAATGCATCGTAGTAGTAGCCGTCCGACAGATCGTCGATAAAGGCTTCCTCGATTGCATAGAGGGCATCGTCATTGAGATAAGTGGCACCGAGACCGTGTGTGGTTATGTGGTATTCACGGTTTCCCATATCGACAACCAGCATTGCGCCGTCATCGTTCACGCCGTAACCGTAACCGTAATCATCGTAAAAATCATCGGCGTAATCCATGATGTCTTTGCCGTTTGTCGAATTTATTGTTACAATCGCAACCTCAATTTGACGTGCTTCGGAAATGCTGGTCAGCATATTTTCAAGCGAGAATTTTTCATCCTCTGAAAGAAGCTGTGCATTATCAACTACAAGCGGCAGTGTGCGATCTGCCAAAACCGCTGATGAAAGCAGTGTGAGTGCGGTAATGAAAGTTAAAATTACACTAAATATCTTTTTCATCGCACACCTCACAGCATTCCCATAAGCGTTAAAAGCAGAAAGACTATCAGCGAGCATATTCCCGTGCCGCCGAGCAGGAAAGCCCAATATTTGCCCTTGTCAGTTGGGAGATTGCCGACGAATTTGCCTGTCTGTCCGTTCATCGCGAAGGTGTATTTCTGATTATTCCACGTCGTGTTGAGAAGCCAGACGGGGTAGAGCACATAGCGTGTTTTGCCGTTTCCGACGCGGACCGAGCTTTGTTCCGGTGTCACCGAGGAATAGCCGGTAACGGTACTTCTGAACGCATCCTCGGTGCTCGATTTGACTCTTTGATTCGCACGTGTACGACTCTGCTCAACGGGGACATCGTAACGATCTGCGAGGTATCCCGAGAGATACGCCGTCTGAAAGTCGACCGCCTCTGCAAAATTGAACGGTTCGATGGATTCCATCAGGTCGTCCGCCATTTTTGTTGAGCCGTCAACGGGGATGTGGTTGAAGCCGAGCGTGCCGCCTCTTGTGACGGAGAAATAGCTTGTTTCGGTACAGTAATATTTCGGGGTTGTATAGGTACGAACCCTTGTCGCGCGGTAACGTATATTTGCGTCCGCTTCTGCATCGTAAAGCCAGAACGGGACATATACGCCCTTTATCTCGTCGATGTGATTTTCGTCCTTGAAGACCTTCGGAAGCAGAGGCTTACCCTCAAGATGACGCATGAGAGCCGCTTTTGCCGCCTTTTTGTCGAGCTTGAACGGGATGACGAGATCGGGACGCAGATCGCCGCCGAGCTGTCCCTTCATGATGACGGGATTGTCACAGTACGGGCACTTTGTCGCGGCAGTGGTATCGTCACAGATCACCTCTCCGCCACACGCATTGCAGACGTATATACGCAGTCCCTCTGCTTCACCCTCCTACCACTCCTTATGCGCGGTATCATCCCAATTCATTTCGTCGGCGCGGTCGTTTTTCAGATCCTCGTCGTAGCCTTTAAGGGATTCAAGCTCAAATTCGGTGTCGCAGTATGGGCATTTCGGTTTCTGTATCGTGCTGTCGAACTCGATGTTACCGCCACAGCACGGACATTTATAAAGTAACAGTTCAGCCATCGTTTTACGTCGCTTTAATTGAATTTATTGCCGCATTCGGGACAGAATTTCGGGGGATTTGCAGGATCTGTCACCTTCCATCCGCACTTGCTGCAAGCACTCTGTGTGGCTTCGGGCTTCTTCGCTCCGCAATTAGGGCAGAATTTAGCATTGTTCACCGAGCCGCAAGCGCAGGTCCAGCCGTCAAGCGCAGGCTTCTTCGCTCCACACTCTGTGCAGAAGTTACCGCTGACAGTCGCACCGCAAGCACATTTCCATGTATTCGCTGCCGGTGCTGCAGGGGGATTTTCACGTGCCTGCTGCTGTCCCATCTGGAAAAGGTTCTGAGCGTTAACGCCGCCTTGATTCATTGCCATGCCCATGCCCATAAAGCCGGTCATTGCGCCTGCTTCGTTGGACGCTGCTGCACGCATAGCATCTGCCTGTGCGCCGACGAGGGTTGCACCTGCCATTGTGGGATCCTTGTACATTGCAGTCTTCTGTGCGGTCTTGAGCATTTCCTGATCTTCTTCGGTGAGTGTCGGAGGGTTCATTGCAACCTTGACGTCACCGAAACCGCGCTCACCCCATTCGGTGGCAAGCTCTTCGTTCAAGAATTTTTCGAGCTCGGTTGTGTGAGCCGGGATCTGATTGGGACGAAGCTCAAGATTTGAGAGCTTTGCAAGTGCAGGTCCGAGAGCGCTGACGAACTCGGTTTTCATTGTTGTGCCAAGCTCTTCTTTGTTATATGAATCGGTCACGTTTCCTGCGACGTTTGTGTAGAATTTAAGCGGGTCGGTCATGCGGAAGGTGTATATACCGTTGCAGCGGAGCGACACGTCAACGTCGAAGTTGATTCTCGAATCGACAACGCGGAAGGAGATAGGAGTTGCTGTTCCGAACTTATTATCGACGATTTCTTTGGTGTTGAAATAGTAAACGCGCTGATCTTTACCGGTGTCGCCGCCGTAAGTGAAGCGTTTACCGATGGTTTTGAAAGTATTGATTATAGACTGTCCGAGACTGCCGGCAAAGATGGAGGGCTCGGTTGAGGTGTCGTATGTAAATTCACCGGGCTCGGCACAGACCTCAACGATTTTGCCCTGCTCAACGATGATCATACACTGACCGTCTGCAACTGCGATACCGGAGCCGTTTGAGATGATGTTATCCTCACCCTTGGTGTTTGAGGAACGGTTACCGATACGTTTTTGTCCCTTAACCATAAGGATGTCATTAGGAAGTGCTTCGCAGTAGAAAAATTCTTTCCATTGATCGGCGAGAGTGCCGCCGAGTGCGCCAAGTCCTGCTTTAATAAGTCCCATGATAAATACCTCCGTATATTTGACGGTGATTCCGTCTTTATTTATTATAATTATACCACATTAATACGTGAACTGCAATATTTTTTTATGAATTTTTTTATTATTGTAATAAAGTAACAACTGCACCAAACTAACAAAGTTGCACTTGACGCCGACGCAGTTGGCGGGACGAACGGTCACCGCTAACAAAGCGAATTGTGAGCATAGATCGAATGTGGCTGCGCTAAAGAAACAATGAAGCCACTGAGCCGCCGATGCAACTGGCGGCGGACGAACGGTTACGGCTGACAAAGCGAATCCGGAGCCGTAAGGCGGAGTTGAGCGCAATCCGAGAGCAGGCAAAGGAAAGAGGGAGAGCTCGAGAGGGAAGAAAACCTTCGCGCCAGCGTTGGTTGTCGTCCCTCTCGAATGATACGATGCTCGAAGCAGCATACTTCGGG
>JAFTTS010000088.1 GCA_017466685.1 Clostridia bacterium
AAAAAGCAAATTGCTGTAACAATACATACCACTACAGCCAATATAACGATCCAGAATGCAGGCTTTTTGTAATTTAACACAGTCATTATCCTCTCTTTCACATTATTTTCACCGAATGCGAGCGGACAAGCTGTGATCATTCTTCTACCTACACTGCAATCGAGTAACGCTTCGGAATAATCCGCACGCTCACTTTCGCTCATATCTCTGACAACACGCTCGTCACAAGCCATCTCGATATCGCGGCAAAGAAGTATGTAAGCAAGCAAGATAACAGGGTTGAACCAGTGAACGGCAAGCAGGATAAATCCCAGCGGCTTCCATAGGTGGTCACGTCTATATAGATGAGCTTCTTCATGGGCAATGACATAGCTCATATTAACAGCATCAAGACTCTCCGGCAGATAGATACGCGGCTTGACAATGCCGAACACGAACGGCGAACTTACCGCCTCACTCATATAGATATTATCCCGAAACAGCGTGGAATTTCGTACACGCCGCCAGACACATATATAACTGATGATCATATAACCGAGCATCAGTGCAATACCGCAAAGCCATATGACACCAACAACAAATTCGGCACTGACTCCACGGTGTATCTCAATCACCGGCTCGTTTGGATGGTAATGTACAGTAACATCTTCACCGATAACATCCTCCGTAATGGCATCGGGAATAATGTCAACATTCGTATCGACATATGAGGATGTTTCTTTAAGCGCAAATCTGTCAATATCAGGCATTAAGCTAAAAGAGCTTTCCACCGTGAACGGGCAAACAAGACGTATTGCCACTAGCGCCCACAAAAGAACATTCACCCATTTGGGAGCTTTTCTGAAAAGTAGCCGCAAAAGCAAAACTACAAGGACGAGAATGCTCGCGGATATGCTCATTTTGAGAATCGTATAAAACAGTTCTCCCATCAGTTTCCTCTCTTTCTTGCAAGGTCGATCATTGCCTGCAGTTCGTCAAGCTCTTTTTCGGATAACTTCTGCTTTTTGGTGAACGCCGCAAAGAATGCAGGAACAGAGCCCTCAAACTTTTCCTCCACAAATTCCTCAATTTCCGATGCCTGCGCTTCCTCTTTTGAAATAAGCGAGGTTACGATCATATTCTCGTTTTTCAGTACACCACGGTCAGACAAGCGCTTGATCACCGTATACGTGGTACTCGGCTTCCAACCGAGCTGTTCAGCACAAAGCCTCGATAGTTCAGGGCTTCGTATCGGTTCGTGCTCCCACAGTATCAGACAGAATTTATATTCCTTTTCAAAAATTTTCGGTGTTTCCATTGCAGGACCTCCATTCTAATGGATTAGATTGTACTTTCATTCTAACAGATTAGAATGCGAATGTCAATAGCTTTCTCAAAAGATACATTTTGTTCATATATACTTTTGCGGCTGAAAATAAAAAAAACCGGAAAGCATGGAACCTTCCGGGTGTAAACATCAAAATTTTCAGATATGGATAATTACTGATTTTCCTGAGTCTTACGCTTTTCAACGAGATTGTGAATACGTGTAACGGGATTGAGAAGTGTGCTGATAGAGTGGTCATGGTTGAGAGTGTCGATGATGTACGAAATATACTTGCACATATTAACCTGAACATACCACTCGCGGCTCTTAAGCTCCTCTGTACCGTAAATAAGATTTGTCGTAAAGATCTTGTCGATGATACCGCTTTCATATGCCTCATCGAACTTTTCAAGACCGTTGCAGAAAAGACCGAATGTCGAGAATACGAATATACGCTTTGCGCCCTTGCCCTTTAACTGAAGCGCAACATCGAGCATGGATTCGCCCGAGCTTATCATGTCGTCAACAACTATAGCATCCTTACCGTGGAGATCGCGTCCGAGGTATTCGTGCGCCTCGATCGGGTTCTTACCGTCAACGACAACAGCATAGTTACGGCGCTTATAGAACATACCAAGGTCAAGACCGAGCACCGAGGAATAGTACATACAACGGCTCATTCCGCCCTCGTCGGGAGATACAACCGCAAGATGGTCACGGTCAAGCTGAATATCGGGTACGGTCTTGCAGAGTGCCTTTATCATCTGATATGTGCAGCGTACATTTTCAAAACCGGAAAGCGGAATAGCATTCTGTACACGTGCATCATGTGCATCAAAGGTAATGATATTGGAAACGCCCATTGCAACAAGCTCCTGAAGTGCACTTGCACAGTCAAGCGATTCACGTGAAGAACGCTTATGCTGACGTCCCTCGTAAAGCATCGGCATGATTACGGAAATTCTGCGTGCCTTACCGCCGATTGCCGCGATTACACGCTTTAAGTCCTGATAATGATCATCGGGACTCATCGGCACGGTCATACCGTACATCTTGTAAGTAACACCGTAATTGAAGCAGTCATTAACAATATAAACGTCATGACCTCTCAGTGACTCGTGGATAAGACACTTTGCTTCACCTGTACCGAAACGGGGACAGTCTGCCTGAACCACAAAGCTCTCGTCGGTTCCGCGCCATTCCTTCAAATAGGCATCAACCTGGGCTGTCAAGCTCTCACATCCGCGTGTACCGATCACACTGAGATCACCGTATAAAGACTCGTTCATCTGAAAATCCTCCATCTAACTTGGCCTGTCGACCGTATTGACAATAATAATTACTCTTATATTATAACACATATTTCGACAATTGGAAATAGTTTTTAAGATTTTTTAATATTTCATTAAAACTATATAAATCTAACCATCATTTTTGGGTAAAATACTGTGCGTAATTTTACAAAACGTATACAATTCGCTTTTTCTGTATGGTTAATTATATACACCGAAGATGGTGACGACACTGTCATTGTGGTCATTATGACAAAATTTTACTTTCAGTTCAAAAAATCGTTATCTTTCATTGACATTCGTGAATTTTTCTGATATAATTTGTAGCAAGGAAGCATTAATGTTTCCTAAAATATTTTTTAAAGGAGTAAAGCACAATGAAAAGATTTTTATCCCTTTTATTAGTAGTTCTTATGGCATTCACCCTCTGTCTTGCAGGCTGCGGCGAATCTAATGATGACAACGCAGACACCGGCAATGAAGGCAACCTCACAAAGGAAGACATCAAGGCAGCATTCCTCTACGTCGGTCCTATCGGCGACCTCGGTTATTCCTATGCACACGATCAGGGCAGACTCGCTCTTGAGGCTATGGGCATCACCACTCACTATGTTGAGAATGTTCCCGAATCCTCCGACTGCGAAGCTACTCTCCGTCAGCTTTGTGATGAAGTCTACAATGTAATTTACGCTACCTCTTTCGGTCACGGCGAGTGGGTTGAAAAGGTTGCAAAGGATTACCCCGATGTATACTTCGGTCACGCTACCGGTTACATCACAGGTGACAACGTTGGCAACTACATGGGCAGAGTTTACGAAGCTCGTTACCTCGCAGGTATCGTTGCAGGTCTCAACTCTGAATCCGGTAAGGTTGGTTACGTTGCTGCAATGCCTATCGCAGAAGTTATCCGCGGTATCAATGCATTCACCCTCGGTCTTCGTTCCGTTAACCCCGATGCAACCGTTGAGGTTATCTGGACAAACACCTGGTTTGACGTAACTCTCGAAAGAAACGCAGCTCTCGAGCTCATCAACAAGGGATGCGACGTTATCGCACAGCACTGCGACTCCACCGCTCCCCAGGTTGCAGCCGGTGAAAAGGGCGTTCTCGCTATCGGTTACAACTCCTCCACTCCCACAGCAGCTCCCGATGCATATCTGACTGCTCCTCTCTTCCACTGGGATGTTTACTACAAGCAGAACATCGAAGCCATCATTAATGGCACATGGAAGGGCGAATCTTATTGGGAAGGTCTCTCCGCAGGTATGGTATCGCTCGATACTCTCACAGACAACTGTGCTGAGGGTACTGCAGAGGCTGTTGCTGAAGCTGAAGAAGCTATCAAGAGCGGCGAGCTTAAGATCTTCGCAGGCGAGCTTAAGGATAACACCGGTGCAGTTCGCGTTGAAGCAGGCGCTGAAATGACAGATGCAGAGCTTCAGTCGTTCGATTGGCTCGTTGAAGGCGTTATCGGCTCCATCAACTGATAATCAGTAATAATTTAACTCAAACGGTCTATGTGTTAAACGGCACATAGGCCGATTTTTTGTTTTATAATGCAGAAAATATTGTCTTTGCTATTGACGAATCGTGTCGATATATGATATAATTACTATATATTACTATCGTAAAGGAAAGAGTCAAATGAATGATATCTGCGTAAAGCTTGAAGGAATCTGTAAATCCTTCGGAAGCGTCAAGGCAAATCACAATATCAACTTTGATGTCCGCAGAGGCGAAATACACGCGCTTCTCGGAGAAAACGGCTCGGGTAAGTCAACTCTCATGAATATTCTCTCGGGAATATACTCGCCCGACAGCGGCTCGATCGAGCTCTACGGAAAGCCGGCTGTGCTGACCTCTCCGCAGGATTCCATCGCCGCCGGAATCGGAATGGTACATCAGCATTTCAAGTTGGTTGACGTGCTCACGGCAAAGGAAAACATCATCGGCGGTAACAAAGACAGCGGTTTCTTCACAGGCGGTCGCGCCATGAGTGCCAAAATCAAACAGATTGAGGATCAGTACGGACTTCACCTCGATCCCGACAAAAAGGTTTACAATATGTCCGTTTCGGAAAAGCAGACCTGTGAAATTCTGAAGGTTCTTTACCGCGGCGCGAAAATTCTCATCCTCGATGAACCGACCGCAGTTCTGACACCGCAGGAAATAACTGTGCTTTTCGATATTCTCCGTAAAATGAAGGCTCAGGGCTGTTCGATCGTTATCATCACCCATAAGCTCGCGGAGGTTCTTGAAATCTCAGACCGCGTAACTATTCTTCGTAAGGGCGAATCGATCACAACCCTCGACACAACGCAGACAAACGCAACCGAGCTTACCGAATTAATGGTCGGACATCCGATCTCGCTCGATATTGAATGTGCAGAGGTTGAAGACAGCCTGAAACACGAGATCCTCTCTGTCAAAGAGCTCACCGTCCTTAACGGCGAACACAGAAAAGCGCTCGACAGTATCTCTTTCACCCTTTCAAGCGGCGAAATACTCGGCGTTGCAGGTATCGCGGGAAGCGGTCAGAAGGAGCTTTGCGAAACCATCGCGGGACTTGACAAGGTTGCAGGCGGTGACATCATATTCAAGGATTCATCCATCGTCGGACTCACTCCGCGTGACATCATAAAACGCGGTATCACCATGTCATTCATCCCCGAGGATAGACTCGGAATGGGACTTGTCGGCTCAATGTCCGTAATCGATAACGTGCTTTTAAAGTCATATCAGAATATGCCCGGTATATTCATGAACCGCAAGGAAGGCAAGCAGCTCGCCGACGGCATAATCAAACGCTTTGATATTTCAACACCGTCTGCCAATCACACAGTAAAGAAGCTCTCTGGCGGTAATATCCAGAAGGTACTTCTCGGACGTGAGATCAACTTAAATCCCGAGCTGCTCATAACCGCATATCCCGTACGCGGACTTGATATCGGAGCGTCGTATAATATCTATGACGTGCTTAACGAGCAAAAGAAAAAAGGCGTCGGCATTCTCTTTATCGGTGAGGACCTTGACGTGCTTTTAGGCATTTCCGACCGAATAATGGTACTTCACGAGGGCAAGGTCATGGGTATCGTTAACGCAAGAGAAACCAACAAACAAAAGCTCGGTCTCATGATGCTCGGACATACTGAAAACGAAGGAGGCAGCAGCAATGCTTAAAATTCAAAAAAAGCAAGGTGTTTCGCAGGAATTTGATGCTCTGCTGCGAATACTTTCCGTCGTTGTCGCACTTATTGCGGCCGGAATCGTTATGGCTTTCCTCGGATATAATCCGATTGAGCTTTATCAAAAAATGATCAAGGGTGCGCTCGGTACAGATTTCAACAGAGCCGCAACCGTCAGAAAATGTATACCGCTTCTCACAATGTCGCTCGGTGTTTCGATCGCATTCAAAATGAAATTCTGGAATATCGGTGCAGAGGGACAATTCTATATGGGCGCATTCGGTGCGACGCTTGTCTGGATGCTCTGCCCTGACCTGCCAATATACGTTATGCTTCCCTTAATGGCACTTGCGGCAATCGTTTCGGGCGGACTTTTCGCTCTCATTCCGGCAATCCTCAAGCATAAGCTCGGAACAAGCGAAACACTCGTAACTCTCATGCTCAACTACATTGCGATAAAGTGGATCACATATCTCTCGCTCGGCCCGTGGAAGGACCCGGGAGAGGGCGGTCAGGCAAAGATCTACGCCTTCACTGAAAACGCAAGACTTCCCGAGGTGTTCGGAGTTCACATCGGCTGGATCGTCGCACTGATCCTCGTTGTTGCCGTTTACATACTTATGAGATTCTCGAAATTCGGCTTTGAGATCGCAGTTCTCGGTGAAAACCCCGACACCGCACGTTATGCAGGTATGAACGTTACAAAAACGCTTATAATCGCCGTTTTACTCTCAGGCGGTATCTGCGGTCTTGCAGGTATGCTCCAGGCAACGGGAAGCGAAGGACGACTCGGCGACAACATATCCGCAGGTCTCGGCTTCACCGCAATCATCACGGCATGGCTTGCAAAGCTCTCAGCACCGATGATACTCGTCAGCTCATTCCTCTTTGCAGTACTTCTCCAGGGAGGAAGCTCACTCGGCGCACTCACTAATATCCCCGCATCGGTCGCCGAAACAATTCAGGGTATCATACTGTTCTTTGTGCTTGCAAGTGAATTTTTCACAAACTACAAGATCGTATTCAAGCGAAAGGAGGCAAAAAAATGATGGAATTTTTAGATCAGCTTTCCCTCTTTTTGCAGTCCACCGTGCAAATGGGTACGCCTATCCTCTTCGGAACGCTCGGCGGTATACTCAATGAAAAGGTCGGTCACACAAACCTCGGAGTTGAGGGTATGATGCTTGTCGGCGCTTGTACAGGCTTTATGATGGGTGTAAATACGGGCAACCCGGTTCTCGCAGTTCTCACAGCAGGTCTCGCAGGTGCGCTCTGTGCGCTCATCTATGCATTCATAACTGTTACATTCATGGGAAACCACACAGTAACCGGTCTTGTTCTGACCATATTCGGAACGGGTCTCTCAAGCTTCCTCGGAAATATGAAAACAGAGGTTATAAACATCATTGGTACTCTTGAAAGCAAACCGTATACGCAGGTGCAATTACCGGCGAGTGTTTCCGAGCCGCTGTCAGATTTCTCGGTACCGTATCTTTCAGAGATACCCGTGCTTGGCAATATGTTCTTCACGCAAAGTATATACGTATACATTTCGATAATCTTCGCCGTTGTTCTTGCAATTTACATGAAGCGTACGCGTTTCGGTCTCAATATGCGTATGATCGGCGAAAACCCTGCTGCAGCCGATGCATCCGGTATCAATATCACAGCGTATAAGTACATCCACATTCTGATCGGCGGATTCCTTTGCGGCATGGGCGGCGCATATCTCTCGCTTGTAACGGTTGACCAGTGGAAGGAAAACCTCACCGCAGGTATCGGATGGATCGCAGTTGCACTTGTAATCTTCGCAACATGGGATCCCATAAAAGCGATCTTCGGAGCATACTTCTTCGGTGCAATGCAGGCACTCGGTCCGAAGCTCCAGAATGCCACGATTCCCGTCGTCGGTCACATAAACTCGCAGTTCCTCGATATGATTCCTTATATCATGACCATCGTTGTACTCATCTTCATAACCCTCCGTAAGAAGAAGGAATACCAAGCTCCTGCAGCTCTCGGTTCACCTTATTTCCGCGAGGACAGATAAAAAAACGTATACAAAAAACCACTTGCATTTCCGAGTTAAGGGTGCAAGTGGTTCTCTTTTTATTTAATTTCAGCCAAGCTTTGCAATAGCCTCATCAACAGCGGCAAGCTGCTCAATGAACTTCGCCTTCTTAGCCTTTTCAGCCTCGATAAGCTGTGCCGGTGCCTTTGCAACAAAGCCTTCGTTTGCAAGCTTCTTTTCAACTCTGTCGATCTCGGAAAGATACTTCTCGCGCTCCTTGTTAAGGCGCTCACGTTCCTTTGCAAAATCGATAAGCTCGCCGAGCGGAATAAAGATGCTTGCTCCCTCCGCAACGATCTGTACAGCATTCTCGTCTGCATAGGAATCAACAAACTCAACCTCGGATGCAGATGCAAGCTTTATGAAGAACTTGACCGTATCATCCGAATAAGTCGCACGGTCTGCTGTCGCAATGATAACCTTTGCCTTCTTCGAGGGTGCAACATTCATCTCTGCACGACGGTTACGGATAAGCGTGATAGCGTCGATAAGCTTCGCCATCTGTGCTTCCTCTGTCGGGAATTCGAGTGCAGCATTGTACTTCGGATACTCGGCGATCATAATGGACTCACTGTCATGAGGTATCGCCTGGTAAATTTCCTCGGTGATGAACGGCATGAACGGGTGCAGGAGCTTCAGGGTTTCGCCGAGCGCATATGAGAGTACGTTCTGCGCATCGGTATCACCATCGTTAAGACGCGGCTTGATGAGCTCGATATACCAGTCGCAAAGCACGTCCCAAACGAAATCGTAAAGCTTCGAAAGTGCAACACCAAGCTCGAACTTGTCAAGATTTGCGTTAACCTCACCGATAAGCGTATTGAGCTTCGAAAGTATCCACTTGTCCTCTGCCTTGAGCTTTGCGGCATCGGGAAGTTCCACCTTGTCTATCGTGAGATTCATAAGCGTGAAGCGTGACGCGTTCCAAAGCTTGTTTGCAAAGTTTCTCGCCGCTTCAACCTTCTTGTCGGAGTAACGCATATCGTTTCCGGGAGAGTTACCCATAACGAGCGCATAACGCAAAGCATCCGCACCGTAGTTGTCGATAATTTCAAGCGGATCAACGCCGTTTCCGAGGGATTTGGACATCTTGCGTCCCTGCTCGTCACGAACAAGACCGTGAATGAGAACGGTGTCAAAAGGAATACTGTCGGTATATTCAAGTGCCGAGAAGATCATTCTCGATACCCAGAACGTGATGATATCGTAACCGGTAACGAGTGTATTTGTCGGATAGAAATACTTAAGATCCTCGGTGTTATCGGGCCAGCCGAGTGTCGAGAACGGCCAGAGCGCAGAAGAGAACCATGTATCGAGAGTATCCTCATCCTGCTTCATTGCACCGCCGCACTTGGGGCAAACCGCGATTCCCTTTTCGTCGGATGTAACTTCGGTGTGACCGCATTCGTCACAGTAGAACGCAGGGATTCTGTGTCCCCACCAAAGCTGACGTGAGATACACCAGTCCTGAGTATTCTCCATCCAATGGAAATAGTTCTTATCAAAGCGCTCGGGGACGAACTTGATGCGACCGTCGCGTACAGCTTCGATTGCCGGCTT
>JAFTTS010000005.1 GCA_017466685.1 Clostridia bacterium
CGGAATCCTTTTTAATTTATATCCTTATAATTATAACATATAATATTATTAATTTCTACCCCAATACAATAATTTTTACGAAACTTTAATAATTTAGGGCATAAAAAAACGAAAAAACGGCACTGCGCGCTGATAACATGAGATTGTTATTCCGCATGGCCGTTCTTTCAAATCTAAACTTTTCCATACCATTATTGCCTCGTTTTATGTTGCAACGCAACAAATGGCGTATTATATTATACACTCCCGAAGCAATTTTGTAAATTCGCATATCGCCGATTTTTCGACAAAATTTTTGTGTACTTTTGTCAATGCCGTAAATCTTTACGGTAAAGCGGTGCAGTAAATCACGAGAGATCAACCGCCCTTTTTTATGAATGCAGTTCCAAACGGATTCTCCCTCACAACGTCTGCAATGATGTACGGCAAATCGGTAATATTCTCGTTTGTTCCGAGAAAAATCACGCTTATTTTAAAAAGGTCAACAGGATATCTCGGGTAGTTTTTGTCGGTGTCGATTTAAAGCAGCTCCTTTCGATCGGGTCTGCTTTTATTATATGCAACGAAGTACGTCATGTTTACCGATTATTTTTCTTAATTATATTAAAATTATCTTCGATCCGCCGTTTCCCAGCGTCGATCGGACGTTCAGTCGCCGAAAGTGCCACGGGTATAACACGGTCAGCGCCCGCATCACGAAGAAGCTTGGAAGCCGCTCCGAGTGACGCACCCGTTGTGACAATATCGTCAACAAGCAGCACGATCTTCCCATTAAGAGGAGTCCTGCCCGCAAACATCATGCTGCGTTCTGCGTTTATTCTGCGTTCCTTACCACCCAGATGCTTCTGTTCATGCGCAAAGGCACGCCGCTTCAGCAGAGGCACGGCAGGTATCGCCAATTTCTTTGAAAGTGCCATTGCAACGCGCTCCATATGGTCAAACCCGAACCGTTTAACGGAAGTCCGTCTGCGTGGGATCCATGTAATCAAAGCATCCCCGTGCCTTGCACCGTTCTTTGTTATCACAGCGATATCCTCGGCGATGATCTCGGAAATCTCCGTTGCTACCCTGGAAACACAACGCTTGTCCCCAAAATCCTTGAGGCGCAGTATCAGTGCGTTCTCGGGATTTTTACGCTTGCCCGGCGTGTATATGAACGAATACGGAACAAGCTCAGGCGCACCACCCTCGTCAAAGGATTCGATCTCCTTGACAGGCCGTCCGTTGTTCTGTGCCCGACAGCTCTTCTTTGCAAGCTCCCATTTCTCTGCACATTCGGCACAGAACGACCTCGAAAACAGTTCTCTCGGCAGCAGCTCACCGCAGGCAATACATTTCGGCGGAAAGAATAAATGAGCAAGCTTAATCATGTCTTAAAAGCCCCGTGTATCTCATTATTTGTCTGTTGTTTGCAACCATCGTCTCGGCGATTCGCGACTGACCGACAAGTATCACCATCTGCTGTGCACGTGTCACTGCAGTATAAAGCAAATTACGGGACAAAAGCTGTGGCGGACACGAGCCGTAAAGCGGCATTATAACGATCGGATATTCACTTCCCTGACTCTTATGGACGGTGATTGCCCACGCATGATCAAGCTCATCAAGCTTTGAAAATTCGTAAGCAACAACGCGGTCGTCAAAGCTTACAATCATCTGCTCGGCAGGAGTGTTTATAGTCTCGATTATACCGATGTCACCATTAAAAACGCCAATGCCCTCCTTACCGTCACGTTCCCATGTTAAGTCGTAATCGTTCTTTATCTGCATAACGCGGTCACCCTCTCGGAAGATAGTGTCACGCACCTGCTTTTCACGCTTTGTGTTACTTCGCGGATTAAGTGCATCCTGTAGCATTTTATTGAGCGTTTCCGTTCCGGCGATACCCTTTCTTGACGGGGAGATCACCTGTATTCCCTCCGCGGCTCTTTCACCGTAGGTTTTCGGCAGACGGTTCTTCCAGAGGTCAACAATCGTCGAGGAAACATCAGCGTCATAACCGCGCGGCAGGAAGAAGAAATCGTTGTCTTTAATATTCAGAACAGGCACTTCTCCATTGTTTATACGGTGTGCATTGGTTATAATGAGACTCTCGCTTGCCTGACGGAAAATCTCGGTCAGCTTGACTGTCGTAAATCTTTCCGAGGCGATGATATCGTTAAGTACATTACCCGCGCCGACGGACGGAAGCTGATCCGAGTCACCTATGAGCATAAGTCTCGCTCCCGGCTTGATTGCCTTGAGAAGCGAATTCATAAGATACATATCTATCATCGAAGCTTCGTCAATGATGATAACATCCTCGTCAAGCAGGTCATTTTCGTTTCGCTTGAATTTGGCGTAGTCATCGTCCGAAAATTCCATTTCAAGCAATCTGTGTATGGTTTTTGCTTCGCATGAGGTCGCCTCACTCATTCGCTTTGCCGCACGTCCCGTAGGTGCCGCGAGAGCGATGTCCATATTAAGGCTCTGGCAGATGCGTATAACTGCACATATAACCGTGGTTTTTCCCGTTCCAGGTCCACCCGTCAGCACCATTACTCCGTTATTCACGGCAGCACGTATCGCGGTGTGCTGGAGCATTGCATACTGCTTGTCCTCCTCAAGCTCGATGCGCTATATCAGACGTTCGATATCCCCCACCTCAAGCCTTGGACAAACGCGGTCAATGAGGTCAAGCTTTGCGGCAATCTCCGATTCACAGCAGTAAGCGGATTTATCGAAAACAGCATCGAGCGATTCGATTTTTGTTCTGACAAGACGGTTATCCTCAATCATATTATTGACAGCCGACACAACCACCGTTTCACTGACATCAAGTCTCTGTGCCGCAAAAGGGATTAAACGTTCATACGGCAAAAACGAGTGTCCGCCCGAGCGTGACGTTTCAGATAATACCCAACGTATACCGCTCTCGATACGGTACTCACTGTCCGATTCGACACCCATTGACCTTGCAAGGTTGTCCGCACGCTCAAAGCCGATACCCTGAAATTCCTCGCAAAGGCGATACGGATTAGCCTTAATTATATCAAGTGAAGCACCGCCCCACTTTTTATAAATGCGCATACTCATCGAAACGGAAAGATATTCGCGGCAGAACATCATCAGCGTACGAACGCCGAACTGCTCGCGAAAATTTTCGGTAATACTCTGCGCCTTTGCGGGAGTGATGCCCGAGATCTTCGCAAGCCATTCGGGATGATTTTCGATAACGTCAAGAGTGTCCTCACCGTACATATCAACAAGCTTCTGCGCAGTTTTGGGACCTATTCCCTTAACTGCACGGCTTGAAAGATAACGAAGAATTTCGTTCTCTGTCGCCGGCAGCTTTTTTTCATAATAAGCGACACTGAACTGACGTCCGTAATTCTTATGATGTGTCCATTCGCCGACAAGCTTCATTCTGTCCCCGGGAACAGTATTCGGAAGTATGCCGCACGCCGTGACAATATCGTCGTCACCCTCACATGACATATCGAAAACAGTATAGCCATTGTCGGCGTTTGTATATATTATGGATTCAACGGTACCCTCGATCGTTTCAAGGGCTTTCCCGTCCGACTTCATATTCTCTATCATCGTCCGCTTCCTTATATTTATTATAGACAAAAACATCACCGAAGCGTGATATTTCCGAATTACCTATAATTATATCACTATTTGTCAGAATAATCAACCGTTCGGGCGAAATTTTACGTTCCCGACTCAAATATCCGACATAAGCCGCAATTTCAGCAAGCGGTACATTTTCATCCGCAATAATGGCAACACGTGTCAACCTGCGTATTTTGTATGGATACAGAAGACGTTCACGCAGCATATCAAGCACCGTATATATACCGAATACAGCCATCACAGCCGCAAAAATTTCAAACACTTCACGCATATGCTTCTCCCCTCCCCGATAACAGTCTATGCACCGCTTACGCAGGTCGTGATTTTCAGATTTTTTTAAACCGTACGCCGTGTATAACTCGTCAATTTTACGATAATAATCACCTCATTAAAGCACAATTTGTATATTCGGGAGATTTTAAACAAAAAAATATTTTTGCAAAACTCCCACTTGACTTTTGAGGCCTATTGTGGTATAATTTATTTTGTCTTGATATGTTTTGCGGCGAAACGGTGTCAAATGACATCGGTCAAGGCGAACAAATTCTACTATTTTCAAAGGAGGTGCGATATGCCAACCTTTAATCAGCTCGTCAAGCAGGGTCGTTCAGAGAAGATCTACAAGTCTAAAGCTCCTGTTCTTCAGCGCGGCTTTAACACTCTTACCGATTCCGCAACAGACGCAAGCTCTCCTCAGAAAAGAGGCGTATGCACAAAGGTCACCACGACTACCCCTAAGAAGCCTAACTCGGCACTTCGTAAGATTGCCCGTGTAAGACTTACCAACGGACTCGAGGCGACTGTTTACATTCCGGGTATCGGACACAACCTGCAGGAGCACTCCGTAGTGCTTATCCGCGGCGGACGTGTACGTGACCTCCCCGGTGTGCGTTACCACATCATTCGCGGTACCCTCGATACACAGGGTGTTGCAAACCGCAACCAGAGCCGTTCCAAGTACGGCGCAAAGAGACCGAAGAAGTAATATTCGTTCTCATTCATGAGTGTCCCCTGCTCTATCAGAGGAAAAACTAACAAGGTATAGAATATCCTTTTTAGCTTGACGTTTAAAGAAAATAATCGGGATTTGTTTACTGTGTCCGCAAACAGAGTACACGGTCTCCGTTGCGTTCCTTTATATCAAGCATTAACGGGAGAATACTTTCGAGTACCTATGATATCATTATTTTATATGAAGGAGGGAAGTTACAATGCCGAGAAGAGGTCAAATTTCCAAAAGAGACGTTTTACCGGATCCGTTGTACAATTCTAAGCTCGTAACAAAGCTTATCAACAACATTATGTATGATGGCAAGAAGGGTGTTGCACAGAAGATCGTATACGATGCATTCGCAATCGTAGAAGCGAAGCTGGGTAAGAATCCCCTCGAAGCTTTCAATGAAGCCCTTGAAAACGTAATGCCTGTACTTGAAGTCAAGGCTCGCCGTGTAGGTGGTTCGACTTATCAGGTGCCGATGGAGGTAAGAGCTGAAAGACGTCAGACTCTTGGTCTTCGTTGGATCGTTAACTATTCAAGAACTCGTGGTGAGAAGACAATGGCTGAGAAGCTCGCAAACGAAATCCTCGATGCCATCAACTCTATGGGCGGCGCCTTCAAGAAGAAGGAAGAAACCCACAGAATGGCAGAAGCAAACAAGGCGTTTGCACACTACAGATATTAATCTTAACACTACATTTCTTGAAAGGAGAAAAAAATGGCTAGAGAATTCCCGCTTGAAAGAACTCGTAATATCGGTATCATGGCTCATATCGACGCTGGTAAAACCACAACGACTGAGCGTATACTCTTCTATACGGGTGTAAACTACAAGATGGGCGAGACTCACGACGGCGGCGCGACCATGGACTGGATGGCTCAGGAGCAGGAGCGTGGTATCACAATCACCTCCGCAGCTACCACCTGCCACTGGAACAACAACCGTATCAACATCATTGATACCCCCGGTCACGTTGACTTTACCGTCGAAGTTGAGCGTTCCCTTCGTGTACTTGACGGTTCCGTAACCGTTCTTTGTGCAAAGGGCGGCGTTGAGCCTCAGTCCGAAACAGTATGGCGCCAGGCTGACAAGTACCGCGTACCGCGTATGTGCTATGTCAACAAGATGGACATCATGGGCGCTAACTTCTACCGCGTTGTACAGATGCTGCGTGACCGCCTCAAGGCAAACGCAGTGCCGATTCAGCTTCCTATCGGTGCAGAGGAGACCTTTAAGGGTATCGTTGACCTGATGGAAATGAAGGCTGACGTTTATTACGATGACCTTGGTAAGGACATGCGTGTCGAGGAGATCCCCGCTGATATGCTCGAGCAGGCAGAAGAATACCGCACCAAGATGGTAGAATCCATTTGTGAAACAGATGAGGAGCTCTTCCTCCGTTATTGCGACGGTGAAGAAATCTCCATCGAAGAACTTAAAGCAGCTCTCCGTAAGGCAACTATCGACAATAAGATCGTTCCCGTTGTCTGCGGTACTTCCTATAAGAACAAGGGCGTACAGAAGCTCCTCGACGCTATCGTTGATTTCATGCCTTCTCCGCTCGACGTTCCCGCAATTAAGGGTGTTATCCCCGGCACAGAGGAAGAGGACGAGCGTCCCAGCGACGACAATGCTCCCTTCTCTGCTCTCGCATTCAAGATCATGACCGACCCGTTCGTTGGTAAGCTCTGCTACTTCAGAGTTTACTCGGGTGTTGTTGAAGCAGGTACTACTGTTTACAACTCCACCAAGGATGCCAAGGAGCGTTTCGGACGTATCCTTCAGATGCATTCCAATGAGCGTAAGGACATTGATAAGTGCTACTCGGGTGATATCGCAGCAGTTATCGGCGTTAAGAATACTACCACCGGTGACACCTTCTGCGATGAGGACAATCCTATCATCCTTGAGTCGATGGAATTCCCCGAGCCCGTTATCCGCGTTGCTATCGAGCCCAAGACCAAAGCAGGTCAGGAGAAGATGGGTATCGCGCTTGCAAAGCTCGCAGAGGAAGACCCGACCTTCAGAACCTACACCGACGATGAAACCGGTCAGACCATCATCGCAGGTATGGGTGAGCTTCACCTCGAAATCATCGTTGACAGACTTCTTCGTGAGTTCAAGGTAGAAGCTAACATCGGTAAGCCTCAGGTTGCTTACAAGGAAACCATCAGAAAGAAAGTCGACCACGAGCACAAGTACGCTCGTCAGTCCGGTGGTAAAGGTCAGTACGGTCACTGTAAGATCATACTCGAGCCGAACGAACCCGGCGCAGGTTACCTCTTCGAAAACAAGGTTGTCGGCGGTGCTATTCCCAAGGAATACATCGAGCCTGTTAACCAGGGTATTCAGGCTGCTATGCAGACCGGTGTCCTCGCAGGTTACAACGTTGTTGACTGTAAGGTTACTCTTTACGACGGTTCTTACCACGAAGTCGACTCGTCTGAAATGGCGTTCAAGATCGCAGGTTCGATGTGCTTCAAGGAAGCTATGAGAATGGCTGATCCTGTTATCACTGAGCCTATGATGAAGGTTACTGTTATCACTCCTAACGATTACCTCGGTGACGTTATCGGTGATATCAACTCCCGCCGTGGTCAGATCCAGACTATGGACGATGACAACGGTGCAACTCAGATCACCTGCTCTGTTCCGCTTGGAGAAATGTTCGGTTACGCAACCGACCTCCGTTCGAGAACACAGGGCCGCGGTCTC
>JAFTTS010000089.1 GCA_017466685.1 Clostridia bacterium
CATAGCGATACTCTCGGTTACAACCTCACGCTCGGGTTTACCGTTATCGAGGAACTTATTGTATACCTCACAGTAAGCCCTAACCGTTTCCTTGTCTGCATTCTTTGTTTCGAACGCACTCTTGTTTTTGTAGACCAGCTTTTCAGAAAGAAGCTGACCTTGTGTCTTTTCGTCCATTTTATATCTCCTTTTTAATTATTCAAAATATAATGCGCGGTATTTTTCTGCCGCTTTCATAACTCTTTCAACATATGCGGAGGTTTCGGCAATCGGAATTGTGTCGAGCTTTTTTCCGTCCGAGCTTACCGCAGGATCGTCAAGCCAACCGCGTACACGTCCGATTCCTGCATTGTAAGCCGCCAAAGCTTCCTCCCAAGCACCGAACTCGCTGTACAAATATGACAGCAGCCAGGTTCCGCGCCTGATATTAACAGTCGGCTCAAATATTCTCTCTGCCATAACGTCCTCACCGGTTCGAAAGGCTATCCATTCATTGGTTTCATCAATTATCTGCATCAGTCCCTTTGCGCCGACATGAGAAACCGCGTCCTCTTTGAAATCGCTTTCGGTGTGGATAACGGCATAGATCATTTCCCTCGGAACGCCGTATTCACGTGCACAATTTTCAACTATCTCGCTGTACTTTATGGGATAACGCTGAAGATCCATCTGTTCATGCAGAAAATCCGCAAAGGCAAAGCCCAGGACAGAACCTACAATGAGAACAACGGCAATGATTATGAAAATTATAAGCTTACGCAAAGTAATTGATCTTTTCGAGGATATGCTCAACCTGTCCCTCGAGGGCGTCTATGCCCGAATTATTATAAACAATGAAATCACATGAATCCATGAAGAACTGATCTGATTTCTGTGAGCGTATACGCTTCTCTGCCGTTTCCTCGGAAATGCTGTCACGGGAAATGATACGGCGGATACGTACCTTTTCGTCTGCGATAACGCCGACTATGTAATCACAGTGACGATCAAAGCCCGACTCGAAAAGCTGCGGCGCGTCAACAACCGCAAGTGCATCTCCTGCTTTTTCACGCTCGGTGAGCCATGCATTAATAGCATCAATAATATGACGGTGAGTGATACGGTTAAGAGCGTTTTTCTTAACCTCACGCTTTTCGGGATCTTCTTCGCCGAAAACGAGTTCTGCAAGTCCGCGTCTGTCAAGCTTACCATCAGAAAGAAGTATTCCCTCTCCGAAATATTCAACAAGCTCATTAAGACAAGGCTTTCCGGGCAGACATACTTCACGTGAAACCTTATCGGTGTCAAGACTCTTTATTCCGTGCGACATGAAGCAAAGCGAAACCTCGCCTTTTCCGGCTCCCGTGCCGCCCGTCAGTCCGATAACACGCATATTGTTTATCATTGGTGTTCTCCTTAAAAATAATAGTTAAAATATTACAGGTGTGCAGTCCTCGACTTTTCCCGATTCGTCTGAACGGTATGCCGCTTCCATTATGCGCTGGATATACGCGCCATCCTCAAACGACGGATCAGTCTGCTTTCCCGAATGCACTGCATCGAGGAATGAATACATCGAACCAACGTGACCGCGAAGCCAACCGATCGGCGCTTTAACCCCGGGGAAAACACCGCCGGGAGAGGGATATCTTCCACAACACTCGATTCTCTTGAAGCCGGCTTCACCGCCAAGATCGCCGGATTTGTCGCTGCAGTCATAGAACCATAACCAGTTAGGCTCCATAAGATCAAACTTTATCGCGCCCTTTTCGCCGTAGATCTCGATGGAAAAATCGTCGTTAGTACCGGTTGCAAGCTTTGAAGCGGTTATTGTTCCCTTTGCACCACATTCAAGCTCGGCGATCATATAGAACGCTTCGTCTGCATTGGTGCGCCACTCGTTACCGTCCATACCGCGACGTACGGGATGCGCGATCTGCGAGCTTCCGTAAATATTCTTGAAGTTACCGCAAAGATGGTAAACAAGATCGATTGCGTGTGAACCGAGGTCAAAAAGCACTCCGCCGCCGCAGACGGTCTTATCCTGCTTCCAGCCTGCGTTTTTGTTAAGATCGGTACACGACGAATGAAGAAACGCACAATTAAAGCTGATGATTCGTCCGAGTCTGCCATCGTTAACAAGTTCCTTCGCACGCATTACAGGCGATAGGAAACGTGTGTTAAAAACGATCTGTGCCGTTATACCTGCCTCGCGAGCAAGCCGTGTGACCTCCGCCGCCTGCGCTTCATTTATACAAAGCGGTTTTTCGCAATAAATATGCTTTTTTGCGGCAATTGCCTTTTTGATGGTTTCGAAGTGTGCGATATTGGGAGAGGTTATGTCGATAACGTCAATATCGGGATCGTTTATCATCTCGTCCTCACTCGAATATGCACGCGCAAAACCGAAGTCGCGCACTGCCGCCTCACGGGTTTCGGGAGTTCTCGTATAGACACCACCAAGCGTTGCCCGGAACGGCAGGTCTTTATAGAAATAGTTAAGGTTATTTATGGCGAATGCGTGAGTTTTACCCATCGCACCAAAGCCGATTATTCCGATATTCATTCGGAGTTCCTTTCAAATAAACATAGTAATACATTATTATTATACATCACATTCTTCAAAAATACAATAGCAAAAACGAAAAAATATCTTATTTTTGAAATAAAAAAGAAGCCCCGAAGGACTCCTTTAATAAAGTATCACACATCAAACGCTCCAGCCGCAAATTTTAAGGTCGGTATCGTATGTACGCTCTGCACTTTTAATCTCGTATTTGCAGATACCGTCACCGATTTTAACAAGCTCATATTCGTCAACCGTTGCTATAACCGACTTCATCGGATCGGCGAAATACGTCACAGTAACATGGCAAACACCGTCCTCGGGTATACCGCCCGAAATCTCGCAAAGACTTGTTCCAAATCCGTGTCCGCCGTGACTTTCAATTTCGGCACGGGATACATCACCGCTGTTTATCTTAATTCCAAAGCAATCCTCTGAAAATCTGACAAATTCATCATAGCTCGGTTCTGTTCCGACAACTCTCGTGTGGTAAAGATAGAGGTCTGTCAGAGAATGTGATGGACTGTCTGCGTTTGCCGTAACAAAGCCACCGAAATGCTCTGCAAGCGGAGCTAACCACTGTGCCGCTTCAGTCAGTACATAATCCGTACCAACTTCGGACGCAGGCTTTATATCAATGGTCAAATCCGGTCCCTCTGCTATCTCAATAACATATTCTCCTGCCGGATAACGCTCGACGTTACTTTCTGCAATAGTAATATTCAGCGTCAAAAAGTCAAGATACGGCGATGTCGGATTGTCACGGATAATCTCATATTCTGATATCACCATTCCCTCCCAATCGGAAAGCGTGCCTTCTTCGAGGAAATTCATGCTCTCCAAAGCGTGAACATCATTTTCGACTATCGCCGTTGCCATTTTAAAGAGCCAATTATCCTTGTATATACCGAGTCTTGCATAGTCGGAAATATCGTAAATTCCTATCGGCTCATCGCTTCCGGGATAGACAGTTTCTTCGATATAATAGCCGCGAAAATCACCGCGTTTATAGTCCTCGATAAGATATTCAATTTCTTCAAACAGCGTGTAGTGACCATAAACCTTAAAATATGCATCAGCGGTATTTGAGGTTACAGTGAACTCAATACGTATCTCAACACCGTCACGCTCAACAAAGTCATACGAAATCGTCACGTCTTTAAAATATTCCGTACCGCGTCCCGTCGGATCGGCATCGGCTATCATCGCTTCAAGATCGACGAGCGGTGTCACCTTGATCGCTTTCTGGTCGAACATCCACGCACCGGATTCATTGTATACTATAGAACAAAAATCATCGTTACAATCATAAATCTGCAAATTATCGCCAAGTACATTTATTTCATCCGAATAAACGCTCGGTATACCCGTGTCATCGGGCGACAGAAGTAAATCAAGCGGATCGACCGTTTCAAGATCGTCGCCGGTCTCCTCGCCGGGCACGTAAACATCGTAAAAATCAG
>JAFTTS010000090.1 GCA_017466685.1 Clostridia bacterium
GACACAGAGCTTGCAAATGCAGCGGACAGTGTAGAATCCTATGCTAACCGTAACTCTGCAAACCTCGGTGCAACCGTTGACACCATCGTTAAGTTCGGTGAATCGAGCTACAACTATTTCCATTAATTAGATTCGGTCGATTCGTGAATCGCCCCTACGAGATTACGTGGAAAATTCGGTCGATTCGTGAATCACACCCACAAGATTACGTCCCCATCCATAAAACGGGTGGGGATGTTTTTTTGCTTTCTTCGCCAAAATGCGCTGCTTGATCTGATTCTTTCGGTGAGTTGACAGTTCGATTTCCCAAAAAATTGCAACATGATGTGGGAAATCAGAGGATTTGTGACCAAAATTTGCCGTTTATAGCCTATGT
This sequence comes from Clostridia bacterium, assembly GCA_017466685.1. Taxonomy (GTDB): domain Bacteria; phylum Bacillota; class Clostridia; order Oscillospirales; family CAG-272; genus Flemingiibacterium. Next base: position 377 of record JAFTTS010000090.1, read on the forward strand.
TTCCACGATGGAAAGGCGTTTTACGGTCGGGAATCTTTGTTCTTATGCAAATTTTAAGGAAAAACGAACCATGAATTGTACTTGTAGAAAAAACTATATTATTATATAATGAATATATAACAGTATCTTTACAATACATTTCACTTTTTTAGAAACCTTTTCACAAATAATCAAGGGGGATTAACATGGTAAAATCACGAATAACTGCCGCCATCTGGCCTTGGGGAACCGACACCAGAGAACAAATGGAAACCGCGGCGGCTGCGGTGTCAAAAATCGGTTACGAGCAGTTTGAAAGCGTTAAAGCTGCTATATATGCTTTTGATCTTGATATCAAAGCGTATAAGGAGGTGCTTGAACGCTATAATCTTAACCCTGCCAGCTTCTATTTTCATATTCCCGAAAAAGAGAAAGAGGCAGAAGTTTTTGTGAATCTTGAAAAAGAGCTTGAGTTTATTGCAGAGCTTGGTGTCAAGCGCATCTGTCTGCAGGCTACATACGGGCGTCCGACGGTTATGGATAAAGCAAATCTCGATTACGAGCTTGACGTTGTCGGACGTTTTGCGGAAAAATCCAAGGCGTTCGGAATAACGTGTAATATTCATCCTCACCATAATACGTGGGTTATGTATGAAAACGAGATCGATAATATCCTCGGAAATCTCGGAAGCGATATTATCAAGTTTGCTCCCGATACGGCACATCTCGTTGCCGGTAACTGTGATCCTGTCTCGGTTATAAGCAAGTATATAGACAGAGTTAATTTTACGCATTTCAAGGATATAAAGAATGCGGACGTTAAATCAGAGGGACTTGCAACCGCCGGAATGGAGGTATATTCAAACTTCTGTGAGCTCGGTGACGGATGTGTTGATTTCGCCGCTGTCTTTGCGCTTCTCAAGGAACATGGCTATGACGGCCCTCTCTGTGAGGAGCTTGATCAGGCACCCATCAGCAACGAGGAATCTGCGGCTAACAACTTTAAGTTCATTCTTGAAAATTATTGATCTTGAAAAAAGGAGATACAATTATGAAAAACAGAGCTTTGGCAATGCTGCTTTCTGCGACACTTGTGTTGTCGTCCTTACCGATGACCGCATTTGCCACAGACGGCACCGTGACTGCGGTTAGTAGTGAACTCACTTGGTCGGATAACGTTACCGAGGTGAGCGACACAATTGCAGACGACGTGACCGATGACTATGTTCATCTTTACGGAATAGCACAGGTCGAAAGAAAATTCGACTATATGGATCCGACCAAAAAGCTGGATTCGAGCAAAACATACCGTCTGTCATTTATGATACGCGGTGTTGAGCTTCATGGTGAGAACGGATTTGAGCGTACTGTCAGGGTTTGTCTTGACAGCAATGCAACGCCTCTCAGTGGCTCGAATATTATCGGTAGTGTCGGTGCTGACCCGGCAACCGGAAATATAACCGTTCCCGAGAATGAATGGAAAAGTGTATACTATACCTTCAAGGGAAACGACAAGGCGTTAAAGCTCATATTTGAAAACAGCTACAGCGGTTATTCAAACAGCTTAAAGAGCGTTACGCCGTATGATATCCGTGCACTTTCGCTCTATGAGATCAACGGTGTCGGACATGACGTGGGTTCAAATCTCATTGAATATTCTTTAACCAAAAATCCCAGTGCGACATCTAAAGGTTGGGCGTATTACAGCAATAAGGTTGAGTTCTGTACGGAATCCGACTTCTTAAGAGTTGCAAATCCCACCGACGGTACACCTGCATCGGCAAAGCTTAGTGGCCTCACGCTTGAGCCGGGTAAATATTCGGTAAGTGCGAATTTCCGTCTCAACACGCTCGATTTTGATGTTGCAGGCAAAAATGCTTCGGGATATTACAATGCGGCAGGCTACACTGTAAACCTCTCGGCTTCCGAAAATAACGGCGATTTCACCTTTGAAGGTGCAACAACTCTTGCACTCACAACCGAGTGGAAAGCGGGAAGCTTCACAATTGATGCTCCGAAGGCAGTGACGGCAGGTGAGCTTTCGTTAGCGCTTGATAAGGCTGTCGGCTTTGATATCTCCGATTTTGAGATAACCAAGCTCGTTTCTTACACTGATGATTACGAAGCGGTGTCGGGCGCGAATATCGAACAAAAGGGAAGCGCAGATGCAAGCGAGTATATCTATGTTTACAACGTAAAATCGGCAACTGCGTATCCTACATACAAGGATTCAACGGTTACGCTTGATGCATCAAAAACATACACGCTCAGCTTTAAGCTTCGTGCAGATGCTTCGTCCGATGCTAATACCGCGCTCGGCTATAAGAGCAGTTGGGGAGATGCGAACCTTCTTCGTCTTACCCAGGTCAGAGTTGTAGACGGACGCATCAAGGATTCGATCAAGCTTTATGACACATGGAGCGAATACAGCGTTGAATTTACCGGCAAGGGCGGCCCTCTCAAGATCTGGTTCACCGAGCAGGGTTATGATGAGCTGGTTCCGTTCAGCATTGCAGATCTTTCACTTAAAGAAAAGGGCTCCGATGTTGAGCTTATCAAAAACGGCACTGCGATCGACGCGGAAAACGGTTGGTCCTTAAACAACGCAAACGCTTCGATTATGGCGGTGAAGGATACCGAATATTACACCGTTCCTGCAAGCGCATCGAACAATGCGTTTAACTGCGTTGGCGATAGAACACCTCTCACAAGTGGTGTCTGGAAGGTTACGGGCGAGTTCCGTCTTAACGATTATAAGATTGCAAATCTCGACAGAACCGTAAGCACGGGCTATGACGTTGTCAGCGCAAACAACAACAAAGCAGAGCTCGAGGTGATTTACAACGGTGAGGCTCTTGAAACCACTGACGGTACACTGTCTGCGACTGTTACAACAATCTGGAACGGTGCTGAATTTGTGATCGCTGTTCCGAACGGTGAGAGCATTGAAAAGAGTGAGCTTGTGTTCACGCTCAGTGACGGCAGCTCGTTCGATTTCAGAAATGTTGAGTTTGTCGATATCAGCGATCAGTATTCGGATGAGTATATCGGCGTTGGCGGTGAACCGATTGCCAAGACTGAAATTGCGACAGCCAATGAATATATTTATGTCAACAAAGTAAAATCCGCTTCTGCGTATGTAACATATAATGATTCGAGCGTTGTTCTTGACGAAAACGAAACATACACTCTCAGCTTTAGGCTTCGCGGCGACATAAGCTCCGATTTTACCAACTCTAACGCAAGCAAGTACAGAAATACACGCGTCAGAGTTATAGACGGAGTTGTTAAGGCAGGTATTGAGCTTACAAACGAATGGACAGAACACATTATTCCGATAACCGGTAAGAAGGGTGTTCTTCAGATAGCGTTTATCGAGCAGACATTTGCAGATATTCTGCCGTACAGCATTGATGACCTTTCGCTCCTCGATTCGGCAGGAAATGAGCTTATCAAGCACGGTATGGAAATAGGTTTTGACGGTTGGTCTGTTCTCTCATCGGATTACACAACCTCCAGTAACAATGCGACAGTTTCGGTTGCAGAGGAAACGACATATTACACCGTTCCTGCATCCGCTTCGCAGACTCAGTTCAAATATAACGGCACAAACGGTCACCTTGACTCGGGTATCTATCATATTACCGGTGAATTCCGTCTTGCTGATTATATGTATTCAAAGCTCGAAACAAGCACCTCCGCCGTCGGTTGGGTGAGCGTTACTGCCAATAACAATAACGCATACCTCAGTGCTGTAAATAACGGTCAGGCACTGAATCTCGTTGACAGCGATTCCACAGAGCTTTTTGTAAGTACAGACTGGACTTCGGGTGAGTTTTTATTAAGAGTTGAAAATGCAGCCGGAATCGAAAAGAGCGAGATCGTCTTTACACTCAGTGACGGTACTCCGCTTGACTTCAAGAATATAGAATTTGTTCCCGCGGATGAGCTTTATATTGACAGCTTTGTAAGCGGTGACGGTTCGCTTATCTCCATCGTTAACGAGGAATATGAAAGCTATGTCCGCACATACGGAATCAATTATGTTGACGATGCAAAGCTTACATATCAGGATTCGAGCGTTACCTTAAGCCCTGATAAGACATACAGAATCTCTTTTGATGCACGTACAGCTTCCATTAAGGGTGAAACGGGTGATTACTTCGATCTGCTCAAGTATAACTACGGCAAGGTTCCGACAGATATTTACAGAAACATCCGTATCTTCCTTGTTGATGCAAACGGTAACGGTGTTGGCGTTGACAATCTTTTGAACGGTGAATGGCTCTCGAGTCCTCGTCAGATTTATGCCTCCGGTACTGAGCTTAATGCAAGCGGTCAGGCGAAGAATACCTTGTTCAAGCTCTATGACGAATGGGCAGAGTACACCTCCCTTGAATTCAAGCCGCAGAACAATGCAACGCTCAAAATAATGATCATGGGAAGCGGAACTCCCGATATACTTCCTTACGATATCGCCGATCTCTCGGTTGTCGAGATAGATCCTGACACGGGTGCGGAAAAAGAGCTTGTTAAGTACGGCGCAGCTTGTGATAATGCTCACGGCTGGAGTGCGGTTAAATCCTCTGCTACAATATGTGGCGGTGAGGAATATTATAATGTTCCTGCTCCGACTGACGGAAGCAATACTTCGATTCAGATCGTCAGCGAGGATGGCGAAACACTCTCGCCCGGTGTTTACCACATCACGGGTAAATTCCGCCTTGCGCCTCCGCTTGATGCTGAAAAATTCAGTGTTGAAAACGGAAAGCTTACAGGCGATTCAAACGGCGCAAGCATAATGGCTTACGCTACTACTGCCAGCTTACAGCTTAAAACAGTCGCCGGCAGAGACGAAGCCTCTGTAAGTCCTTACGGCTGGCAGGAAGTCGAGTTTGTTCTCGAAACGGAAACGTCGGTTGATATTGACACAATAGGCTTTATGCTTGATGGTGCGTATTCGCTTGATTTCTGTGAGATCAGTATAACACTTGTTGAGCGCAAAGTTGAACTCAATGACATCAACACGGGTGTTATTGTTACACTTCTTATTCTCAAAAAACAGCAGATCGACGAGATGGAGCTTGATAAGTTCATAACTCCCTCGGGCGATTTCATCGAGAAGATGGGAAGTGCAGAGAAGAACGATTATCTGCGTATTTACAACATAACCGCAGCAAGCGCATATCTCACATATAGCGATTCCACGGTTACACTTGATCCCACAAAGACATATGAGCTTAAGTTCAAGCTTCGTACAGATAACTGCTCCGACTATATGGATGTAAGATCGTCGGACGGACAGATAAGACTCGCACGTCTTAAGGTTGTGGACGGTGTTGTTCTCGGCCCGATCAGAATGTCAACCGAATGGACTGATTACAGCGTGAGATTCACAGGCAAGAGCGGTCCTCTCTCGATACAGTTTATCGAACAAAGCTTCTGGGATCTGCTTCCTTACTGTGTTGACGATTTCTCGCTTATCGATGTTTCCACGGGCAAGGAGCTTATCAGACACGGTCTTACGATCGGTACTGTCGGCTGGAGCACAACCACCCGTGCAGAGCTTGCAATTGTAAGTGACGGGGAATATTACCATGTTAACTCGCCCGAATCCGGCAACACTGCATTCAAGTATAACGGCAGTGAGAAGGAGCTTACAAAGGAAAATTGGTATGTAACCGGTGAATTCCGTCTTGCCGATTATCAGTTTGCAAAGCTCGAATACAGTGAGGGCAACTTCGGCTGGATCAATATTGACAAAAATAACAATAAGGCAACTCTTAATGCACTTCTTAACGGCAAGGCACTTCCGACGACAAGCGGTTCTGACGGTGTTACCGTTACAAACGAATGGACAAAGGGCGGCTTCGTTATCGAGGTTGATGATCCTTCGAAGATCAGCCTTAATAATATCGTCTTTACACTCAGCGACGGTACTCCGCTTGAATTCAGAAATGTTGAGTTCTACAGTGAAACCGATAAGAATATGGGACTCATTCGCGGTGCTGTAAGCAAGGAGGCTCTTGAAAATTGGAGCTATGGCGAGCAGACTCTTGAATATAAGGTGGATGAAGATGGTACAGAGTACCTTGCGGCACGTAACATTGCCAACAACTACCTTGGCTTCACTTACAATGCACAGACAACCATCGAGCCCGGTACATATATCTTCAGCGGTGACTTCCGTACAGCGAACAAGGGCGAAACGGGATATACACGCGTCAAGATAGCCGGTACACCTTACACCATCAAGATCAACAATGAATGGTCGCATATGGAGTTTGTATTTGCGGTTGACGAGAAAGTTCCGCTTGAATTTATCGTTCGCGGTCCTGCAATCACTCAGGGTGTTCAGGAATACGACATCGCAAATCTCCGTATCGTTAACTTTGCAAACACCATTCCGAACAATGTTGAGCTTTATGAAAAGGGAACATTTGACGATGGTGAAACCGCACGTGAGGGCTGGGCTACTTACAACAGCAGCACCGCAAAGCTTACCTATGAAGAAGAGGACGGAAACGGCTTCCTTCGTATGAGTGAGCGTTCCAACGAATACTGCGGAATCCAGCTTTCTTCGGATCTCTATCTCGCAAGCGGCATCAGATATAAGCTCTCTTACGATATCAGATGCTCAAACGAGGGCGATGAAATGGCGGCACGTTCGTATCTCAGATCGGATCCGTTAGCTATAAACGGCGAAACACTTAAGGGATTCAACTTCATGTATATGATCTCTCATGAATGGAGACATATCGAAGCTGAGTTCGTTGCAAAGGAAAACGGAAACCTGATTATCAAGATTGCGGGCGGTATGGATCCCACAAGAGATATCTGTTCGTTTGATATTGACAACATCTCGATCGTTAAGCTCGGCGAATGATTGAAGCAAAGGAGAATTGCATATGAAAAAAATTAAGCTTACGACGGTTTTACTTGTCGTACTGATGTTAGGTCAGATTTTTTCAACGTGTGTGTCGGCGGCAGATAATGTCGTCAACACCACGATCGAATCGGTCAGCGCAAATGCGGCACTGCTTTCGACTGCTCCGTCTATTGATGAAGCACTTCCCAAGGGAAATCTGCTCACGTTCAGCCGTTTCAATTCCGATAATGTACTTCGTTATTGGTCAAGCGAGGGTGTAACACTCTCGTATGACGAGGACGTAAACGGCGGTTATCTGCGTGTTACGGCAATACCGCAGAGCCATGTCGGTGCGTTCTATAAGCCGGGTGATACAATCAGTGCAGGTAAGTACCTTTTCACAGGTTATTTCCGTACACTTCGTGAGGGTGCTCTCACGGAGCTGCGTATCATTTTAAGACAGACGGACACCACATCTCATATTGCATGGGCATATCCCACCAACGATTGGCTCAAGGTTGAATTTTACGTTGAGCTGACAGACGAGCTTGAATATATCAGAGTCTGCGGCGGTCCTAATCCGATAATGACACAGGATTACTGCTTCGACCAGTTCTCGCTTGTTCCCGTTGAGGAGATTCCGGAAAATGCAACTGACACATTCGGCAAAAAGGTTACAGCCGATGAGGTTGAAGCTTCGATGGGTGAGACGGCAAGTGAGGTATGGTCATGGGATCCCGAGGTTGAATCGCAGTATGAGATCGAGGGTATTGTATTAAACCACGACTTCTCCGGCTTCCTTGATGCAGCATCGACCAATCTCATCACTGAAGCTCAGATCGAGGAGTTTGCAAGACAGTACGTCGGAACGCATATCACCGATTACTACATAAGCGTTAACGACGTCTGCTCGATGTATCCCACAAACGGCGGTACGATGAGCTATCTTGACAAATACTATCAGAAGATAGAAAACGGTATCCCCGTTGACTATTCGGAGGTTGGTCAGGCAAAGGGCTCGTATTACCTTTACGAAACACTTGCGGTTGATCCCATCGGTGTTCTCTCCGAAACCTTCCGCGAGGTTGGTATCAATCCTTGGCTGACATTCCGTATGAACGACGTTCACTCGATGACCGCCGAAACAACAAGCATCATCTTCTCGGATTTCTATCATAACCATCCCGAGATAAGACGTGTTCAGCATCATAACTATGTAACCTATTTCGATTATGCCATGGACTATACTCATGAGCTTGTTCGCGAGTATATGTTAAAGTTCATCAACGATACTCTTGCACGCTATGACACATACGGTATCGAACTTGACTTCCAGCGTGAAATGTGGCTCTGGCATATCGGCGGCGAATATAACGGTCTTGAGATCCTTACAGACTTTGTGCGTGATGTAAATGACATTGTTGCAATCTATGAGGAAAAGTACGGTCACGATATCAAGATCGCGACGAGCGTTGCATATGACGTTGCAACCAACTATGCTTACGGTCTTGACGTTATCACATGGATGTCCGAGGGACTTATCGACTGGCTCGTTCCTTCTTGCCGTCACGGTTCGACTGATACGGATATTCCCGTTAAGATGTGGGACGCTATAACCGAATCCTACGATGTGGTTCTCGCGATCCGTATCGACCCGACACAGCTCCGCAGCCATCCGCTCAACCCGAGCAAGAAAATGGATATCGAATCCATCTCGGCAGCGGCAGCAAGTGCATTCTCGCAGGGAGCTGACAAGATCTATCTCTTTAACTACTATAAGAGCAGCACGAACTTCTTCACCGACGCCGATAAGTTTAACACGACCGATCCCGACAAGGCGACAATGTGGACAATACTCGGAACAGTCGGCTCGTATGAGAAGCTCATGCAGATGAACAGAAGATCGATCCTCTCCTATAGAGATATGACACCTCTCTGGGAGAACACAGTTCAGTATCTCCCCAAGACTATCAACAACTCCCAGTTCCAGACCTTCCGTATCCCTGTTGGCGACGTTGTTGACGGCTCGAAGCTTATGGTTAAATTCTCGGTTTCGAAGAATAATCCGATTGAAAATCCGCCTGTGGTTTACGTAAACTCAAAGCCCTGCGAATATGTCGGAATTGACCTCTGCCGCGGCGGTTACACGGATAATATGCTTATGTGTTACAATATTCCCGAATCCGAATACGGTGATACATACATGGTTATCGAGATAATGGCATCAACCGCTACCTCCTTTGAGACAGATTATATGGAGGTTTACGTTCAGGCACCTGCCATGAAGCATTAATCCGGTTTAAATAAGCCCTATTTACAAGGAGATTTGCCATGAAAGGCATTTGTATCAATCAGGACACGCAAGACCTGCTCGGACGAGTCGGATACGGCAAAACAAGTCTTGATGAAATTAAGAATTTCCCGAAAATATACGAGGGAACGCACGTCACCGATTATTTTATAAACATGATCGACACCTGCGCGACGTTCCCCTCAAAAACGCGTACCAGCTTCCTTGATAAATACTATCAGAAAACCGAAAACGGAATCGCCGTTGACTATTCGGACACAGGCTGCGCCATGGGAATGCACCACATCTATGAGGAGCTTGGCGTTGACTATATAGACCTTCACATCAAGGGCTTCAGAGAGGCAGGCATCAATCCGTGGCTCACTTACAGAATGAACGATTATCACTCAAGAAGTCAGCCGACCTCCATTCTGTTTACCGATTTCTATCATGAGCACCCCGAGGTCAGAAACGGACGCAATCTTCCGAAGGTGCTTTGGGACGGTGACGCTTATGCATACGACTTCAGCTTTGAAACAGTTCGCAGGCATGAGCTTGATATAATCAATGAGTCACTTGAGCGTTACGATCCCTACGGTATTGAGCTCGACTTTCAGCGAGAGATGGCGGTTTTCGCATTTGACGTTGGTCAGGCGGGTGTCGGGATAATGAACGGCTTCATACGTGACGTTGACGCGATAGTCGCCAAGGCGGAGGAGCGATGGGGACATGAAATAAAGATAGCGGTTCGCGTAATGCCCGATATCAGTATGTGTCTCGAATACGGCTTTGACGTTATGAACTGGGTTCAGGCAGGCATTATTGATACGGTCGTCATTTCGTCGCGGTGGGCATCGAGTGATTCGGATATGCCGGTGACTTTATGGAAAACGTTGCTCACGCCTTATAACGTAGAGCTTTGTGCCGGAGTCGAATACTATCTCTGTCCCGGAACAGGAGCAAAGCAGTTTACTCCGACGATAGACACATATGCCGGACTTGCCGCAAACGTATTCTCGCAGGGAGCTGATAAGTTCTATATTTACAACTATTATATCGGCTTCAATTCGAGATTCGAGCGCGACGCAGAGTTTGATTTTGATCCTACTCACGATCCTAAATCACTTTCGCAATATTGGACGGTTATCAATCACCTTGGCGATCCCGATAAGATACTCGGAATGAACCGCAGGCATCTTATAACGCTTAAGGACCGTATGCCGAAATGGAAACAGAACTATTACAAGTACGACCATAACCGCGGAACAAATCAGCTTCCGCATACGTTCTGTGAGGGCGGATTCTTCAAGCTGATAATCGGTGATATTCCCGAGGGAGCAAAGGTTACACTGCGTTTCTCGGTTGACGATCCCGAAACGGCACTTGCAAACATTCCGAATCTTTTCGTGAACAGTGTACAGTGTAAATTTATAGGAAGTGAGCTCGATGAGCATTTTACTCCGAACACGCTCCTTTGTTATGATGTACCTGCTTCGGCATTCAGAAACGATTTCAGTGTGGTGATCAATTCCTCGAAGGAGATCACGACACGCTATATCGATGTATACGTTAAAGTCAGAGATTAAATTTTATTTATTGAAAGGAATATAAAAATGAAAAAGCTTCTTTCACTCATTCTTGCATTTGCGATGATTTTCGCTCTTACCGTTACAACAAGCGCATCGGCAGACGTTGTTAAAAAGGGAACAGCCGTAGTTGACGGCAAGCTTGATCCTCAGTATCAGAATTCACTTGTTTTAAGAGGCCTCGGAACAAAGCCGAATGTCCTGCCGGATCACCAGGACTGGCCCTATAACTGCACAGCAGATGTTTATTTCCTTTACGATGATGCGCGTCTCTACGTTTACTGTGACGTTACCGACGATGATGTAAACACACTCGGTAAGGCATTCTTCGAGGAGAATGAGAACGCATATCAGAGTGACCTTGTTGAGCTTCGTTTCTCGTTCAACGGCGATCCTCACGAGGTTATCAAGGTTTCCATCGACGCTTACGGTTACACAATGTTCGGTCTTGAAAAGCATTATGAAATGATCGACTATTCAACATTTGTATATAAGACTGCACTCACCGATAAGGGTTATGCAATCGAGGTTTCCTTGCCTTGTACAAAGGGTAACATGGATATGATCAAGACGGGACAGCTGGGCTTTACATATTCGCTCAACGATATTGACGATGACGGAAACCACTATGAATATGCGGAAATGTACGATATGTAGACCGAGTGGACTGCCACCTTCTACGATCTTTCCGATGAATGGGCAAGCACAACCGCACCCGTTACAACCAAAGCACCCGAAACCACAAAGGCACCAGAGACAACACCTGCACCCGACACCACCGAGGCTCCCGACACTACCGAGGCAACCGAGGATACTGTAGCTCCCGAGGAAACAACCGCAGTACCCGATGATGCAGAGGATACAACAGCAGCAGAGGATGAAGAAACCACAGCGGCTGAGGGAGAAGACACCGAGGACACCGCCGAGGCTCCCGACACCACCGTCAGCGAGGTTGAAGACACCGAAGATACCGATAATGCTGAGGACACCGAGGACACAGCAAACGATACCGATGACACCGCTGATGAAGAATCCACATCCGGCAAAGACGACGGCGAAGAGGGTGGCATTTCCACACCTGTTATCATTGCAATCGTTGCAGCAGTTGTTGTGATTGCAGGCGCTGCAGTCGCACTTTCCAAGAAAAAGAAGAACTAATCGGCAAAAAGTACGATACAAATAAATAAGCGTATAAGAAAAAGGAGCAGATCATAAGCGATTTGCTCCTCATTGTTTTATCCTGTTGTTATTTCAGCTTTATATCGTAAGTAAGCACGCCGTTTGCAGGATAGTTGCCGGCTAAAACGTCAATTGCGGCGAGTGTATTTTCAGCGGATGTTGTTCCGACGATGACACGCGGCATATGTGGGACATCCTCAAGCACGTAGGGGTTACCGAAGTGAACGACAGTTGAGATACGGTTTGACATCTGCATTGCGTTCATAAGCGAGAGAATCCTGGAGGTGAGACATTCTGTGCCGATATATGCCATACTGTTGAAGAATGTTATGAAGATCACGTCCTCATGGCCAATGGAATGCTCAAGTATACGCCAGTTTTCGCCGGGAGACGGGAACTGCGAAATAGTTTCGATGGTCGAATTCGGGAAAAGCTCTTTGAGTTTGTCTGCAATGTCATAGGGACGGTACCATCCTCCGCTGAAGGTGTCAACCGCGAGACGCTGTTCAAGATCGATCACGTTTTCCGTCAAAATTGCGAAGAAGTGCTTTCCGTCACGCGAAATAGAAGTCGAAACTCCCGCGTCTGTTTTTGCAAAGACCGAATCGAGATTGATACGGTCAAAGTTTGCGATATCCTCATCGGTAAGCGCGGTGTACTTCGGTTGTGCCAGCGTTTTATGCTGCGCTTCAAGTACACGTCTGACTGCTTCGTCAAGTCGATCATCGGCGATCATACCCTCGTCGTAGCATTCACAGAGTGCATTATATGAAAATTCGTTGTCCTCGGTGTATGGAAGCGCTAAATCGTTACCGTTTCCAACCGCGAGACCGATGCTGTTTTTCTTGCCGAACTTTGCAACGACTCCCATCATACAGAGTGCATCGGTTATCGCAAATCCGTCAAAGCCTTTTTTGCGGATGATGTCGATCACCTTTTTTGAAAGGCTTGCGGGGAAGTCAGGATCAATCTCGGGGAAACAGCCGTGTCTTATCATGATTCCGTCGAGCAGATTTTCCTTCATAAGCTCAAGGTATGGGTAAATGCTGTAATCGAGCAGATCAGCCTCGGTTGCCTTGGAGAAAACCTCACCCATGTGCGAATCAATGTCACGGCTGTCGTTCTTACCTGAACCGGGATAGTGCTTTGCGACGGTTAAGATACCGCAATCGTGCATAGCTTTTGCTTCGGCTTTTGCAAGTTCTGTAACCTTATATTTATCGTTACCGAGTGAGCGTGCATTTCCGCCACAGCAGCAGTTACCATTTGCCATGTCGAGCAGAGGATTACAAAGGACGTTAAAGCCCATTTTTCTTGCTGTTATAGCGGTAACCTTTCCGAATGTATATGCAAGCTTCTCGCTTCCGGTACAGCCGATGGCATTATGCTTGCCGATCTTATAATCACCGATACCGCTTTCGGCGTCACAGATGATAAGTATGGGATAATCGGCAGTTTCCTTGATCTTTGCGATTATTTCGTCCATATTGGTTGTCGGTGGCTGGATCCAGACAGCACCGAGTGAGTGATTTTTTATAAGCTCCAGAATGTAATCCACATTGTCACCTGCCGCCGCTACAAAACCGGTCATAGTCATTCCGAGCTTTTGACGTGTGGTTAACTGTTCGAGTTTGAGTTCTTTCATCTGACAAAAATCTGCCTTTCCTGTTTTTTGCAAATTAATTGTAGCATGAGTTTTTTGCAAAGTCAAGTTGACTCGGTAAATCTGCAATTAAATGGTTTGTAATCGCCATTTTTTGAGAAAATCTTTTGCGTGAATGGATTATGACACATTGTCACTTCAAAATCAATCTTATCGCCCATAATTGTATACGTTTTGGCAGGATATTAAGCAGAAGCAGGAGCGGATTGCGGTTTATGCTGTAAGCAAACGAGGGATTGCGCTTATAAAGAATCTTCAAAACCTTCTTCGCTATTTTTGTCGGCGGAATACACCTTGCTTCAACGTCGTTCACTATCTTTTTAAAACGGTCTGCATTGCAGGTATAAAGTTCCGTTTTCTCGCAGAAACGGTCAAGTGCATCTGTGGAAGAACCGAGCATACTTGTTTCGACAGCACCTGCACGAAGCACCGAAACCTTTATACCAAGCAACTGCAGCTCCATGCGAAGGGAATAGGCATACTTGTCAAGCGCGCTCTTGGTTACGGCGTAAATTCCCGTGAACGGAAGCGGATCGAGCGGTGCGAGCTCACTTGTTGTGATGATGATACGGCTTCCTTTCTCAAGAAGCGGCAGAAATGTTTTATTTATCAAGAATACGCCGCACATATTCACGTCAAAGATACGGCGAAAATCCTCCGTTTTCATTTCAACGAGCGAATCGAGCATATAGATTCCTGCGAAATGTATTATGGCACAGAGCGAATTTGTATATGTGCGTACCGTTTCAAATGCGGCATTTACGCTTTTCTCAGAGGTGATATCCGTTTCTATAGGTATGATGTTTTCCTGCGGCGTATCGGTCTTTCTGTCAAGGGCGAAAACGCGGAAGCCATTTTTATGTAGTGCTTCGGTGACGGCTCGTCCCATACCGCCGTATGCGCCCGTTATGAGTATATCTTTCATTAGTTTTATCTCCGTATTGGTGTTATTTTGCTATCTGACGGTATTTGGCAGGTGAGAAGCCCGTGCTACGCTTGAACATTTCGCGAAAATATGCCGCCGAATGAAAACCGCAGGAAACGGATATCTGATCGATACTGTCCTCACCCAAGCGAAGTGCCGCTGCTGCATGACGTATACGCAGATCGTTACGGTAAGCCACAGGTGTTGTATCAAGCTCCTCACGGAAAAGATGGTAGAGCCGCGATTCACTGACGCAGGCTATATTTGCAAGCTCTTTAGCGGAAGTATCCTCGGCGAAATGTGCTTCAATATAATCAAGTGCCGCAAGCACCGCCGTATGACAGCGTTTCGGCGTTTGGGCATGGAGCAGGGGAAGCACCTCTGCAAAAAAGCTGTAATAGATGCCGATTGCTTTCACCTTGCCGATTCTGCTTCCGTTTTCCATAAGCTCAAGCACCTCGGAAAAGACCCCATGTGCATACTCGCCGTCAATGCCGCTTATCATCTGCATCTCATAGCGTTCGATATTTTCGGTGTCGTATTTACGGGAGAAGATATGGAAAATATAGTATTCGATCTCGGGTGTGCCGCTCCAGATAATGTCATATCTCGCTCCCTCGGGGATATAAAAAAGTTCCCCGGAATGTGCATTCATATTGATCCCGTTGCCCCTGATATCTGCCGTGCCGCGTACGCAAAGCACGATTCTTGATGAATCCGCACCGAGTCCGCCGTCGCAGTGATGCTTGGATTCATATACGGCGTGGGTTATGTGAAGCTCAGACATACAGAGCTTTTTTTCATATGTGACGCGTTCGCTCATACGTGACACCTCTTGATTTTATTTGTTCGGAATTGCAGGATTGTTATCATGCTCTGTTTTTAAATATATCATATAAACGGCATATTGTCAATAGCTTCTTTGCTTTAAACAGCAGAATTGTTGCGAAAAACGAGAGTATTGCCTATTTACAAAATCAGAGTCGGATGATATAATTATTGTATAAATAATACGGAGGTAATAATTATGAAAGCAATACTCGTTAACGATGACAGATCCCTTCGCTGGGACAACGTACCCGATCCCGTTATGGCTTCGGAGGATGTTCTCGTTGAAATACACTATGCGGCACTGAACCGTGCTGACCTTATGCAGAGAGCAGGAGATTATCCGCCTCCGCCCGGTGCTCCCGATTGGATGGGACTTGAAGTTGCGGGCGTTATCATCGATATGGGCAGCGAGGCAAAGGCAAAGTCATCATTCAAGGTTGGTGATGAGGTTTGTGCGCTTCTCGGCGGCGGTGGATATGCCGAATATGTAAACGTCAAGTATGATATGCTTATGCCTGTTCCAAAGGGACGTTCTCTCGCTGAGGCTGCGGCTATGCCCGAGGCTTATTGTACTGCTTATCTTAACCTTTTCCATGAGGGTAAGGCGAAGGCAGGCGACACACTTCTTATGCAGGCAGGTGCATCGGGACTTGCTTCGGTCGTTATTCCGATGGCAAAGGCATTCGGTCTGCGCGTTATCACAACCGTACTGAACGCTGAGGCGGCAGAGCGTATCGCTCATCTCGGTGCGGATATAATCGTTGACACCTCGAAGCAGTCGCTTAAAGATGTACTTCGTGAACAGCTTGAGGCAGGCACACCCGTTTCGGTCACTATTGACTGTCTCGGCGGCAAGGGTATGGGCGAATGTCTTCCTTACCTCGAACACGGTGCACGTTGGATCATGATTGCCGCTCTTGCAGGAACTATTACAGAAATCGACCTCAAGAATATTTACGTCAGAAACGTACGTATCATAGGTTCAACTCTCCGTTCGCGTACTCCTGCATTCAAGGCAGAGCTTATTTCCTCGCTTGTTAAGGATGTATGGTGCAAGGTTGAGGCAGGCATGATATCTTCGTCCATTTACGGTATCTATCCGATCACCGAGGCTGAAAAGGCTCACGCTATTATGGAAAGCGGCGGTCACAACGGTAAGATCGTACTCAAGGTCAGATAATTAACACATTCAATAATCAAATCGGCATCGCTTAAAACGGGTGGTGTCGGTTTTTTTAATACAAAATGAAAAATTTTATTAATAACATTTCGTAAACATTTCCTCAACAAAATGCAAAAGGTGGGGGCGTAAAATAATGTCACAAGGTCAAGGGAACACATGACCGATATGAAAAGAACATTATTTCAGAGAGGTGTTTATTATGAACAGAAATGATCAGCAGTTTATGGCGCAGAAGATACGCACGCAGTATATGGAAAAAGAGACATCTGAGCTTGATGCACTCCGTACGCTTGATGCAAAGGTGAAGCGTCCGGCGAATGTATTCGGTTATGTTTTCGGCAGTATCGGTGCGATTGTCATGGGAGCAGGTATGAGCCTTGTGATGACCGATATCGGTACGACAGTCGGTATCGGTGAGGCAATGGTGCCGGGGATTGTGATAGGTATAATCGGTATGTTTATGGCGATTGTTAACTATCCGATATATAAGAATATCCTTAACGGCCGCAAGAAAAAGTACGGCGCAGAGATACTTAAGCTCAGCGATAAAATAATGAACAAATAATGGAGGGTAAACTGATGGGAATCAAGAATTTTTTTGCAAACGCACTTTCTGATATGAAGGAGAATGCAAAGGCACAGCACGAGGCAGATAAGGCAGAATTTGAGGCAGTCAAGGCAGAATCGAAGGCTAACTTCGAGGAAAACAGAGGACACAACACCTTCGCAAAAGCCAAGGCAGATGCAAAAAAGAGCTGGGACGATGCACATATGTCTCCCTCGGAAAGAACAGCAAAGATGCGTGAGGACTGTGGCGCGAGAGTTGACGCGGCAAAAGCAAGACAAGAGGCGGCGAACGCACGCTACGATGCGGCAAAGAAAAAATAATGTAAGTCGGTTAAAAATATTTTTCCTGAAATTACCACGAGCCTGTTGACATTTCAACAAGTTTGTGGTATAATATTTTGCAGTTGTTGAAATATCAACAAGTTTTTGGAGGGTAAAAAATGAAAGAACGATTTGAGACATTTACGGTCCTGATCGCAAAAATCAGCCGTAACATCAGAAAAATAAAGAATCAGGAAATGGCGGAATACGGACTTCGCAGTACCCATGTTTCCTGCATTTATTATCTTTATTCTGTGGAAGCCTTGACTGCAACGGATCTTTGTGAGCGATGTGAAGAGGATAAGGCAACTATTTCACGTGCCTTGGATTACCTTGAAGAAAATGAGTTTATAATTTGTGAATCAAGGCACGCAAAACGTTACAACAGTCCTCTTTATCTGACTCAAAAGGGAAAAGAGATCGGCAAAAAAATTGCAGATAAGATCAACTGTGTGCTTGACGAAATTTGCGTTGATTTAACAGAAAAACAACTGATTGAGTTTTATCGCAGTCTTGCTGTTATCAGTGACAGCTTGGAGCTTTGCGTTAACGGAATCAACGAAGCCAAGAAAATAAAGAAGAAAGCATAACTTTAGGGAAAGGAAACGTATTAATGAACAAAAAGCTTATAAAAAAGATACTTATCACGGCAGGTGCTGTCCTGCTCTCGCTTATACTTGTGATCGGAATTGCTGTTGCTGCTATTTGGCACAATGAGATTTCCTCTATAGCATCGATTGAACTGCTTGTTGAGGCACATGATGAAAACAAAAGTGCCCCCGTTTATATCATGGACGTGAGTGGTGATTATTACTTCGATAAATTTATCGAGGAGGGAGGTGCTTCAAATGACGACGAGCTGATTCAGTTTGTTGTTGATAACATCACCAAGGGTATCATTCCGATTGAGATCGCTTCTCCCGATATCGGCTGTTCGTCGTTTACCTGTGTTGATGCAGACGGTAACCGCTATTTCGGAAGAAACTATGATTTTTCCACGACCACAGCTATGATAGTCAGAACTGATCCCGGTAACGGAAGATATGCTTCGGTTTCGAGCGTGGATTTACAGTTCCTTGGTATCAAGGACGGTGCACCGCTTGATAGTCTGATGCAGAAGCTGATTTGCCTTGCGGCGACTTATGCTCCGCTTGACGGTATCAACGAAGCCGGCGTATCCTGCGGTATCTATATGTCCTATCAAGGCGCGGATGATGATGTTACTGCCACAAATCAGAACACCGACAAGCCCGATCTCACCTCGACCACAATGCTTCGTCTGGTTCTTGATTACGCCGGTTCGGTCGAAGAAGCTGTTGAGCTTATCAGCCAGTATGATCTTCATGACAGTGCTAACACCTCGTTCCATTATATGATCGCGGACAGCACCGGTAAATCTGCAATTCTTGAATGGGTTACCGCGACCGATGAAACAGACACCGACGGCACAAAGCGCGAGCTGAAGGTTTACTATAACGATGACGATGCCGCGCTCGGAGAGAATGAAGCGTCAAATGAATTTCAGTATATCACCAACTTCATTGTAACGCCCGACTATTATACGAATGAATCTGACATGAAGGGACTCGACCGTTACACCGAGATTCAGAACAAGATCAATCCAGACGGAACAAACACAGAGGGTGTTATGACAAAGGAGGCCGCGCTCGATGTACTTAAAATTGTCGGCAGAAGAAAATGGGACAGTCGAAACGGTGAGAGTGATGCAAACGGTATTACTGTTTGGTCTGCATTATACGATCTTACAAATAAGACGGTGACATGGGTAAGCAACGAGGAATTTGACAATGCGGAGGCTGTGTTTACATTTGATTTCTCTTATCTTAATTGAATGTGAGGAAATAATATATGTTTATACTCAAAAAAATCTGGTGCCGTACCTTTCAGACGGCGTTTCGCATAGCATTGCCGTTTCTGCCTTACAGAGAACCGAAAATTATCTCCTCGTGCTCGATGATTGGTGATGTATTAAAGAAAGAGAAGTCAGCGTCCGTGCTTATTGTGACCGATCCCGGTATCATGAAGAACGGTCTCACCGCTTCTCTTGAGGTGGCATTAAAGGAAAGCAATATAAAATATACGATTTATGACAAAACACAACCGAACCCGACGGTTGACAACGTCGAAGAAGCACTTACACTTTATAAGAAAAACAATTGCGATACTCTTATTGCAATCGGCGGCGGCTCGGCTATGGACTGTGCAAAGGGTGTTGGCGCGAGAGTTGCATATCCAAAGAGAACGCTTCGTCAGATGGGCGGTATTTTGCGTATACTTCGCAGACTTCCGACTCTGATTGCGATTCCCACAACGGCAGGGACGGGAAGTGAAACCACCCTTGCGGCGTTGATTACGGACAGTAACACTCATCACAAATACGCCTTGATGAGCTTTCCCCTGATTCCGCATTATGCTGTTCTCGATGCTGCTTTGACGTATTCGCTTCCGCAGTCTCTTACGGCAACCACGGGTATGGATGCATTGACACACGCAGTTGAAGCCTATATCGGTCGCTCCACGACAAAAGGGACAAGAAAGCTTGCACTTGAAGCAGCGTCGCTTATTTTCGAAAATGTTGAAAGAGCGTACAGTGACGGTCATGACCACGAGGCACGTGAAAATATGCTTCATGCTGCATATAAGGCAGGTATCGCCTTTTCAAAATCATACGTTGGATATATTCACGCTGTGGCACATTCGCTCGGCGGAAGATACGGAACTCCGCACGGTCTTGCCAATGCCGTTATCATGCCTTATGTGCTTGATGTGTACGGTGAGAGCGCATACAAAAAGCTTCACCGTATCGGTGTTGCCGCCGGTGTTTGCACGGATAGTGACACGCATGAGGTCGGAGCAAAGAAATTCATTGCGGCGATACGAGAGCTTAATGCAAAAATGAACATTCCCGACAAGATTTCGGGTATCAAAAAAGAGGATATATCCGAAATGGCAAAGCGTGCAGAGAAGGAAGCGAATCCGCTTTATCCCGTGCCGAAGCTCATGACCAAAGCCGAGCTTGAAGAGTTTTATTACAAAGTTGCAGATTGGAGTGAATGATAATGACGAGC
This sequence comes from Clostridia bacterium, assembly GCA_017466685.1. Classification (GTDB taxonomy): domain Bacteria; phylum Bacillota; class Clostridia; order Oscillospirales; family CAG-272; genus Flemingiibacterium. The sequence continues at coordinate 20,858 of JAFTTS010000090.1, forward strand.
AGTGAAATACAGAGCTTACTTGAAAAACAGCGAATCTATTACAGAAGCGGCGTGACCATCCCGGTGAAATTCCGTATAGAACAGTTAAAGAAGCTGTATGCGACCGTTAAAAAATATCAGAATGAGATCAACGATGCACTGACAGCCGACCTCGGCAAGAGTCACTATGAAGGCTTTATGTGTGAATCGGGACTTGTGCTTACCGAGATTTCGTATATGATAGGTCATACAAAAAGGTTTGCAAAAAGAAAGACCGTGCCGACACCGCTTGCACAGTTTCATTCACACAGCTTCAAGCAACCTGTCCCTTACGGAAACGTACTCATCATGAGCCCTTGGAACTATCCCTTCCTTTTAACGCTTGATCCGCTTGCGGACGCTATAGCCGCAGGTAACACGGCTATCGTAAAGCCGAGTGCATATTCGCCTGCGACAAGTAAAATTATTGAAAAGATAATAAAGGAATGCTTTGCGCCCGAATATGTGGCGGTCGTCACGGGCGGCAGAGCAGAGAACACTGCGCTCCTTGATGCGAAGTTTGATTTCGTATTTTTCACGGGAAGTCAGGCGGTCGGAAAAGAGGTGCTTCGTCACACTGCGGAGAATCTGACACCTGCCGTGCTTGAGCTTGGCGGAAAGAGTCCTTGTATTGTTGATTCAAGTGCAAACATTAAGCTTGCCGCAAAACGAATCGTATTCGGAAAATATCTTAACTGCGGTCAGACCTGCGTTGCTCCCGACTATATTCTTTGCGAGCGTTCGGTTAAGGATGCGTTTGTAAATGCCGTTGTTTCCGAGATCAAAAAGCAGTACGGTGATGAGCCGCTTGCAAACAAGGACTACGGCAAGATCATCAACGAAAAGCATTTTGCACGTCTTTGCGGTCTGATTGATGAAAAGAAGGTTATTATTGGCGGAAATACAAATGCTGAAACCTGTCAGATCGCGCCGACGGTTATGGATAACGTAACTTATGACGATGCCGTTATGGGAGAGGAGATCTTCGGTCCGATCATGCCGATTCTAACGTTTGACGATTTCGACACGCTTGTTGACGAGCTTAAAACCAAGGATAAACCGTTGGCACTCTACCTTTTCACGAGCGACAAAAAGCACATAAAGAGAGTTATGACCGAGCTTTCATATGGCGGCGGCTGTATCAACGATGTGGTCATTCACCTCGCAACGAGTGCAATGGGATTTGGTGGCGTTGGCGAAAGCGGCATGGGAAGCTATCACGGTAAGGATGGCTTTGATGCGTTCTCACATTATAAATCCATCGTTGACAAAAAGACCTGGCTCGATCTGCCCATGCGTTATCAGCCTTATAAGAGCAAGCTTTACGATAAGCTTCTGCATATTTTTCTGAGGTGACATATGAAAAAATTTCAAAAAACCATGCTCACGGTAAACATACTCGTAATTGCCGCGATATTTATACTCAACTTTTTCTATCAGAAAAACGGCTTTGACTTTACGCTCAAATGTATCTGCAGCGGTTCATTTGCACTGCTCGGGCTTATAAATCTCGGATATGTGATAAAAACAAAACAGCCGAATATCAAGTTCTACATCGGTATGACGGCAGGACTTTTTCTTGCGTTTCTCGGTGACGTTCTGATCGGTTATGATTTCATCGTCGGCGCGGCAACTTTTGCGCTCGGTCATGTTTGCTTTGTCATTGCTTACTGCTTTACAGAACGCATGAAGCTGCTCGATTTTATTATAAGCGGCGTGCTGTTTTTAGGATGCTTGACCTTCCTTTTGTTCTGTCCGCTGCTTAACTTTGAAGTACCGGTAGTCCGAGTCGTTTGCGTTGTTTATTCGCTGATAATTTCGGTGATGCTCGGAAAAGCGGCAGGTAACTTCTTCCGAGAGAAAAATGCCGTTAC
>JAFTTS010000091.1 GCA_017466685.1 Clostridia bacterium
GACAAGTATATCCAGGCTTACTTCCAGTACGACTCGAAGAAGACCTACGGTATAACAATCTCGCATCTCCGTTTTGGTGACAACCCCATCAAGTCGCCTTACTACATCAACAAGGCTGACTTCGTAGCTTGCCACAACCAGGCATACCTCAAGAAGTACGACATGGTATCCGACGTTAAGCCCGGCGGTAGATTCCTTCTTGACTGTCCTTGGTCCGACGCTGAGCTTGACGCTCACCTTCCCGCAAAGGTTAAGTCCTATATCGCAAACAACAACATCAAGTTCATCACCATCGACGCTACCACCATCGCTACAAAGCAGATCGGTAACGCAAAGGTTAAGAACACCGTTCTTCAGTCCGCATTCTTCTCGCTCGCAAAGATCCTTCCCAAGGAAGACGCTATCGAGTACATGAAGAAGGCTGCATACAAGTCCTACATCAAGAAGGGACAGGCTATGGTTGACCTCAACTATGCCGCTATCGACGCAGGTGCAGATGCTTACGTTGAGGTTAAGGTTCCCGAGGCTTGGAAGAACTGTGCTCCCGATGCTCCCAAGGCAGCGTTCACATCCGAGCGTGCTGACCTCGAGAAGTTCGTTAACACCGTCGTTGCTCCCACAAACGCAATGGCAGGTGACAGTCTCCCTGTTTCCGCATTTACCGACTATGTTGACGGTACATTCCCGCAGGGTTCGACCGCTTCCGAAAAGCGCGGTGTTGCAGTTTACGTTCCTACATGGATTCCCGAAAACTGTATCCAGTGTAACAGCTGTGCATTCGTTTGTCCTCATGCCGCTATCCGTCCTTACGCTATGACCGAGGAGGAAGCAGCAGCAGCTCCTGCAGCCACAAAGTTCGCAGCAAAGCCTGTTCTCAAGACAAACTATAAGTTCACAATGGCTATCTCCCCTGCAGACTGTATGGGTTGTACCCTCTGCGTCAAGGCTTGTCCCGTTAACGCTAAGGCTGAAAAGGACGGTACTGACAAGAAGGCTATCGACATGGTTCTCGCTCCCACACAGGCAGACCAGCAGGCTCCTTGGGACTATGCAGTTGCAAACGTTTCCGAGAAGTCCGAGCTTATCAACAACACCATCAAGGGTTCGCAGTTCAAGCAGCCTCTGCTCGAATTCTCCGGCTCTTGCGCAGGATGTGCAGAAACCTCTTACGCTCGTCTTATCACACAGCTCTTCGGTGAGTCGATGTATATCTCGAACGCAACCGGTTGTTCGTCCATTTGGGGTGGTTCCGCTCCTGCAACACCTTACACTGTAAACCGTGAGAGCGGCAAGGGTCCGGCATGGGCTAACTCCCTCTTCGAGGATAACGCAGAGCACGGTCTCGGTATGCACCTCGGTCAGAAGGTTATCCGTGAGCGCTACATCCAGAAGGTTCGTGACCTCGCGAAGATGTACGAAGACATCAATGCGACACAGGAATATAAGGATGCTCTCGCTGACTACCTCAACACAATCGACGACACCAAGGCAAACGCGGCTGCTACCAAGCACATGGTAGATCTGCTTGAAAAGGACGTTGCAGTTGGTACTTGCGTAAGCGTTCCCGCAGAGCGCGAGATCCTCGAAGGCAAGGATTACCTCGCTAAGAAGTCCATATGGATCTTCGGTGGTGACGGCTGGGCATATGATATCGGCTTCGGCGGTCTTGACCATGTACTCGCTTCCGGCGAAAACGTAAACATCATGGTATTCGATACCGAGGTTTACTCGAACACCGGTGGACAGGCTTCCAAGGCATCCAACATCGGTCAGGTTGCACAGTTCGCAGCTGCAGGTAAGGCAATCGGCAAGAAGAACCTTGCAGAGATCGCTATGTCCTACGGTTACGTTTACGTTGCACAGGTTGCAATGGGCGCAGACATGAACCAGCTCCTCAAGGCTCTCACCGAGGCTGAGGCATATAACGGACCTTCGATCATCATCGGCTACGCACCTTGCGAAATGCACGGTATCAAGGGCACAATGCAGAACTGCCAGCTTGAGATGAAGAGAGCCGTTGAAGCAGGTTACTGGCAGATGTTCCGCTTCAATCCTGCTCTTAAGGCAGAGGGCAAGAATCCCTTCTCGCTCGATTCCAAGGAGCCGACTGCAAGCTACATCGACTTCATCAAGTCCGAAAACCGTTACAACCGCCTTGCAAATCAGTTCCCCGAGCGTGCTGAAAAGCTGTTCGCTGATGCTGAAGCAAATGCAAAGGCTAAGTACGAGCGTCTCACGAGATTCGCTGATCTCTACGCTCCGAACAACGACTAATTAAATAAAAATCGCTCCTCACCGTAAAAAGTGGGGAGCTTTTAATTATGCTTTTGATTGGCTCGAGGGGAATGTTACAAAAGTTTCCCCATAGCCTCAATAGCACATCTTGCCGCTGAGAGCTCGTCATTATCGTCGGGATCGGTTATGCCTGCATTTGCACGCTCCTGATTCCACACCGCACGAAGTACTGCTCCTGCGTGAAGACCGAGCGTTGCCGAAACGGTGAAAAGTGACGCTGTTTCCATCTCGGAAGCAAGACAACCGCCGCAAAGCCATGCCTGCCATTTTGTCATGAGATCGTCCGCCACAGGCATACGGTTTGGCGAATGCTGACCGTAAAAAGAGTCCTTACAATGTACAACACCCACATGATACGGATGTTTGCCACCCTTTGCCGCCTGGGCAAGTGCTGTTGTAACACCGAAATCGGCGATGGCAGGGTACTCGATCGGCAGATATTCACGTGACGTTCCCTCGGCACGAATTGCCGCCTGCGCGATGACAATATCGCCTGTTTTGACATCATGTGCCATACCGCCACAGGTGCCGACACGTATCAGAGTTTCAACGCCGACAAGCTTCAGCTCCTCGATACATATAGCGGTTGACGGTCCGCCGATACCGTGAGATGTGACGAGCACACGCTTACCGTCAATTTTGGCAGACCAGGTTGTATATTCACGCCTTGATGCGACAAAGGTGGGTTCATCCATCATGCGTGCGATTTTTTCAACTCTGCCCGGGTCGCCGCAGATTATTGCACCGCGTGCACCGTCCTCGCGTTTCAGTCCGATATGATACATAATTTCTTCGTTCATGCTGTGCTCCTCCCACAAAAAAACGTCCCCGATAAATCAAGGGACGCAGAGAATATAAAATTGATTTACCGTTACAATAATTATAACAGAAGTGTTACTGTTTGTCAAGGCTGTTCGGCACGGCTTAATGTTACACCGCCGAGCTTAATGCTGTCATCGCCGAGCAGCTCGAGCTTCATTGTATAGCCCTTCTTCGTGCCGCCGGTCGCCTTTTCGGATTTAAAACCGTCAAGTGCGGTGTCAACTGTCACGCTGCAGCTGTCCTCTTTATAATCAATTACCTGACCATTACAGATAAGCTTTCCCGATTTTGTAAATTCGAGCGTTCGGTTGCCGGTGCTCCATGTTCCGATGACTGTGAAATTATCGGCAACTTCGACGATTTCACACGGTGCGGCAGTGTCGCTCGGTGTTTGCGGCATGAGTCCGTTCACCAAAAACGCGCACATGAAAAATATTGCTGTCGATATAGACAGTGCGATTTCCTCAAGCATATTTCCCTCCTATATGTTTTTTATCTGTTTTTAGTATGCCGTGTTTTTTTGTGAGTATTTGAGGGAAATTTTTTCGTTTTTCGAAATCTGAATCCCCGAAGATGTTATAATTGCAATTCTCATAAAACGATCTCCTTATAAAAAATGTGTACTTAATTTAAGTATACTTACAACATTATACCACAAAATAATCTTAAAATATACTTATATTAAGTTTTTTGGGAGATTTTTATGAGAAATAAGAAAAACAAGCATCTTGGAATTGAAGTTGATCCCGAGCTTCACTATAAGCTGCACTATATCTCAAAATATTACGGACGTTCAGCAAACGGCGAAATTCTCTATTTAATACGCCAGGAGATCAAAGCTTTCGAAAAAATCGAGGGCGAAATCGAAATTCCCGAGGATTTAAAAAACAGCTGATCCCACCTCATATCGCAAAAAAGCACCTGCGGCCTAAAAAACTGCAAGTGCTTTTTCGTTTATTCTTTTATTTATTCGGATCAAGCTGCGGCCAGTACGCCTTCATGTAGTCAATACCCGACCAGAGCGTCATCACGGTCATCGCGATGATGGTCAGATACGAAAGCAAATGCCAGTCGTGAACGATGTTGCCCGCAGGAATAATAACCGGCTCGAGCAGTATCGTTACAATGCAGACGACCTGCGTGACCGTTTTAACCTTGCCAAGCCATGCCGCCGCAACGACCGTACCCGATTTGTTGACAACGATAAGTCTCATCGAGGTTATCGCAAGCTCGCGGAAAATGACGATAAGTGCTGCCCAGATGAAAATGGGACGAATGTAATCGTAACGGTAAAGTATGCCGAGCATCGCGCCGAAGATCATGAACTTATCGGCAAGAGGATCGATGAATTTTCCGAAATCGGTGACGAGCTTGAAACGGCGTGCGATCTGTCCGTCGAGCATATCGGTAAGCGCGGTCAGAATGAAAACAGCCGCCGCAATGATACGAATCCAGGTGTCAAACGGAGCCTCGGCCGGAAACGGAAGCACCATTACAAGAACAAAAATCGGGACCATTATAACGCGAAGTATTGAAAGTTTATTTGGCAGATTCATAATTTTTCCTCCAAAATTATATCTTGTCGCCGACAAGGTCATAATCGACCGCCTCGGTGATTTTTACTTTAACGAACTCGCCGTCGGTCACACTTCCCTTCGGCGCATTAAAATATACCTTTCCGTCAATCTCGGGCGCATCTGCAGCACTTCTGCCGTAATACGCCTCGGACACGGGATCGTAAGCCTCTGTGAGCACGTTAACCACCCGTCCGATCATTGCAGAATTTTGTTCCTCGTTGATCTCGCCCTGTGTACGCATGATAATGTCGTATCTGTCCTGCTTTATCTGCTCGTCGATCTGATCCTCCATATCGTAAGCCGCCGTACCCTCCTCGCGGGAGAATGTGAACGCTCCGAGTCGGTCAAACCGCGCTTCTTTTACAAACTCACAAAGCTCGGTGAAATCCTCGTCCGTCTCACCCGGGAAACCGACAATAACCGTCGTGCGTATAACGATTCCCGGTACACGTTCACGAAGCTTCTTTACAACCTCGCGGATCATTTTTCCGTCGCCGTGACGGTTCATCGCTCGGAGCATATTGTCCGATATGTGCTGGATCGGCAGGTCGATGTATTTGAGTACACGCTCGTTAGTCGCGAACACCTCAACAAGCTCGTTCGTGATCTTGTCGGGATAGCAGTAAAGCACGCGAATCCACGGTATCGACGTTTCATTTGTGATACGTGTGAGCAGCTCGGCAAGCTTGTATTCGCCGTAAAGGTCAAGTCCGTAACGCGTTGTATCCTGCGCAACGATGACAAGCTCCTTCACACCGATCTCCTCAAGCGTTTTCGCCTCGGCAACGATATCCTCCATCGGACGACTGCGGAATGAGCCGCGTATCGACGGTATCGCGCAGTAAGAACAGCGGTTGTCACACCCCTCGGCGATCTTCAGATAAGCGTAATATTCGGGGGTTGTTATAATTCGCTCACCGCCGAGCTTTACCGTGTTTTTGTCCTCATACGATGAGTATTTTTTGCCCTCGGTGACCGCTTGGGCAGCCGAAACGATATTGTGTATGCTTCCGACGCCGAGCACAGCGTCAACCTCGGGCAGCTGCGTGAATATTTCATCCCTGTAACGCTCGGCAAGACAGCCCGTAACGATGATTGCTTTGAGCTCACGGTTTTCCTTGAGCCAGGCGATATCGAGGATGTTATCGATCGCTTCCTGCTTTGCCGATTCGATGAAGCCGCAGGTGTTTATAACGATAACGTCCGCTTCGATTTCCTCGGAAACGATCTCATACCCGGCACTGTATAATTCATGGAGCATAACCTCCGTGTCGAGCTGATTCTTCGGGCATCCGAGCGAAACAAAGCCCACTTTGATTTTGTTTGTCATTTTTAGTTTTCTTTCTCTATTATTTTTATTGCATCCCGCGTTTGTGAGACACTGTAACCGTAACGGTACATAGCCGCATATACGCTCTCACGGTACTTTCGGTCGGAAAGCGAGTCAATGTCACATTTTTTGTAAAGCAGTTTTTTGAGATTTTCCTCGAAATCCACCTCGTCAAGAAGTGCTTCGAGATTCTCATCAACCACCTCACGCGATATACCTTTTTTTATTATCTCCGCTTTTATGCGACCTCTGCCGTAAAGCTTTGTGTTCGCAAGTCTGTCAACAAGTCGCTCAAGCATCCCCGTCTCGTCAATGTAACCGTAACGGCTGAGATACTCTGCGGCATCCTCGGCGATGTACTTATCGAACGAGCGCTCACGGAGCTTTTTTATAAGACGAGACTTGGTGTTATCGGCAAAAGAGAGGATATCAAGTCCCTTTTTCACCGCTTCCCAAAGCTCTGCCATATATTCGAGTGTGTCGAATTGTTCCCGTGTGATAGATAACGGCAGATTTTCCGTGTCAGTGATACCTGCTTCGGCAAGCATTTTTGCACCGACGGCAAGTTTACGTTTTTCGGAGTGCTCACCGCTTGTTATTTTAAGCGTCAGAAACCTCTCCGTGCCACCTCTGCGTGACTCACACGAGATTATACTGGTGGAAATTTCCATCAATCATCGTCTGCTTCGAGGATAGAAATGTCAAGAGGCTCGTCATCGGAACCCTCTGCGTCATCGTCTGTGAAATCGCCGTTCATACGTGCTTCGATAACGTCCTTTTTAGACATGATCTTTTCGATAAGGTCGTTCATGATAGTCTCATCCGATTCGATGAACTTTCTCGCGTTATCCTTACCCTGTGCGATACGCTGACCGTTATAAGAGAACCATGAGCCGCTCTTATGGATGAAGTCAAATTCAACCGCAAGCTCGAATATTTCAGCGGATTTAGAGATGCCCTTACCGTAAATGATATCAAACTCTGCAACCTTGAACGGAGGAGCGACCTTATTTTTGACGATCTTACATTTTACATGGTTACCGTAAACCTCAGCACCGTCCTTGAGCTGTTCTGCACGGCGAATCTCGATACGTACGGACGCATAGAATTTGAGTGCACGACCGCCGGATGTAACCTCGGGATTACCGTAAGAGATACCGATCTTTTCACGGAGCTGGTTTATAAAGATAAGCGCACAGTTGGATTTCGCCGCCGCACCCGAGAGCTTTTTGAGTGCCTGTGACATAAGTCTTGCCTGACGTCCGACGTGGGATTCGGACATATCGCCGTCAATTTCCTCCTGGGTTACGAGAGCCGCAACGGAGTCGACGACAACAACGTCAATCGCGCCCGAACGGATAAGTGCTTCTGCGATATCGAGAGCCTGGTTACCGCTCGAGGGCTGTGAAACGAGCAGGTTGTCAATATCAACGCCGAGAGCCTTTGCGTAAACGGGATCAAGAGCATTTTCGACATCTATGTACGCTGCTTCGCCACCCATTTTCTGTGTTTCGGCAACGACGTGGAGTGCGACTGTGGTTTTACCCGAGGATTCCGGACCGTAGATTTCGATGATTCTTCCGCGTGGTACACCGCCGATTCCGAGTGCAAGGTCAAGAGTCAGCGAGCCTGTTGAAATTGCGCTGACCTCCATCTCGGGAGCATCGCCCATACGCATGATCGTGCCCTTACCGAAGTCCTTTTCGATCTGACCGATCGCGTTTTCTATGGCTTTTTTTCTTGCTTCCTTATCGGTTATCTGCTGTGGTACCGGCTTACTCTTTGTCTTTGCTTTCATGTTGGTTGTTTCCTTTCGTTATGTTTGTAGTGTGATGTCCTCATCCGAACAAATATTCGCATTTTACCCTATTATACACCAAACAAACATATAATGCAATACTTTTTGAAAAATTTTTCCGAAAATATTGTTATTACTGCTCGCCGCTATCGTCAGAAACCTCGGTGTCTGCAGAAATTTCCACCTCTGTTGTCTCGATTTCCTCATCGGGTTCTTCCGCTTCGTTTTCGTCAACGGATACGTTCGCGAAGTTGACGATCGACGCACCCTCGTTAAGTCTCATTACGATTACGCCGCCTGCACTTCTTCTGTAGAACGGTATACCCGAAACAGGTGTTCTGATGATCGTACCCTCGGTTGTGATGAGCATGATGTCATCGTCCTCGGCGACTGTCGCGATACCTGCAAGCATACCGGTCTTTTCGGAAATACCGTGACACATAACGCCCTTAACGCCGCGGTTGTGTGCGGTAAACTCGGAGAACTGTACTCGCTTACCAAAGCCGTTTTCGGTGATCGTTATAAGCGCACGCTCATTGTCAACCAGCGCACAGCCGACAACATAATCGCCCTCGGTGAGTCTGATTCCGCGAACACCTCTTGCGGTACGTCCCATCGAACGTACATCCTGCTCCTCAAAGCGTGCCGAAAGACCGCCGTGAGTTGCGATGATAACGCCGTCGTTACCCTTTGTATGCTTAACGAACGAAAGCTCGTCACCCTCGTCGAGTGAAATTGCGATCTTACCGCCCTTTCTCTGATATTCAAAATCGGAGAGAAGTGTCTTTTTAACAACGCCGTTTCTTGTTACCATAAAGAGGTACTCATTCGCGGCAAATCCGGGAACGGTTATAATTGCGGTAATCTTTTCGCCCTCGGCAAGCTCGAGAATATTGACAATGTTCGAGCCCTTTGCGGTACGTCCTGCCTCGGGAATCTGATAGGTCTTGCGTGTGTGGACCTTACCGGTATTAGTGAACATCATGACAAGCGCATGGCTGTGTGCAACGAGAACATCCGCGATTGCGTCATCCTCCTTGGTGGTCATACCGATGATACCCTTACCGCCGCGTCTTTGTGCGGTATAGGTCGATGCCGGCTGACGCTTGATGTAACCGTCGTTTGTCATTGTGATAACACAGTTGTGACGCTCGATGAGGTCCTCGTAAACGATGTCGTCCTCTGCTTCAACAAGCTCGGTCTTTCTCTCGTCTGCGAATTTTTCCTTGATCTCGAGCATTTCGTTTCTGATAATTTCCTTGACCTTGTTTTCATCGGCAAGGATACCCTCAAGCTCTGCAATAGTTTCATAGAGCTTTAAGAGTCTCTCCTCGATCTTTTGACGCTCCATACCTGAAAGACGTCCGAGTGTCATTTCAACGATAGCCTGCGCCTGGATATCAGTAAGACCGAAGCGTTCCATTAACTGAACCTTCGCATCGCTGACGGAAGCCGAGCCGCGGATTACCTTGATAACCTCCTCGATATTGTCGATCGCTATCTTGTAGCCCTCGTAAATATGAGCTTCACGGCGTGCCTTTGCAAGATCGAAGCGTACACGTCTTGTGATAACCTCCTCTTGGTGAGCGAGGTAATGCTTAAGTATCTGCTTTAAGTTAAGGATCTTCGGAACATTGTCAACCAGCGCAAGCATATTGAATGCACACGTATCCTGGAGCTGACTGTATTTATAAAGCTGATTTAAAATAACCTGACCGTTAGCGTCACGGCGGTAATATATCTCAATGTGTACTTCCTTTGAACGGTCGGAGAGGTCGGCGATATCGGTGATACCCTCGATACGCTTATCACGTACAAGATCGGCAATAGCTTCAACGAGAGCCTTTTTGTTGACCTGGTAAGGCAGCTCGGTTACGATGATCTTACGCTTTTCCTCGTCGATCTCACACTTTGCGCGAACCATGACGTGTCCCTTACCGGTGGTGTATGCCTCATAGATACCGTTCGAGCCGTAAACAGTCGCGGCAGTCGGGAAGTCGGGACCCTTGATATACTGCATAATATCCTTGATCTCGCAGTCGGGGTTGTCCATAAGGTAAAGTGTACCGTCGATGACCTCGCCTAAATTATGCGGCGGAATATAGGTCGCCATACCGACGGCGATACCGATCGAACCGTTAACAAGCAGGTTCGGGAAACGCGCAGGAAGCACGCTCGGTTCTTCACGGGTATTATCGAAGTTCGGAACGAAATCGATGACGTCCTTTTCGATATCGCTCATCATTTCGTTTGATAATTTGGCAAGACGTGCTTCAGTGTAACGGTAAGCAGCCGCCTTATCGCCGTCTATCGAACCGAAGTTACCCTGTCCCTGTACAAGCGGATAACGCATAGAGAAGGGCTGTGCAAGACGTACCATTGTATCGTAAACAGCCGAGTCACCGTGCGGATGATATCGACCGAGCACGTTACCGACGGTCGTCGCCGACTTACGGAAGTCCTTATCGTATGTGAGGTTATCCTCGTACATTGCGTAAAGGATACGTCTGTGAACGGGTTTAAGACCGTCGCGAACATCGGGACGTGCACGCGACATGATAACGCTCATTGAGTAGGCGATAAAGGAGCTCTTTACCTCCTGCTCCATCTCAACTCCGATTATTTTTTGGTCGGGAAATTCAATGTTTTCGAGTTTATCTTTTTTATCCATTGTTTTTTATATCCTTGTCTTTTTTGTTTTGGATGGGGTGTCTCATATCTCAAAATCCTGTACCACCTTGTGCAGGTTTTCCACATCCTAATTTTACATTTGTGGAAAATGTGACAATCGCTCTTGTAAAACCTGATTATCGGCTTAACACCTGACTTTTTCGGGTTTTCGACATTTATTTTACAAGAATTTTACAGAAAGTTTTCCACAGGCTCTGTTGCCCTATGTGGAAAAGTCTGAAAGTGGTTTTACAACGGGAATTTTTCTTGTGGATAAGTGATTTTATATATCGAGATTTGTCGCATAAACTGCGTTCTGTTCAATGAACTCACGGCGCGGTTCAACCTTGTCGCCCATCAGTATCGAGAACATTTCATCGCAGGCAATTGCGTCCTCAACTGTGACCTTGAGAAGTGTACGCTGTTCCGGATCCATTGTTGTTTCCCAAAGCTGATCGGGGTTCATTTCACCAAGACCTTTATAGCGGCTTGTCTTTGTTCCGGCTTCACCGATCTCGGCAAGTATCGCGTCACGCTCGGCATCGCTGAATGCGTAATGGTTTTTCTTACCCTTGGTTATCTTATAAAGCGGCGGCTGTGCGAGGAAAATGTGACCGTCCTCGATAAGCTGCTTCATGTGACGGAAGAAGAACGTCAGAAGAAGTATTCTGATATGTGAACCGTCAACGTCCGCATCGGCCATGATGATTATCTTGCCGTAACGCAGCTTTGCGATATCAAATTCCTCACCGATACCGCAGCCGAGTGCCTGTATGATCGGGATAAGTGATGTATTCGAATAAACCTTATCAAGACGGCTCTTTTCAACGTTCAGAACCTTACCGCGCAGAGGAAGTATCGCCTGGAAACGGCTGTTACGTCCGCTCTTTGCAGAACCACCCGCGGAGTCACCCTCGACCAAATACAGCTCTGTGAGCTCCACACTCTTCTCCTGGCAGTCGGAAAGCTTGCCGGGCAGACTCGAACCTTCAAACACACCTTTGCGTCTTGTAGCCTCTCTTGCGTTGCGTGCGGCTTCACGTGCTCTTGCTGCAGCGAGTGCTTTTTCGAGTATCGCCTTTGCGGTTGCAGGGTGTTCTTCGAAGTATTCCGAGAGCTTTTCGTTCATGAGTCCTGCAACAAGGGTTCTCATTTCGGAGTTACCGAGCTTTGCCTTTGTCTGGCTCTCGAACTGTGCGTCTGTGAGCTTTACGCTGATTATTGCACAGAGTCCCTCTCGTGTATCCTCGCCCGTCAGCTTTTCGTCGGGCTTCATTATATTCTTTTTATGTGCATAGTCGTTGAGGACGTTGGTCAGTGCCTGCTTGAAGCCGGTTTCATGTGTACCGCCCTCGATCGTATGCATATTGTTAGCGAACGACATTATCGTTTCGACGTAGCTTTCGTTATACTGAAGCGCAACCTCGGCAATCGAGTCGTTCTTCTCTGCCTTCATATAGATAACATCGGGATGAATGGTGGCATAGTGACGCTTGGCATTAAGATGCTCAACGAAGCTCTTGATACCACCCTCATAGCAAAGCTCAACCTCGGCAGGACCGAATCTCTTTGCGATATTTTCCTGTGCTTCTTCTTCACCCTCGGCAGCGGTATCCGCGGATGAAACATTTTCTTCTATAATTTCTTCGGTAATGTCACTGCCGCGCTCGTCACGCAGGATTATTCTGACGCCTGCATTGAGGAACGCCTGTTCACGAAGCCGCTTTTCAACGGTTTCATAATCGAGAACTATCTCCTCGAAAATGGTGGGATCGGGCTGGAAACGGACATACAGACCATGCTCCCCGTTTGACGAGCCCTCATTTTTAAAGGCACGTGCGACCTTACCGTGTTCAAAACGCTCGGTATATCTCATACCCTCGTTACAGTTTTCGATCTCAACCCATTCGGAAAGAGCGTTTACAACAGAAGCACCGACACCGTGCAGACCGCCGGCAATCTTATATCCCTCGCCGCCGAACTTACCTCCTGCATGAAGCACGGTAAATACGACCTCAAGCGTTGGTATACCCTTTTTCGGATGCATACCGCCGGGAACACCGCGTCCGTTATCGCGAACGGATACACTGTTATCCTTATGCAGAGTTACGATGATTTTTTCGCAGTAACCGGCAAGAGCCTCGTCGATTGAGTTATCGACTATCTCATAAACGAGATGATGTAAACCGCGAATTGAAGTTGAGCCGATATACATACCGGGACGTTTTCTTACCGCTTCAAGTCCCTCAAGCACCTGTATTTGGCTATCGTCGTAGCTGTTTTTGATTTGTTCTGACATTTTTACCTCTTTATTTTTTGAGCCCGATGGGCTTATGATCTTATTCTTTTACTTCGCTGTTTATCCGCCCGAGCAGTGCAGAGGTGGATATCTGCGAAACGTATACTTTATCGATTTTTTCTTTATCGGATGTTACTATAAATGATTTTGGGATTTCTTCTTTTATATTTATCATTCGGTTTTCTTTTTCGGCAGAACGAAGATATTCACGGGTTGATGTACCCATCGTTGCTGTGTCCATATCGAAGATACCGATGATGTCACGTGTGCGTATTATGCGATTGTTTCCTGCGTGTACGTACATTGGTTACTCCTTATGAAGAATATTTCTTATATCCTTACATACTGATTCAAAATTATTATTTATTTGAAAATTAGTATATCGAATCACATTTATCCCAAGACCTTTAAGATAATTATCCCTTATTTTGTCATGTCTCTTTGAAACATCACTGAGATGATACAATCCGTCAATTTCTATGCATATTTTCTTTTTATCACAGTAAAAATCGAGTATGTAAATACCAACAACCTTTTGTCGATTGAAAGTGACAGGTAAATCCTTTAAAAAATCGTACCAAAGATGTTTTTCTTCGGGAGTCATATTATTTCGGAGGTAACGTGCCCTTTCCTTTAATGAGGGATTACTTGTATAAACCTTTGATAAATCGGGTTTTTTTAATATCATTTGTTTATCTCCGAAAAAAATCTTCTTTTGGCTGCCCTCATCAGTCTCGCAAAGCTCGACAGCTTCTCCCGGGAGAAGCCTTTTAGTAACTTTTAGCAGCAAAATAAAGAATCAATGTGTATCGATTTTTATTTTATTCTCCAATCAACTTCAAAGCCTTCCCTTGGGGGAAGGTGGCGAGCGAAGCGAGTCGGATGAGGGAAAAATTTAAGAAAACAAATACCTTCCACCCTCAACACTCACAAAGTGCGCATCTGATTCAACGGGAGGCGGCGTACAGGTGGTCATAATAACCTGCCTGTCACCGAGCTTCGATAATAAAAACCTCTGCCTTTTCGGATCAAGCTCGGATAAAACATCATCAAACAGAAACACCGGATATTCACCCGAATATTCCTTTGATATCTCACCCTCACCAAGCTTCATTGCAAGTGCAAGAGAACGCTGTTGTCCCTGTGAAGCAAACTGACGTGCTTCCTTTGAATCGAGATATATCTCAATATCGTCCTTGTGTGAGCCATAAAGTGTCACACCTGCACCTATTTCGCGTATTGTGTTAGTTTTCAGTAAACGAATATAATGCTCATATGCTTCAGCTTCGGAAAGCTGCTCGGTTATTTTTAAACTGTTTTTATAAACAAGCTCCGGGACTTCACGAGCGTCGTCACCACTGCTTTTTGAAAGCTCCGAAAAGAATACCTTTACAAATTCCGATAATCTTTTGATATACTCATAACGTGTACGGTAAATAAACGCCGATTCGCGTGCCAACTGTTCGGAATAAACCTCAAGCAAACTCTCGTCAGCGATACCGTCCGAGATCTGTTTTAAGAGTGCATTTCTCTGTGTAAGTATCTTGTTGAATTTTTGCAGTGACTTCAAATAAACAGGCTTAAGCTGACATATCGCAATATCAAGAAACGAACGTCGCTCCGACGGTCCCGCTTTCACAATTGCCAGATGCTCGGGACAGAACAAAACCGCTCTGAATACACCGATAAGCTCGGATATTTTTGATAACGTCACGCCGTTTTTTTTACATTCACGTCTTTTTGTGATCTCACCGCTGTACGCCTTGAAATATAGTTCCTGCTCACGTTCACTGTCTTCCATTATAAGTGATGCTTCAAAAAAGCTCTCACCAAACTTCACCATATCACGTTCACGCGGACTTCGGAAGCTCTTACCCGACGCCATCAAATATATCCCCTCAAGCGCATTTGTTTTTCCCTCGGCATTGTTACCGATGAGAACATTAACACCGGGCGAAAACTCAATTTCGGCTTCACTTATATTACGAAAGTTACGGTAAATTACCCGTTTCGCGATCATTTGAGCTTACAAGGAAGAACGAGGAATATAAACTTATCGTTTTCATCTTTTTCAAGAGGTTCAATTACCATACTGATGTTAGGAGATGAAAGCGAAAGACGAAGCTTATCACACATTGAAGCTTTAAGTGCATCTGTCAGATAACGGCAGTTAAATCCGATCTCGATTTCTCCACCCTCATGTGAGGTAACGATCTCGTCGCGTACCTTACCGTTCACCGAAACAGAGGTGATCTCAAGTCTGTTTTCATAGAAATGACAGCGTGCAAGGGACTTGTTTTTGCCTGCCGCGTCGTCTGTAACAAGCGAAGCACGGTTAAGCGCACCCTCGAATATTTCTGTATCAATATCAACGAAAATGGTGCTGTTCTTGGGAATGATACGCTCGTAATCGATATAATCACCGTCGATAAGACGCGAGAAGAATACAGTGTCACGCTTTTCGAAACGGAAGATAACCTGTTTTCTTGAAATATTGATGCTTACGTCCTCATCCGGCTCGTTAAGAAGCTTTATAACCTCTGTAAGTGTTCTTCCGGGAATAATAAACGAGGTATCAAGCTCGGCATCGGAGGTATTTTCAAGCTCACACACCTTTTCACGTATCGCAAGACGGAAGCTGTCACAGCCCACTGTTGTTATACGGTTACCCTTTAATTTGAAATAAGCACCGTTAAAGGTGGGACGTGCATCGTTCTGTGCAACCGCGAAAAGAGTTTGAGTGATCATATTCTTCATATCACCCTGCTTTATAATGAAGCCTTTTCTGTTTGAAATATCGGGGATAGTCGGATATTCTTTGGGATCTATTGCGTTAAGCTCAAATTCCGAGCTGCCGCAGGAGAGCTTTGCTCTGTAAAATTCATTGACCTCGAGCTCGACCATACCGGCAGGCATAAGTCTTATTATCGAATTAAGGCTTTGTGCGTTAATGATACATGAGCCGGGTTCGATTATTTCGGCATCGATTTCGATTCTCATACCTTTTTCGAGGTCATACGAGGTAAGAACGACCTTATCTTCCTCGCAGGTTATGAGGATACCCTCAACAGCGGAGATTGTATTTTTAGTTGAAACGCAGTATATTGCATTGCTGACTGCGTCCTGAATTATCGGACGGCTGAATCTTATTTTCATTGTTATTACCTCGTTTTTTTATTTTTTGTATTATTGTTATTTTTGTGAGTGCTTCAATTTACACCTCATCCACCGCTGACGCGGTCCCCCTTCTCCCACTGGAGAAGGCTTTGGTTAGACTTCATTCCAAATCCTTTTTTACTAAAAATATATAAATACATTCTTATTTATTTTTAGTAGTAGTAGTAGGGACTGTCAAAACTGTGAACAACTCACAAAAGCCTTTTGTATAAGGGTTTTTTCTTAAAATCTCTCAAAATTTCATGTTGAAATAAATCGGGAAGCTGTTTATAAAATTTTCAGTTTAAATTCTCTTTATTTTTTCTGTGGAGAAATGTGAATAAAATCCTGTTTAAATGTGAAAAGAACTGTTGAAGGATTTTTATTCCGCTTTTACACTTAATGGTTATGTTGAAAATAGGTATGTTTAAAACACTCTTGAAAGCTGTATCATTATAAAGCTTCAAACACCATGTTCAAAAAATTATCAAACGAAAATATATTTGCGCTAAAGGTAAAATAAAGAATAATAAGTAACTTTTCCACAACTTTTTCAACACTCTGTTAAAAATTAACTGAAAACTTATTTTATATATTCCTTACCCCTTGAGCTCCTTCAAAAGCTCACTGACATCATTGTCGATCTGAGTGTTAGCACCAAGCTGCTTTTCAACTACCTTCAGCGATGACATGATAGTCGCATGGTCACGCTTTAACATCTTTCCGATCTGCGGAAGCGAAAGATTTGTCAGCTTTCTTATTAAGTATATTGAAATGTGACGCGCATTCGCAATTTCACGCGTACGCTTTGTTCCTCTTATCTCCTCGACAGGTATACCGAATTTTTTAGATACCGTGTCAATTATACGGTCGATCGTCGTTTCGGGAGATTCGTTCACCGTTATAAGATCGGCAATTGAGTTTTTCGCAAGCTCAACTGTTATCGGTGCACCGGTTAATATGCTGAGCGCACCAAGCTTCTTTATAGCTCCCTCGATCTGACGTATGTTGCTCTTTAAATTCTCGGCAAGATAGTTTACGACCTCAATATCAAGACTGATATTTATTGCCGCTGCCTTTTTCTGAATTATTGCCGCACGAAGATCAGCATCCGGCGGCTGTATGTCCGCGTGTATACCCCATTCAAAACGCGTCTTAAGCCTGTCCTCAAGAGTTTTGATATCCTTTGCCGGACGGTCAGATGTTAAAATTATCTGTTTATGATCCTCATAAAGCGCATTGAATGTATGGAAAAATTCTTCCTGCGTTGAGGTTCTTCCTGCGATGAACTGTATATCGTCTATTAAAAGAACATCTGCAGTGCGGTATTTTTCACGGAAAAGTTCGGGTGTCTTTTTTGAAAGACTGTCGATAAGCTCACTTGTAAACTGCTCACCCTTAACGTAAACGATCTTTAGCTCGGGACGTGTCAATTTTATCTGATTGATGATAGCATAAAGCAGATGAGTCTTACCAAGACCGCTCGGACCGTAAATAAAGAGCGGATTATATTCGGAGGTCATTTCCTCTCTGTTATTGAGACAAGCAGGCTCATTAGCAACCGCAACCGATGCCGCGTGTGCAAATTTATTTGACTGACCGACGATGAAGTTTTCGAAGGTATATTCGCCGTGAGATCCTGCGACGACTCTTTTTCTCGGTGCTTCGGAAATTCCATCCCCTGAGCTGTCGGTCTCCTCTATCACAGTCGGAACGATGACCGTATCCGCAAGGTTAACTGTTTCTCTCGGGTTCTGCGAGTCGCGGACGTACATTGAATATTCGATCGGGTCA
>JAFTTS010000092.1 GCA_017466685.1 Clostridia bacterium
CATTATTTATATAAGAATCTCTTGATTTTTTTCGACGAAGTCTTTTCAAATTCTTCTTTTCTGACTTCGACGTTGTTCATATGCTTGAAAGAGGGAAGTGTGCGGTTGATTTCGTTAACCTCATCGCGGATGGTCAACTCAATTTCCTCGTCCGTCTTACCCTCAAATTTTTCGAGATCGGGATAGATCAGTGCAGTGATCGTGATTTCGCCCGATTCATCAGCTTTACCGATAACAACCGATTCCTTGATAAGCTCTGAATGAGAGAGATGCTCCTCAAGCTCTTCGGGGAATACATTCTTGCCGTTTGAAAGGATGATGACGTTTTTCTTTCTTCCCGTGATAAATATGTATCCATCACGGTCGATATATCCGATGTCACCTGTACGGAACCAGCCGTCCTCCGTGAACACTGCTTTGGTTGCTTCTTCATCCTTATAATAGCCGAGCATTACGTTGTCGCCCTTGACAAGTATTTCGCCGGTTTCGTCATTTTCTGAAGTTTTGTCGATCTTTACGCTGACGCCGTATACGGGAAGTCCGACAGAGCCGAAACGCGGTTTCTTGTCCGGCGGATTGCAGGCAACGAGCGGTGAACATTCCGTTATACCGTAGCCCTCATATATTGTGATACCAAAGGTGTAGAAATCCTTGAGGATAGATGCGCTGACGGGTGCACCTCCGCAGATTATTGATGAAACCTCGCCGCCGAGAGCACTGCTTATCTGCCCGAAAAGCTTCTTACGGATATCGATACCGACTGCGAGTGCTGCAGTGGCTAATTTCTTGCCTGTTTCGACCTTTTTGCTCATGCCTTTTTTCTTGATCTCATCGTTGATACGCTTATAAATGGTTTCAACAAAAAGCGGAACAAGAACGAGCGCATTTGGTTTATAATTTGCGAAATTACGCATAACATATTTTAAGCTGTCGTTTATAAATTCGGATACGCCGAGATTCAGTGCAGCCAGATGAGAACAGGTCATTTCATATGTGTGATGCTGGGGAAGAACGGAAACAAGACGGGTTGTGTGATCATACGGAGTTGTCATACACGAAGCGTATGCCGCCGTGCAGAGATTCTTTTCGCAGAGCATTACGCCCTTTGAGGTTCCCGTTGTGCCCGATGTAAAGAGGATCGCGCACATTTTTTCAAGATCCGGTACGTGTGTGTAATACGAATCGTCGCCGTTTTCCATTGCCTGCTTGCCGAGAGCGAGGAAATCCTTCCAAGGCAAGAGCTTCGGCGAATGGGGAAGCGTGGAATCGACGTCATCATCACCGCTCATCGGGATATAATAGGTGAGGTTCGGAAGCTTATCAGCCGCAGCTGTGATAACGCCGTTGAATGTCGGTGAATATACGATAGCGGCACACTCGGCGCGGTTTAAGAAGTTTACAAGCTGTTCGGGTGATACTTCCTTGTCAAGCGGAACGATAACTCCGCCCGAGCCGATCGTACCGATATAGGTAGCGGTTATTTTTGCAGAGGTCTCGCCGATAACTGCGATATGCTTTCCTGCGATATCGAGGGCGTTAAGCGCAGTACCAACCTGCTCACACCATTCTTTAAGGCTGTTATAGGAAAGATGAACCTCTTCCTTGCCTTCCTTATATACGTAAGCGTCTTTATCCCCGAATTTTTCAGCGGATTCGACTATCATGTCGCGAAGGTTTTTAACCTCTTTCGGGGGATTGCGTTTTAATTTACTCATTGGTTTTATCCTTATCTGTAAAATTTGCCCACCGGGCAGAAGTCGTTGTTCTTTTCATAAGCACGCTTAAACTATTTTACACTAAATAATTATACAATACTTTATGCCTTTTGTCAAGTGTCTACGCTATCTCTCTTGTAAGATATGCGAGTTTCTCACGGTCGTTTTCACAGAGATACGGCGCGAGAGTGTCATAAACGGATTTATGATAGTCGTTAAGCTTTCTTAAGTCGGAGCGATCGAGCAGAGAAGTGTCGATTCCGTCAAGATCGATCGGACAGAATGTGAGATTCTCAAAGTGCATGAACTGTCCGTATTCGTTGTGGAGGGATTTTTTTGCAACAAGCTCGTTTTCGATTCTGATTCCGTGACTGCCCTCAACGTATATGCCGGGCTCGTCTGTCGTTATCATACCTTCCTCGATCTTTGCATCCCCACGCAGCCAATGGAATCGGTTCGGACCCTCGTGAACCGAAAGCAGATAGCCAACGCCGTGTCCGGTTCCGTGACGGAAGTCTATACCGTGCTCCCACATCATCTGTCGGCAGACGATATCCATTGCAGTACCTGTTGCACCCTCAAGGAATGTCAGATTTGCAAGTCGGAGCATACCGACAGCTGTTAGTGTATAGTGCTTTTTCACCTCCTCGTTTATTTTTCCGAGTATGAACGTACGGGTGATGTCCGTAGTACCCTCGAGATATTGTCCGCCCGAATCGATAAGAAGCATCGGTACGGGTGCGGTTTTGTCAATTTTTGAATGATTTTCGGGCGTTGCCGAATAATGAGCCATAGCGGCGTTTGCACCGAAAGCACAGATCGCGCCGAAGGATTCATCGAGCATTGTAACGCCGACCTTTTCGGCAGCTTCACGGCGAAGTGCAAGCAGGTATTTTTCAACCGTCAGCTCGTCAAATTCCGTGTCGCCGTATTTGAGCTCAAGCATCATTTTGGTAACGGCAAGTCCGTCTGCAATGTGACAGCGACGGAGATTTTCAAGCTCGGTCTCATTTTTCTTTGCTTTCATGATGAGCGTCGGATTGTCACCGCAGACGAGCTTTGCACCCGACAGTGCCGCAACGATTGCTTCCGAAACCGCGGATTTATCAACGAGTACAGTTTTTGTTCCGAGCTCTGCAAGATGCGAATAGAAATCGTTATAAGCGAGAACCTGTACGCCGTCTGCCTCGAGTGCTGCTTTTACATCGGACACGGCATCGGGATTTACAAAAAGCTTATCCTCGGTGTCGGTAATGATCGTATACGACAAAAATACGGGCGTATGCTCAACGTCATCACCACGCAGGTTGTAAAGCCACGCAATATCGCAAAGGCTTGACATAACGAGCGCATCGCAGCTTTTGTTTTTCAGAACCGCACGAACATCTGCGAGCTTTTCCTTGTGTGATTTGCCGCAGTATTTTTCGTCGAGTTGCCATATGTTCGAGGACGGCAGTTTGGGACGGTCATTCCAGATGAGTCCCGGGAAATCAGTGTCACAGACGAGTGACGTACCCTCGGGAAGCTTTTCGCGTAGCATATCCGTAACCTTAGCGCTGACACATTTACCGTCGGTTGCGATAACCTTATAATTACATTCTTTATCATTTAAAAGTGAGAGCATATATTCGGTTGGAGTCGGGACACCCTCACTGCCTGAGCGCATAAGCCCGATTGTAGTATTTTCAAGCTGACGTTCTGCCTGGATATAGTAACGTCCGTCTGTGAAGAGCTTCGCGTCGTCCTTTGTTATAATAAGAGTACCTGCCGAGCCAGTGAAGCCCGAGATCCATGCACGTGATTTGAAATAATCGCCGACGTATTCGGATTGATGATAATCGTCGGAGGTGATGAGCAGGATATCAACACCGCGTGCTTGCATATGTGTGCGCAGTGCGGCAAGCTTTTCCTTGGTTGTCATAATATTTTCCTTTCAATAACAACTTATACTGTTGCGTATTTGTTTTTTATTCAAGTTCAGAGATGTAATCGGGTGCATCGGAGAAAACAAGCTTGGTGCTTCCGGCTTTTTTGAATGTCAGCTCCTCGTTGTTCGGTATGCCGATGTACATTTTGAAGCCTGCTTCGGTCTGGGTATCGGGATTTACTTCTTCAGAGCAGTAAACGGTGAGATAAAGTGTTTCCGTGCCTGTCAGGTCAACGCCCGAGAATGACAGATTGCGGAATTCGTAAGCATCCTCGCTTGAGGCGGATATACTGTAGTCTTCGTAAACATTGCCGTTATCATCCGTGAGAGTATATGTGAAAAGCTCCACATCTTCGGGCAGAGAGGAAAGTCCGTACTTTTCGCACAATGTATTTTTGATGTTTTCGCTGTTATAACGCAGTGTAAGTCCGACGGTTCCGGCACCTTTTGAGAGATTGAAGCCAGAAAGTCTGTAAAAATCATCCTCGTCAAGATCCTCACTCGGTGTATGGTGGATGACCTGCATTTCTCCGTCGTAAGCAACAAAGCTTGCATACATCTTTGATTCGGTTGAAACGTGTCCGCCGTAGAATATATCAAGATAGAGTCCTTCGGTCGTTTCAAGGTCAACGCCGGAGAAGATAACACGTCTGAATTCGTAAAGATTGTTTGACGATGCGGCGACGGTGTAATCGGTATATGTATTACCCGAATCGTCGGAGAGGATATAAATGAAAACCTCGCCCGTCGGACGCTCGGTCAGCGAATAATAATCCATAAGTGTGTTTATGGTGCTGCGCTTATTATAGCGGACGGTAAGCTGAACCTCGTTTGTCGATTTAGAGAGTACGACGTCCGATATATGATAATATCCCTTGGTATCAAAGCTCTCGTGAGGCGTTTGATAAACCGCATCAAGCTCGCCCTTGTTATAAGCGTCAACGATGCTTTCTGTCCAGGTTATTCCCGTGAATGCTTTTGGAATTTTCATAAGTTGTCCGCGTCCGATGATGAGCACAAACGTACCGATGATGACGATTGCGGCGATGAGCTTAAAAAAGAATTTGATTATCTTTCCGGGTGTGAAGCGTTTTTTGCTTTCTTCCCATTCGTAATAATCCATATCGTCCATATTAAAATTCTCCGATTCATGTTAGTTGCATTATTAAGAATTATATCATATTTTTTTGTGCAATTCAAGATTAGATTGTTAATTCATATTTAACATATTACCGAGTATTGCGTGAACAAATATTTTTTTAACAATAGAACAACATTTTGTCAACAACCGTGTATCTGTTACGAAGCATTCTTTACTCACGGTAACATTTCAAGCTTCCGGAATTTTTTTGCGAATTTATTTACAAGTTAAATTCGGGAAGATACTTGAAAAAAAGGCATATATGTGTTAAAATGTATGGTGGAGTATAATATTTATACGAAAATGAGAAACATTTACATATATCGAAAGGAAAATACCATGCAGTACAGAATATCAAAGAAAATGCAGAATCTCAAACCCTCCGCGATCCGTGAGATCTTTAAGGCGCTCTCCGATCCGACAATAATCTCTTTTGCGGCAGGAAATCCCGCACCCGAATCGTTTCCCGTTGATGACCTTGCGCGTCTTTCGGCAAAAATATTCGCAGAGGAGCCGTCGGTTGCGCTTCAGTATGGAATAACAGAGGGTTATCCTGCACTCCGTGAGGACGTTAAGGCAAGACTTTCCTCTCGCTTCAATATTAAACAGGACGGTCAGATGACTATAATCACCTCGGGCGGTCAGCAGGGAATTGAGCTTCTTTGCAAGACTATGTGTGACGAGGGTGACACCGTAATTTGCGAGAATCCGAGCTTTATCGGTGCGCTTAATGCGTTCCGTTCCTGCGGATGTGAAACGGTCGGTGTTCCGCTCGGTGATGACGGTATTGACCTTGATAAGCTTGAAGCGACGATGAAGGCTTGTCCGCGTGCGAAGATACTTTATCTTATTCCGACATTCCAGAATCCTGCAGGCACTTGTATGTCGCTCGAAAAGCGTAAGGCGGTGCTCGCACTTGCGAAGAAATACAACATTATCATTCTTGAGGACAACCCTTACGGTGAGCTTCGTTTCGCAGGCGAGGAAATACCTACGATCAAGTCGCTCGATACTGACGATATGGTGGTTTACTCCGGTTCGTACAGCAAGGTGCTTTCGGCAGGTATGCGTATCGGCTTCATCTGCGGTCCCGAGGAGGTTGTAACGAAGATGGTCGTTGCAAAGCAGGTTGAGGACGTTCATACGAATCAGTTCTTCCAGATGCTTTGCCACCGCTATATTGCCGAATGTGACATTGACAAGCATATCGAGGGTATCCGTGCGCTTTACAGAAGAAAGTGTAACCTCATGCTCTCGGAACTTGACAAGAATATGCCCGACTGCGTGAAGTACACACGTCCCGAGGGAGGACTTTTCCTTTGGTGTACGCTTCCCGACAACATTGACCAGGGCGCATTCATTAAAAAGGCGATGGAAAAGAAGGTGGCGGTTGTTCCCGGTCAGGCGTTCAACTGTGACACCTCGGCACCCTCACAGTGTTTCAGACTCAATTATTCAACTCCGTCCGATGAGCAGATCATAACGGGTGTCGGTTATCTTGCCGATGCTGTTCGTTCAATGCTCTGATTTGGGTTAAAAAGTTTTGTGAAGTGGCATCTGTAAAACAGGTGTAAGGAGAAGAAAACAATGCAAATGGCTGAAATAATATATTTACTGGCTGCGACGGCGCTTGCGGCACTTGTTGCGTTCACTTCAACGCCTGCCGTCAGTGTCCTTGCATATAAGATCGGTGCTATCGACGTTCCGAAGGATTCAAGACGGATGCACAAAAAGCCGACACCTCGTATCGGTGGACTTGCTATATACCTCGGCTTTGTCGTCGCGAAGC
>JAFTTS010000093.1 GCA_017466685.1 Clostridia bacterium
ATCATGTACACCATCAACCGTCCTGAGTTCGCACAGACCTTCACCGGCGGTTACGGTGCAGTTGTACACGGTCCTTACTACACCGGTTACTCTGCTTACAAGGCAGTTGAAGACGAGATCCTTCTCAACGAGTATGCATACAGCAAGGACAGCGCTCTTGCAGTTCTTGAGGCAGACGGCTGGGTATACAACGCAGACGGTACTGCTTATGATGCAGCAGTTGGCGGCATCCGTTACAAGAAGCTCGAAGGCGATGCTCTCAACGATGAGAACAAGGCTTTCGCTACAATCGATAACGCATATGCGACCGTTCAGGTTGGCGAAGACTACTATATGCCTCTCGCAATCAACTGGTACGGTACACAGCCTAACGAGGTTACTGACCAGCTTATCACTGCATGGCAGGCTAACGAGAACGCTACCACCGCTATCGGTATGTACATCACATACACCTCGACCGACTTCGCAACCGGTCTTTACGGTGAGCTCTATCGTATGGAAGGTTACGGCTACAACGGCACTCCGAAGCTCAACGCAGTTAACTTTGCAACCGGCTTCACCAGCGCTGTTTATGACTACTCCTTCAACTGGACTATCAATCCCGATATGTACAATGACTACCAGATGGCATTCGTTATGGACGGTGCTGACTTCTGGGCAAACTACGCTGAATAATTTATAATTTCTTTGTAGTTTCATTTCCGGGCCGGATACCGCAATCGGTCCGGGAAATTTGAAGTAAATACGGGGGGCGCTGTGCATACACTGTGCGGCGTCCCCTCACAATGATAATCGGGGATCGAAGACGATTCCGTATAATTAAAAAACTCGTTTATTTACAGTAATTTTTATTTGTTTTAATCTAATTTCAAGAAAATCGTAGGGCATTGCAGCCCGTTTGTTTTGGAGGTCGCCTATGGGTAAATATGTGATCAAGAGAATATTGTATATCGTAGTGGTATTCCTGATCCTCTCCTTGCTTATCTATCTGATATACAATATGCTGCCCGTTGATAAGGCGGCGGCAGCAGCTAAAAGTGAAATAGAGGGAAATAAGCTCCTCGATTTCAACGACCGTTATGAATATTGGAAAGCCAAATACGGTCTTGACGGTAATATTTTGGAACGGTACGGGCGCTGGCTGGGAATCTATCCGTATTCGGATGGTTCCTTTAACGGAATTCTGCAGGGAAATCTCGGTACGTCATCTTTCTATGGCAAACCTGTTGCCGAGGTGCTCGCAGAGCCTATGAAAAATACCATTTTTATTAATATTTTTGCAACCATCTTAGCCCTTGGAATTACACTTCCTTTGGGTATCTTCTGCGCAGTCCGCCGAGGTAGCAAGCGTGACGTTGGCGTTCAGGTGGGCACGATTGTCGGTTACAGCTTGCCTACATTTATTATTGCTATCGTATTCATTTGGCTATTTGCCGTTGTTCTCGGATGGTTCCCCGTCTCCGGTATGCAAACTGCCGGAAGTATTGGTTGGAGTTCGTGGGCACGGTTTTGGGATAGAATGTACCATTTCGCTCTGCCGCTTATAGTTATGACCTTCTGTTCACTCGGCGGTATGACACGTTACGTCCGTGCTTCGATGATAGAGGCTCTTTCGATGGACTGCATCCGTACAGCACGTGCGAAGGGTCTTAAAGAAAAGGCTGTTATCTATTCTCATGCATGGCGCAACGCTCTTATTCCGATCGTAACACTTGTCATCGGTTGGTTCCTCGGTATCTTCTCGGGATCGCTGATGATAGAGAATATCTTCGCGCTTAACGGTATCGGACGAGTTTACTTCGATTCGCTTACAAGAAGTGATAACGAGGTTGTGCTTGCGCTTCAGATGTTCTACATAATCATTTCACTGTTTGGAAACCTTATCACGGATATTGCTTACGGATTTGTTGATCCGCGTGTTCGTGTCAATAAGTAAGGGGGAGAGAAAATGGCTAAAAATCAAAATGACAAAAAAGGCATCCTCTCAACCCTCGGACGTTGGTTCAGACGTATGTTTTTCGGCGCAAGTAAAGAGCTTGATGTTCTTGAGGTCGAAAAGCTTGAAAGCCCGTCGAAGCTTGCGATAAAAGCCTTTTTCAGACGTAAGCTTGCCGTTGCGGCACTTATCGTTCTTCTTTCGCTCTTCCTTTTCGTTTTTATCGGTCCTTATTTCTTCCCGATGCATCTTACTTATACCGATAATCTCCAGGCGAACATTGCGCCCAATTTCTCAATGCTCAGCGTTCCCTCGGGACTTAAAGGAAATATACGCGATATTAATGGCTGTTCAAACTTTACGGTCGGCGTCAGCAATGATAACACCCTCTATATGTGGGGTTACACCAAGGACGCTCTGACGAAGCTTGATTACTCAAAATTCCCCGATATCATTGAGGAAGGCAACGTGCTCATGGCTTCTGCCGGTTTCGACCATATTATTGCTATCACAACAGACGGTCACATTGTCGGCTGGGGTAACAAGAATAACGGTCAGTACGGTGCTGCAAACGAGGCGGACGGTTATATCTCGATGGACCGTGTTCTTTCCGAAGCGGGCTTTGAGAAGGACGGAGACTATTATAAGATTCCCGACACCTCGAAGATCGAACAGCTTGTATGCGGTTATCAGGCGACTGCACTTGTTATCGACGGTCACGCTTATATGTGGGGTAACGCACGTAACTATGACAATATGAAAACACTCGCGGAAAAGCAGAGTGGCGATATTGCCAAGGTTGCAATGACAAACTACAGAATCGTTGTCATGAAGGATGACGGCTCTGTATCGGGCGGCAAGGCAAACTTCTTCTTCAAGCAGTCTGCAATTTCCTCGACGCAGGGTAAGGTTGAAAGCGTTGGCGATTACCTTAAAAAATCAAACGTTGTCGATGTTACGGCAACCAAGGATAGTATGGCGTTCCTGACTGACGAGGGTGAGGTACTCATTTTCGGAACCTCGAGCTACGGCGAAGATAAGATCGTTCTTCCCGAAGAAGGAAAGTATATAAAGCTCGTCGGCGGTTCACAGCATATTCTCGGTCTTACCGATACCGGTAAGGTTTATGCATGGGGATATAATTCCGACGGTCAGACAAAGATAAGCGGTAAGGATGCCGATGATATTTTCACAGGCTCAAAGCAGTCGTATGCAGTCAATGAAGACGATGAGCTTACTGCAAAGGCAGGTCTGCGCGGTTATCTTTTCGGTACCGATAACAAGGGCCGTGACACCTTCACACGTATTGTTCACGGCGGTAAAATGACTATGACTATCGGTGCTGTGGCGGTTATCGTTTCATCCATTATCGCGATAATCATCGGATGTCTTTCGGGATATTTCGGCGGATGGGTTGATATGCTTCTCATGCGTATTACCGAAATCTTCTCGGCGATTCCGTTCCTGCCGTTTGCGATGATGCTCTCGTTTATCATTCGTAATTACTCGATTGATGAAAATACGCGTATCTTTATCATCATGGTTATTTTGGGACTTCTCAGCTGGACAGGTCTTGCGAGAATGATCCGCGCACAGGTGCTTGCCGAGCGTGAAAAGGAATTTGTAATCGCTGCAAAGGCAATGGGTGTTAAAGAATCGCGCATTGCATTCAAGCATATCCTTCCGAATATTATTTCGGTTATCCTCGTCAGCATGACGCTCGATTTTGCGGGCTGTCTGCTTACAGAATCCTCACTGTCGTATCTGGGCTTCGGCGTTCAGCTTCCTCAGCCGACATGGGGTAATATGCTCAATGGAGCAAATAACAGTATCGTTATTCAGAATTACTGGTGGCAGTGGCTCTTCCCGCCGATATTCCTCTCGATCGCAACGATCAGCATCAATATCATCGGCGACACACTGCGTGATGTTCTTGACCCCAAGAGCAGCCAGGAAAAGTAAGATAGGAGGTAATTATCATGCCATTACTTGAAGTAAAAAACCTTCATACTTATTTTAAAACAAGAAAAGGTACTGTTAAAGCAGTTAATGACGTTTCATATTCCCTTGAGCCGGGACGTACCATCGGTATCGTTGGTGAGTCTGGCTCGGGAAAATCCGTTTCGGCGATGAGTATTCTGAAGCTTCTTGACGGAAACGGATATATCGCAGGCGGAGAGATAATTTTTGACGGAATTGATCTTACAAAGCTCTCACAGCAGCAGATGTACGATATCCGCGGAAACAAAATATCGGTTATCTTCCAGGAGCCGATGACCTCTCTCAACCCTGTTTTCACTATTCAGAGACAGCTCAGTGAACCCTTTATGATCCACCAGCATTTAACAAAAGAGCAGGCTAAGAAAAAGGTTTGCGAGATGCTTTATGCAGTGCAGATCCCGAATCCCGAGGCTGTTATGCGTCAGTATCCTCATCAGCTTTCGGGCGGTATGCGTCAGCGTGTAATGATCGCGATGGCACTTGCCTGCAAGCCGAAGATACTTATTGCAGACGAGCCGACGACCGCTCTTGACGTTACCATTCAGGCGCAGATCCTTCGTCTCATGAACGAGCTTCAGAAGGAAAACGGTACATCGATCATATTCATCACACATGACCTCGGTGTTATAAACGAAATGGCGGATGACGTTGTTGTTATGTACTGCGGACAGGTTGTTGAGCAGACCTCTGCAAGCACGATATTTGCCGACTGTGATATGAGTCATCCTTACACTGAGGGACTTATGCACAGTATCCCGCGTATGGATAATATCACGGATAAGCTTGAACCGATTCCGGGCGCTGTTCCGCATCCTCTCGCACTTCCCAAGGGATGCAAGTTTGCTCCCAGATGTAAATATGCTACGCAGAAATGCCTTGATGAGGAGCCTGCGCTTCACGAGGTTGCACCCGGACAAAAGGTGCGTTGCTTCTATTCCGAAAAGGAGGTAAGAACCGGTGCCGAACACAGAAAAGCTCTTATCAATCACGAATCTTAAAAAATATTTCCCCATTGCGAAATCAAGCATTTTCCAGAAGGAACAGCTTTATGTACGCGCAAATGAGGAGATAACGATCGATATTCACAAGGGCGAAACGTTTGGTCTTGTCGGCGAGTCCGGATGCGGAAAATCGACGCTCGGAAGAACACTTCTCCAGCTCTATCCGCAAACGGCCGGCAACACTCTTTACTACGGACGTACGCTCACGGACTTTGCTCCGAAATATGTTGCAAAAACTCTCAAAAATGTTTCCAAGATGAGTGCTGAATTTAAAAAACTGCAAACAAAGGCAGAACAGCTCTCAAAGGTTTGTGAAGTTGCAGGCGCAGATGCGACATTTTTCCAGATTCAGCAAATGAACCTTGCAAAGGCTGAAACGGAAACTGCTTTCCAGAATGTTGTCAAGATCCTTGGTGGCTTTGCTGCTCTCGGTGAAGATGAGTGCAGACAGGGTGCTGATGCACTTCTCAGAAAGTATGCAACAGACGTTCGTATTGCAAAGCTCAAAAAGCGTATAGCCGCTGCAGAGGCAGAGATCAAATTCTACGAAACAACTGCTGAGAATACTGAAGCAAAGAATGCGAAAAGAGAAAAGGCAAGACGCAGAATTGTTAAGTATTCAATGCAGATCAAGACTTTAAGAGAACTCATTTCCCGCGAGGAAAAGGTTCTTGAAGCCGATATTGCTGCTATTAATGCTCTTAAGGCAAAGTATGCAGGCAATGAATTGTTCGCTCAGTATGAGGCTATGCTCGATGATGGTATTGACTTAAGCCGTCTCACATATCCCGAAATGCGTATACTCCGTAAGGATATACAGATCATCTTCCAGGACCCGTATTCCTCGCTCAATCCCCGTATGACTATCGGTCAGATCATCGAGGAGGGACTTGTTACTCATGGGTTCTTCAAGCACGGTTCTGCGGCGATGAAGGAATATATTCTTGACATTATGCGTCAGTGCGGACTTCAGGATTATATGCTCCACCGTTATCCGCATCAGTTCTCGGGCGGTCAGCGTCAGAGAATCTGTATCGCACGTGCACTTGCCGTTAATCCGCAGTTCGTTGTTTGTGACGAGTGTGTATCTGCGCTTGACGTTTCGATCCAGTCGCAGATCATCAATCTTCTTGAGGAATTAAAGGAACGCGAAAATCTTACTTATCTTTTCATCTCGCATGACCTTTCCGTTGTACGCTATATTTCAGACCGTATCGGCGTTATGTACCTCGGAAATATTGTTGAGCTTGGAGATTCGGAAACAGTGTTCAACGATCCCCGTCATCCTTACACGGTTGCTCTCATCTCGTCGATTCCGACTACAGATGCAGACAGCCTTAAGAAGGAACGTATCATTCTTGAGGGTAACATCCCGAGCCCGATCAAGCCGCCGGATGGCTGTAAGTTCCACACTCGCTGTTACATGGCTTGCGATAAGTGTAAGCGTGTACCGCCGCC
The DNA here is from genome assembly GCA_017466685.1 of Clostridia bacterium. Taxonomy (GTDB): domain Bacteria; phylum Bacillota; class Clostridia; order Oscillospirales; family CAG-272; genus Flemingiibacterium. The sequence continues at coordinate 6,397 of JAFTTS010000093.1, forward strand.
TTATGTGGAAATTGAGCCGGGACACTTTGTTGCTTGTCATTTCCCGGAGAAAAAGGTTGACGAAAACGGCAACTATCTCTTTAAGATGAATGAAAAAACGCAAGTGAAAGGTCAGTGACCGTATGGCACTCTTTTCAAAATTCTTTCGCAAACCGGACGTGGAAAAGAAAAAAAGCTCCTCGAAGAGCTTGATGCGGCAGGCGGAGTTGAGAAAAAAGATGTACCGGCGATGATTTTCTCGGCATATCTTGTGATCATTCCCGTCGTAGCTGTAATATTCTTGCTTTTCTGTCTGATTGCATGGATGTTTATAGGCTTTAATTAAAATTAAATCTCCCGACGATTTTTTGAACTGTCGGGAGACTTTTTTATTTTCCGATTACGCCATGACGACGTTTATACCGCTTGCTGTAAGCTCCTTGAGCTCCGAGGTGATTTCGGAGTTATCGGTTACGAGCGTGATGCCCTCTGAACAGTCACAAACACGCAAGAAACCTGTGCGTCCGATTTTTGTGTGATCGGCGGCGATTATCACATTTGCGGCACTGTTGATCATCATTCGGTCGAGTACGGCTTCCTCTGCGTGATGAGTTGTTATACCGTTCACGGCTCCGATTCCGTCAACCGCTAAAATTGCCCAGTCTGCGTGGTAATGTGAGAGCTTTTCCTGCGCATCTGCACCGTATGTAAAGGCGTACTGCGAGTTTATCTCTCCGCCGAGGAGTATCACGCGAAAGGATGCAACGCCGCCGAGTGTCATTGCAACGGAGAGCGAATTTGTGACGATATTGAGATTGGTCAAACCCTTTAGTTCCGTAGCGATGAACTGCGTTGTTGTTCCGGAATTGATAAAGAGCGTGTCACCGTCCTTGATCATTCGCGAGATCGTTTTTGCGATGGCTTCCTTTTCCTTTTGACAGGAAACAGCACTGTTTGAGGAACTCTCTGCTTTTTCCGAGCTTCGGTTAGAATAAACAGCACCGCCGCTCATTCTGATGAGATACCCGTCACGCTCCAGGGTGTCAAGGTCGTTTCTTATTGTAACAGGGGTGACGCCAAGAGATTCGCTGAGTTGTGTCACATATACCTTTCCGTCACGTCGCAGTGCTTCGAGAATGGCATTTCTGCGAATATCAATTTTCAGTTTACTGTCAGCCATTGAACCCACCCCCCAAAAATTAAAGACTCTTTTTGTTAAGACGCTCACCAACAGCTCCGCCCGGATGAATGAGCGCAAACTGTTCAGCCTGATAGCCGGTTTCCTCGATAACAGCCGCCTGGAGTGCATGGAATATCATGCAGAGTGCGGTGGTTGAGGTCGTGCCCTGTGCGTTCCACTTATCGGTTTCGCGGTTTACGTGCTGTTTTAATACAACATCCGCACCGAGAGCAAGAGGAGATTCGAGGTTTTCGGTTATCGAAATCACCTTTACTTCCTTTGCCTTGCAGATATCGAGAATCGGCAGAAGCTCTTTTGTTTTACCTCCACGGGAAGCGAATATCATAACGTCACCCTTCTGGAGATAACCTGTTGCGCCGTGTACCGCCTCGGCAGGGGAAATAAAGCGTGCGGGACGCTCGATGCAGCACATAAGATGCGCAAAGTGCTGGCAGATAATGCCCGAATGTCCACAGCCTGCCGCACCGATGCGTTCTGCTTTTGAGAGAAGCTCGACCGCCTTTGAGAAGGCTTCATCGTCGAAATATTCCTTCATTTCGTTAATGCAGGCAGCTTCGATATCGTATGCGTTTTTTGCCGCTTTGAGTGCGTTTCCACTTATCATTTTTCTATACCTCTCTTTGTATAAAAATTTTCTATTTAGATAATATCATTTTTCTTTGAAAAAATCAATTCGCAAAATAGACAATAAATCGGCGGTATGTTTGTGTAAAATTTTGATTTGGTTAGAAAATGGTAAAAAAATTGAAAATATCGTTGACATTGAGGTCAATTTAAGGTATAATTTTCTTGTATAGTATTATATAGAAAGAAGGGATTATTTTGCAGAATAAGCGAAAGATCACAGCACCTTTCTTCGAGATCGGACCGAAGTCTTATCTTTACGGTGACGACATTCTCGAGCTGGCAAAGGCTGCAGACGCCGCAAGCGAAAAATACGGCGTTGACATTATCTTCACGACTCCCGTTGTTGATATCAGACGTGTCAGTGAAGCAACAAAAAATATCCATGTTTTCGCGCCCCACATGGATCCCATCTATCCCGGACGCGGACTTGCAGACATCCTTCCCGAGTCGCTTGTTGCCGCAGGTGCAGAGGGCGTTATGCTCAATCACTGCGAAAAGCCGCTTGAGTTTGACGTTCTCGGCGAAACCATCAAGAGAGCAGATGAGGTTGGTCTTACCACCATCGTTTGTGCCGATTCTCTTGCAGATGCAAGCAAGATCGCAACTCTTAAGCCTGATATTATCGTTGCCGAGCCTTCCGAGCTTATCGGTACAGGTGTCAGCGTTGGACCTGAATATGTTTCGGCCGCAACAAAGTCGGTTAAGGATGTTGACGAGGGTATTCTCGTTCTCACCGCGGCAGGCATCGCAAACGGCGAGGATGTTTATAACACCATTATCGCAGGTGCAGATGCAACCGGTTCGTCCTCGGGGGTCGCAAAGGCGGCAGACCGTGCAGCTATGGTTGATGAAATGATCGCCGCTGTACGCCGTGCTTGGGACGAGCGCAATAAATAAGTTATCCATTAAAAATAATATATTTTCAGGAGGAAATTAAAAATGGAATTTAAGGTTTATCAAAAAGAGCTTGAGCTTCAGTCTCGCGGCTGGATCCCCACCTTCCACGATGTTTCGAAGGAAGTTATCGAGATCGTTAAGGCTTCCGGTATCAAGAACGGTACTGTTTGCCTCGCTTCTCACCACACTACCTGCTCGGTTATGATTCAGGAATGCTCGCACGATATCGACAGCTTCGATCTCGAGTATCTCCAGCATGACCTTCTCGACATCATGCGCAAGATGATCCCCGACTACGTTGACGAGGGTGATTACCGTCATCCCGGACCGATCCACGCTCAGTTCGGCAGATACGTAAACGAGCCCGGCGACTTCACATCCATGAACACCGACGGTCACCTCCGTTCCGTATTCTTCGGCCGAAGCGAGTCCATGACTATCAAGGACGGTGTTCTTGACGGTGGTGAGTTCGCTCACATCTACTTTGTTGACTGGGACCACGTACGTGCACGTCGTCGTCAGCTTAACGTAACCGTTATGGGTACAACCGACGATGTCGAGGATCGCAAGTGGAACAACGGTGAGGTTATCAACACTCTCCATAAGTTCACCGACGAGGAAAAGGCATACGATCCTCACTATGATCTCCAGCTCAAGAGATAATCTGTAAGGGAGATACATAAAATGAAATCCGGTTTTGTTCCGGCACTCGGTACTCCTCTCGATAAAGATGGTTGCCTTGTTGCCGACAGTCTTAAAAAACATATTGATGACCAGATAAACGCAGGTGCCGTCGGACTTCTCTGTATGGGAAGCATGGGACAAGAGGCGTTTATCCGCGACGATGTTTATCCCGAAGTCGCAAAGGTCGCCGTCGAAGCAGTCAAGGGACGTGTTCCGCTCTTTATCGGAGCAATGGACACCTCTGTTGCAAGAGTTAAAAGAAGAATCGCCGCTCTTGAGGAGCTTGACATTGACGGACTCGTTTTCACCATGCCTTTCTACGCTGTGCCAAACAGACAGCAGACAATCAACTTTTTCCGCGGTGTTGCGGCACTGACAAAGCATAAGATACTGCTTTATGACCTGCCTCCTGTAACACAGGCAAGAATCACTTATGACATGGTGCTCGAGCTTATTGAAACCGTACCGAACCTCGCAGGTATCAAATCTGCAGATACGGTTATGTTCAGAAAGCTCAAGTTAAATCCGAATGTTCCGAAGGACTTCATTATGGTTTATTCGGGACTCGATATGTGCGATATTGCATATAAGTGGGGACTTGACAACTGCCTTGACGGTATGTTTGCCTGCACTCCGTACAATTCGGGTAAGATGGTTGAGGCGATGGAAGCCGGCGATTATGTCACTGCCGCTGCTTGCCTTGACAATATCACAGGCCTTCGTGACTGTTTTCTTGCGAACGATCTTATGCCATCGTTCACCGCTGCCATGAATATGCTCGGTTACGACGGTGATTTCTCGCAGGACTATAACAGTCCCGTAACGGAAACTGCAATCGCGAATGTCAAAGCGGAGCTTATCCGCATCGGCGAGCTTAAGGGATAAAGGCTCGTAACACTTTTACAAAACCGGAAGAAAGAATTTTAGAAAAAACGGAAGAAATTTTTAGGAAAAGAAGAGTCTATATAGTATTGCTCCCCGAGGAGCGGTACAGATGGGTATGGGTTTCGCGGCGGTGTTTGATATTCCTGCCGCGGGACTTGTACACTTTTTGAAGATTTTGAGCATTTACACGTGAAAAGAGGTAACGGCTGTGTCGATTTATTTGGCAATCGATTTAGGTACAACAGGCTGCCGCAGTATTCTGTTTGATGAAAAGCTGTGTCAGCTGGCTGCCTCATATGAGGAATACGGGCTGATAACGCCCAGAGAAAAATGGACAGAGCAGGATGCGGAGCTTTGGTGGGAGCTGACTCTGCGAACTGCCGAGCGTGCCATTTCAAAGGCGGGTATATCCGCAAAGGAAATAAAGAGCATCTCGATAAGCTCCCAGGGTATAACGGTCGTTCCGGTTGACCGTGATCTGAAGCCGCTTTGCAATGCTATAAACTGGCTTGACGTCAGAGCAGAACAAGAAGCGGAGCAGATCGAAAAAGATTTCGGAAGAGATAAGATTTTTAAACTGACGGGTAAAAATATTGAACCCGATTACACACTCCCCAAGCTGCTTTGGTGGAAAAAGTATGAGCCGGAAATATTTAACGGTGCATGGAAATTCCTCATGCCGATGGATTTCCTCATTGCAAAGTTCACCGGTAACTGCGTTACAGACCACAGTATGGCTTCGGGAACACTCATGTACGACCTTAAGAATTTGTGCTGGAGTCGAGAGATACTCGATTTTTACGGCATTGAAGAAGAGAAACTGCCGAGTCTTGCTTTTGGCGGAGAATCTGCAGGAAAGGTTCTTCCCAAGGTTGCAAAGAAGCTCGGACTTTCAGAGGACTGCGTGGTCGGCGTGGGTGCACAGGATCAGAAATGTGCGGCGCACGGTGTTGGTTTACGTGATGGCGTTATGACCATTTCGCTCGGCACTGCGGCGGCAATCACAAAGCTGTGGAATGAGGCAAAGACAGAGATAAACACCGGTGTTGGCTGGTGCGGTTATGTTAAGCCGGGTGCTTTCGTTACAGAGGGTACTATCGGTACGGCAGGTACTTGTCTGCGTTTCACAAGAGATCTGATGTTTAAAGATGAAGATTACGTTACCATCGACAAGGAAGCAGAGGAGGCACGTGAGCGCGGAAGCTCGGTCATCTTCATTCCTTATATGACAGGAAGCTCGGATGAGGAGAATATAGTTTCCGAAGAAGGCTGCTTTTACGGCGTAAACCTCGCTTCGCAGAGAGGTGATTTTGCGCTGGCGGTTATGGAGGGCGTTGCTTTCCAGATGCGTGTCATTCTTGAAAAGATGGAAGCTTACGGTAATATACACACACTGATACTTCTCGGCGGCGGAGCAAAGAGTCAGCTCTGGTCGCAGATAATTGCCGATGCAACGGGAATGCAATTAAAAGTTCCGACCGTCATTGAAGCGGCAGGAGCAGGTGCGGCAAGACTGGCAGCACAGGCTGTGGGTGATGATATTCCTCCGCTTGAAACTGCGGGGGTATACAATCCCTCGGAGCGTACTGCGGCATACGAGAAGAAATACGGCAAATACAAGCAAATCGTGGCAAAGCTTTGGGGTAAGGAGTGATACAGACGATGACAGCAATAAAAAATGCACGTGTTGTGCTTGAATATGAGGTTATCGAAAACGGCGTTGTCTTAATCGACGGTGACAGAATTACGGCGGTTGGAGCTGCCAACGAAGTGAAGATTCCCGAAGGTGCTTCGGTTTACGATGCAAAGGGCGCATATGTCGGACCCGGATTTATTGATATTCACGTTCACGGCGGAAACGGTCACTTCTTCTATGCGGATCCGCTTGCCGCAGCAGAGTTTTTCCTCTCACACGGTGAAACAACCGTTCTCCCGACGCTTTACTACGATCTCACAAAGGCAGAATTTCTTGCTTCGATCGAGCGAGTAAAAGCGGCAATGGGACAGGGTATGGCCGGTAATGCCATCGGCGGCTTCTATATGGAAGGCCCTTACATGAACCCGAAGTACGGTGCTCAGCTTGAAAACAACAAGTGGAGAGGCGAGATCAAAGCCGAGGATTATAACGAGGTTGTTGAGGCGGCAGGTAAGCACGCAAAGGTATGGGCGATTGCTCCCGAGCGTCCCGGACTTGAGCCGTTCCTCACGAAGGTAAAGCTCGTTAATCCCGATGCGGTTATCGCCGTCGGTCACAGTGAAGCGACACCTGCACAGGTTAAGGCACTCAAGAAGTACGGTATCGGTTTGCAGACACACTGCATGGACGCAACCGGTCGTGTTACACCTGCATCGGCAGGAACAAGAAGCTGCGGTCCCGACGAGGCTTGTCTTATGGACAAGGACATTTACTGCGAGATGATCTGTGATTCACAGGCAATCCACGTTGCACCGGATATGCAGGAGTTTATCATTTTCGTTAAGGGCATTGACAAGGTGGTGCTTATTTCCGACAGCTATGTCAGCGATGAGCCGACACCTCCGGAGTTTGCGCATATTACCGACCTGCAGTTTGATCCGAGCGGCGGACTTTGCGGAAGCAAGCTTACCCTCGATAAGGCTTGTGCCAATGTTATGAAGCATATCGGATGCAGTGTAAACGATGCGTTCCTTATGGCGTCGCGTAACCCTGCAAGAGCTATCGGTATGGGTAATGAGCTTGGCAGTATCGCGGTTGGTAAGAGAGCCGATATCGTTATTGTCGATGATGGATTTAATGTAGAAAATGTTATGCTGAAAGGCGAATTTATAAAATAAAGGAGTTACTGTTATGTTAAAGGTTGGAAGGACAAGAGTTGATATTACCCCTCCGCTGGGTATTGAGCTTGAGGGCTATCCTCATTATCCGAGAAACAACACAGGCGCACACGATCCGCTCTATGCGGCTTGTATGTATCTTGACAACGGCAAAAATGCTGTTGCAATGATCACGCTTGACCTGCTTTTCTTCTCGAAGATATATGCGGCAGAGGTTCGCCGTAAGGCTGAGGAAAAGTGCGGTATCAAGGGCGTAAATATCATGTTCAGCTGCTCGCACACTCACTCGGGTCCTGCAGCATCGGGCTTCATTGATGTTGAGGATCTCGAAAAGGGCAGAAAACAGCCGATGGATTACATCAACAGCGTTATTGCAAAGCTTGTTGATCTTATTTGCGATGCAAAGGCAAACGCAGTTGAGGGTTATTTCGCTTACGGTACTGCGATCTGCGGTGCTGAATCGGGTGTTGGCGGTAACCGTCGTATGCCCGGCGGCCCTCACGATCCGCTTGTTTCCGTTATGGCTGTTAAGGATAAAAACGACGTTGTTCGCGGTGCACTTGTAAACTATACTCTCCATCCGACATTCATTCACGAGTGGAGCACTGTTTGTACTGCAGACTATCCTTGCTACCTCAAGATGCAGATCGAGGAGGTTTATAAGGATGCTCTCACGGGCTTCTCGCAGGGCTGTTCGGGTAACCAGTCCAGCCGTTACTACCGTCAGGGTGAAAGCTACGACGAGGCAGAGCGTGTCGGACGTGCACTCGGTAAGGCTGCTAACACCGTTATCGAAAAGGCAAACTGGCTTGATGATATCGAGATCAAGACTGCTTCGACAGAAATTGAGATCGATCTTCGCAGCTTCGGTACAGAGGAAGAGCTCATAAAGCAGGTTGAGCACGATACTGCGGTTTACAAGGAGCTTTACGCAAAGTACGGTCAGTCCACAAACCGCGACGAATACTATCTCTGGCAGAACGCTAACTTAAAGTGCCTCGGCTCGGAAAATCAGCTCGGTTATGTAAAGCTGCAGAACAAGGGCGTTAAGATCGAAATGCTGGAGGATGAGAATCCTGCGGAAATTCAGGTGTTCAACCTCGGCGGCGTTTGCGTTGTCGGCTTCCCGGGTGAAGCGTTTGTTGAGTACGGACTTTACATAAAGGCAATGGCAGGCTTTGGCATGGTTGTTGTTAACGAGCTTACCAACGGTGACCTTCCCGGCTATATGTACACTCCCGAATCCATCGTTACCGGCGGCTACGAAACAGACACCTCGATGCTTGCTCCCGGCTTTGGACGCAAAGTTGTAAAGACTGTTCTCGAGCTCACCGAGCGCGTTAAATAAACTTTATTAAGAAAAGAGAAAAGAGTTATGATGAAAACAGGATTTGCAAGAGTGGATATCACTCCCCCGACAGGGCTTTCCCTTATGGGATATCCGCATTATGACAGATTTAACACAGGTGCACACGATCCGCTTTATGCCGCTTGTATGTATCTCGATAACGGTGAGAATGCCGTTGCAATGGTAACGCTTGATCTGCTTTATTTCTCGAAGCCTTACGTTATGAAGGTGCGTGAGCTTGCCGAGGAGAAATGCGGTATCAAGGGCGAGAACATCATGATCACCTGTACACACACCCATTCCGGCCCACGTACATATAAAATAGTGGCAGACGACGATCCCGAAACCGCTGAACCTAAGCGTGACGCTTATGTTGAAGACATTATCGTAAAGATCGCAGACGTCATCGCCGAAGCAAAAAATACCGCTTTCGACGGCGAATTTGCATACAACGTGGCTCTTTGCGGTGCAGAGCAGGGTGTTGGCGGTAACCGTCGTATGCCCGGCGGCCCACATGATCCGCTTGTTTCCGTTATGGCGATAAAGGATGGTTCTGACAATGTTCGTGGCGTGCTTGTAAACTATGCACTTCACCCGACATTCATCCATGAGTGGGAAAATAACTGTACTGCCGACTATCCGGCATACGTTAAGATGCAGATTGAAGAAACATATCCCACGGCACTTTCCGGCTTCGGTCAGGGAGCATCGGGCAATCAGTCGAGCCGCTATTACCGCAACGGTGAAAGCTTTGACGAGGCAGAGCGTGTCGGACGTGCCATCGGTAAGGCTGCCTGCGAGGCTATCGCAAAGATGAAGTGGCTCTCCGATATCGAAATCAAGACCGCATCTGCAACAATGGCGATTGAGCTTCGCGATTTCGGTCCTATCGAGCTTCTCGAAAAGCAGGTTGAACATGATACCGCTGTTTACAAGGAGCTTTACGCAAAGTATGGCAAGTCGGAGAAGCGTGAGGAATATCTGCTTTGGCAGAACGCTAACCTCAAGTGCCTCGGCTCGGAGAATAAGCTTTCGTATGCGCGTATGATAAAGAACGGCGAAAAGCTCGACAGATATGAGGATGAGAGTCCTATTGAGATTCAGGCGTTCAACCTCAGCGGACTTTGCGTGGTCGGTGTTCCCGGCGAAATGTTCGTTGAATATGCGCTTTATGTTAAGGCAATGGCAGGCTTCGGCATGGTTATTTTTAATGAGACCACAAACGGCTGTCTGCCCGGTTATGTTCACACTCCCGAAGCACTTACCTACGGCGGTTACGAGACCGACACATCAGTCATCGCTGAAAAATTCGGTCAGCACGTAGTTGAGAAAATACTCGATACAGTCGAGAAAATTAAATAATTTTAAGGAGGATCACTACAATGATTAACGGCCCCGACAACTTCAAATTCAAACCCGCAGATTTCTATCCCTTTAAGGATATCGACGAAATCAATCGCGTGCGTGCCATCACATACGAGGATATCGTCGCAATGAACGGCAAGCATCCCACCTCTCCCACAATGCACATTCATCTTCCCGAACCCGGAGAGCAGGAAATGTACTTCGTTACCGATATGGTAAAGCGTATTATCGATTCCGACAGATATGACAAGAAGTGCGTAATGATCATGCCGAATCCCAACCCCGGTTATCTTCAGGTATCATATATGCTTAAAAAGCTGAATGTAAACTGCCGCAACGTCAAGTTCTACATGATGGACGAGTGGGCAGACGAGGACGGCAACATCGCTCCGCTTTCCTATAAGCAGGGCTTCGGTAACGCTTTCTACCGCTTTATGGTTGCGAATATTCTCGATCTCGGCTTCAAGGAAGAAAACTTTATCTACCACAGCAACAAGATCACTCCCGACTACTCCAAGATGCTCGAGCAGGACGGTGAGGCTGACGTTGTTTACGCAGGTCCCGGTTGGCCCGGTCACCTTGCATTCATCGATCCCGTTGACGACTGGTTCAAGCCGACAATGGAAGAATATCTTGAGCAGGGCGCAAAGGTTGCAAGCCTCCATCCGCTGACTATCGCTCAGAACTCCCTCCACGGTTCGTTCGGTTGCTCCGGTGATATTGCAAAGGTTCCGCCGAAGGGTGCTATGATGGGTCCGAGAGATGCGATGAAGGCAAAAGAGGTTATCGACTCTCATTCGCTTACCACAGCAGGCACACACGTTTCGTGGCAGAGACTCACATCCCGTCTTTGCATCTTCGGAAAGCCGAGCCAGGAGGTTCCCGCGTCGATCCTTCAGCTTCGCGATAAGCCCACTCACGTATACATGAGCAAATTGGCTGCGGCGACTATTAAGCCCGACTACTTCTTCCAGTATTAATATTAAATAAAGTCACTGTACCATCTGCCATACGGGCGGTACAAATTCAAAAAATATCATGCCCTTTCATTTGGGGCAAAAAAGGAGAAAGAATTATGATTTACGGAAATGATAACTTCACATTCAAGCCCGCAGACTTTTATCCCTTCAAGGATCAGGAGGATCTCGAGCGCGTACGCAAGATAACATATGAAGATATTGCTGCAATGGATGGCAAGAAGCATCCGAATGCGGATTCTATGACGCTTCACCTTGTTAAGGACGATGACATTGAAACTCTTATCGTTGCTGACATCGTAAAGAGAATCGTTGATTCTGACAGATATGATAAGAAGTGCATCATGATCATGCCGAATCCCGGTCCCGAGTACCGCAAGGCTGCGTATATTCTCCGTCAGCTCGGCACAAACTGCCGCAACGTCAAGTTCTACATGATGGACGAATGGGCAGACGAGGACGGTAACATTGCGCCTCTTTCATACAAGGCAGGCTTCG
>JAFTTS010000094.1 GCA_017466685.1 Clostridia bacterium
GACTTTTGGGCGCAAAAGTAACTTTTATCTCGCAATGCAAATATACATTAAATCTCGTTGTATTGCGCTTCGAACTTCTCGTAAGTTCGAGGGGAACAGGACCCAGCTCGCCGCAGGTTCCTACCCCCCTCGAGCTCCCTCCGCCCTCCTTGGCTGTGCTCGAGCCGCGCTCAACTCCGCCTGACGGCTCCGGATTCGCTTTGTTTGCTGTGACCGTTTGCCCGCCGCCCATTTCATCGGCGGCTCAGTGGCTTCATTGTTTCTTTCGCTGTTGCAACGCCGCTGACGCGGCTGAAGTTAGATTGGAGCAAAATGTGCACACATTTTTACAAATACTGTTCAATCTATTCATAAAATCGTGTTGACATTATCGTCGGCACGTTGTATAATAACATCATGATAATAATTTTTACGAGGTATCATAATGAAAAAGCTTAAAAAAGCATCACTGCTTGCGGCCGTACTGCTTGCGGCATCACTGTTCTCCGGATGCGGTGAGGAAACAACCGAAATAATGGGCTTCAAGGAAATCTCCGCAGACGGACACGCCTATGACCTTTTCGTGCCCGATGAATGGGTTCTCAACACTTCAACCGGCGTTACATCGGCATATGACGCAAATGACCGCTCGAACGTCTCGGTCACCGTTTGTGAAGTGAAAAGTGACATCACAACAATTGATGCACTCTGGGCAGCCAACGAGCCGACACTCAAAGCCGCTTTCACCGATTTCGAATATATATGCAACGGAGTGGAAACCAAGCTCGACGGCGTTATAGCAAAGGAATACATTTACACTGGAACAATGGCAGATGAAACGTACACACAAAGACAGATCATTGCGCTTCACGAGGGCTATTTCTACACCTTCACATACACTGCCTTTTCCGAAAAATATGAAGAACACACCGAAGATATCCAGGCAATACTCGGTTATTTCACATTCAACTGATAATGGATAAAATTTATTTCGACAACTGCGCCACAACACCGCTCTGTTCCGAGGCAAAAGAGGCTATGTGCTCGGCGATGAGCTTTTACGGTAATCCCTCCTCGCTTCACACAATGGGAGTTGAGGCTGAAAAGTTAGTTTCCGATTCAAGACGTGCAATTCTCACCTCTCTCGGCGTGAGAAATGTCACCAAGCTCACCGAAAAACAGCTTATCTTCACGGCAAGCGGCACAGAAGCTGATAACCTTGCCCTGCTCGGAACTATGTCGGCAAAGGGTTACAACAAGAAAAAGATCATCATCTCCGACAGTGAACATCCTGCAATAATGGAGCCTGCCGCATTTCTTGAGCGTAACGAATTCAATGTCGTGCGAATCCCGACAGTCGGCGGCGAACCCGATTATGACATGATCGCACGCGAGGTCGACGAGAGTACCGTCCTCGTCAGCTTCATGCTTGTAAATAACGACACGGGCGCGGTTTATGACATTAAACGCATATCGGATATCGTAAAGCGTGTAAATCCCGATGTACTCGTTCACACAGACTGCGTTCAGGGCTACATGAACATCCCGTTTACCGAACGTTCGCTCGGAGCTGACATGATCTCGCTCAGTGCACATAAGATCGGCGGTCCGAAGGGTGTCGGTGCACTTTATGTCACTGCCGATATGTTAAAGAAACGTCGTATCGTTCCGATAATTTACGGCGGCGGTCAGGAATCGGGTATGCGCTCGGGAACAGAAAATCTGCTCGGTATTGTCGGCTTCGGTGCGGCAGTCAAAAGCGTTTCTCTCATGCGTGAGGTTTACGCAAAAAACAAGGCAAGCCTGCGCGAATATATCATCGAACGCCTTTGTGACGAAACACGCTTCGCAGGCGTAAAGCTCAATCTCCCGAAGAACAGCGCACCGCACGTTTTAAGCGTTACGCTTCCGAATATCAAGAGCGAAACCATGCTTCACCGTCTCTCGCTTGACGGCATCTTCGTCTCAAGCGGCTCTGCCTGCTCGTCAAATACGGGACACAAAAGTCACGTTCTGCGTGCGTTCGGGCTTTCCGACCGTGAGGCGGACTGTACGGTTCGTATCAGCCTCGGTTCGCAGAACACACTCGACGAGGTTGAAAAATTCCTCACATCCTTTGAAGCGGCACTGAAAACGCTTGTCAGAATATAATTTTTAAGGAAGACAGACAATGGAAGTATTTGAATACGTAAAATCGGTCTGCACTGCGGCAAACGGCGCAAAATCGGCGCTCGCAGGTGCATCCGCAAAAAAGAAAAACGCAGTCCTTGCGCGTATCGCCGAGCTGCTTCGTCTCGAAAGTGACACAGTAATCGCGGCGAACGAGCGTGACCTTGCAAATGCAGGTGCGAACGGTGTACCCGTCCCGATGCTTGACCGTCTGAAGCTTGACAAAAAGCGTATCGACGGTATCGCAGACAGCCTCGGTCAGCTTATCATGCTCGAGGATCCGATCGGCTCGGGAACACGAACCACACGCCCGAACGGACTTATAATCGAGCATATCCGTGTACCGCTCGGCGTTGCGGCGATAATATACGAAGCACGTCCGAACGTAACCGTTGACGCGGCGGCACTCTGTATCAAAACGGGAAACGCCTGTGTACTTCGCGGCGGCAAGGAAGCGATCGAAACCAACCGCGTTCTTGTTTCGCTTATGAGACGTGCACTTGCCGACAATGACCTGCCCGAGGATGCCGTTTGTCTCATTGACAACACCACCCGTGAAAGTTCGACCGCACTGATGAAAATGCGCGGACTTATCGACCTGCTTGTACCTCGCGGAGGTGCGGGACTTATCCGCAGTGTTGTTGACAACGCAACCGTACCCGTTATCGAAACAGGTGCAGGAAACTGTCACATTTACATTGACAAAACGGCGGATCACGAGCTTGGCGTCAAGGTTGCAATAAATGCGAAAATGTCACGTCCGTCCGTCTGCAACGCGATCGAGACGATGCTTATACACGAAGACGAAGCGGCGGAGTTTCTTCCGAAGTTTGTTGCGGCACTTGAAGGCAAACCGCTCGAGATACGCGGATGTGACAAGACACGTGCGATTATCGGCTGTGTGGCGGCAACCGATGAGGATTATGCAACCGAGTACGATGACTACATTTTAGCGGTAAAAGTCGTTTCGGGAATCGACGAAGCGATCGCGCACATAAACAAGTACAACACAGGTCACAGTGAAGCGATAATCACGCGTGACATGGCAAATGCGGCAAGATTCCGTTCGGAAATTGATGCAGCGGCAGTTTACGTCAACGCATCGACACGCTTCACCGACGGTGGTGAATTTGGTTTCGGAGCGGAGCTTGGCATATCGACGCAGAAGCTTCACGCACGCGGTCCGATGGGACTTGATGCACTCACCACCGGCAAGTATCTCATAACCGGCGAGGGACAGGTAAGATAAAAGCAAAGGGGAACTGTTTTGATGACAGCTCCCTTTTTGTATTGCGCTCCGAGCTTCGCGTAAATTCAAGAGGCGCATCTAACCCAATGCCTTGCCCTCGGTCTAACTCAAAGCCTCGCCCTTTGGGAGAGGTGGCGAGCGTAGCGAGTCGGAGAGGGTAACTCGAAGTGTGCCGCTCCGAGCTTCGCGTAATACATGAGGGGAGCAGGAACCAGCTGCGCAGATTCCAACACATCGCCCTCGGCGAGTGTACCCCTCATACTCCCCTTTGCACCTCCTTGCTTACGCCCGGATTGCGCTCAGTTCGCTTTGACACCTGTCCCCCTCGTGCCGCCACCTTACGAGGGCGGCTTCGCTCCCTTGTTTCTTTTACTGTAAAAAAGTTAGCCTGTGCAAACAAGCTGCATTTTGCTGCTCTGACTAACTTAATGCCTTCTCCAGTGGGAGAAGGTGGCGAGCGTAGCGAGACGGATGAGGTGTCAACAAACAGTTACCGCTGACCATCGTTCTCGTGCTCCGACCAACCAAAAGCAAAGGAAGCCTCTCTGCATAAGAAAAGCTCCCTTTTTTTGTTTATTCCATTTCAACATTCAACTGCACTAACGTGTCACCCGACAGAACACTGTCAAGATTGTATATGATAAGCACCTTACCGGCTCCCGATTCAGCTATGACATCGGATACAGACTGCGCCGTATAGTACCGCAGATCAAGAATGTCAAGATCAAAATGCATCGCAAGGAACGGCGCGAGCGAATGACCGAAGCTGTCCTTTATCAGAACCAGCGTTTCACGTTCCTTGCCGTCCTGTGCAGTGATACGCACCCTGCCGCTGTTACCGCCGATGAATGCACTGTACTTGTCCTTTTTCTCAAGATATGACCGATCATAAAAGCCGTCAAATGACGTTTCACGCTCAACAATTTCAGTAACATACGCATCGTCACCCTCGAAACGGAAAAACTCCATCGTATCAGGGCTTACCCATTTCATTCCCGCCTTTGACCAGGTCGTTCCGTAAAATTCCTCGCTCACGACCTCGGGCGTAAAATATTCAAGCGGATACGGTTCAAGTCCGTATGAATCCATTATTTCAACGTATGCATAATAAGCACCAAGTGTTGTCCAGTGGTGATCGGTACGGTAGTATACATATTCACCCTCATCGGCACGCTGACGAAGCGGCTCTAAAAGGTCGATCTGTGTAATTCCGTCAAGACCGTCCGTAACATGAGCAAACGTACCGTCCGAAACCTCTTTTGCAGGGTAAAGCTCCGGCATATATCGAAGCAGCACATCCTGCGAACGACCTGCAATTGCAACACGCAGTTGAACCTCATTCGACTCGGCAAATTCCTTTATCGCACCGAGATTTTTGTCTGCATCCGTGAAATCGGTATAATCACTTTTAGCGATAATGTAACCGTCATTTCCGATCACAACATTGTTGTTTTCCACTTTTCCGAGCAGAGTTTCCGCAGCAGCCTTCACATCGATGAACACACTTCGAAGCGGCATCTGATCCGCGCAGTATTTCGAGATCTTCTCTGCAAATTCACCGTTGGTCAGCGACTCAAAGCTGAAACGCGGAAAAGTCTGCAGTGTACGGTTTTCGTCCTCGGAAAAGGTCTTGTCCGGCGAAAGTATCATTGACACCGCAAAGCCGTATATTATCACAAGAAGCCCTGCCACGCTGATTATATCGGACAGGCGGTATTTCTTTTTATTCATGATTTACCTCCCGTCAGAATTTATAATACAGGAACGGATTATAAGACGAATTTACAAGGTATGCAAGCGACAAAATCACCGCCAAAATGCCGACGACCGACATCACGATACGCACAGCCCTCGAGCGTTCCACCAAATGCGCATATATCTTTTTCGGAAGCGGAGTTGAAGCGAGAACGAGCACCGCAAGGAATGCTATGTTTCTGACGAGGTTGTAAATATCAAGTCCGCTTGCAAACGTATCCGTTCCGACGCCGAACATATTGCCAAGGTAGACCGCACCTGCCGAAAGATCCTCGAAAACAAAGAGCAGCCAACCGAAAACCACGAAAAACAACGTGTAAATATGTGAAACGAACGCCGGTGCTTTTTCGAGCTTTTTAAGAAGAAAGAGCTTTTCGATCATCAGGAGCGCGAAATAGTAAAGTCCCCAAATGATGAAGTTCCAGCTTGCACCGTGCCAGAAGCCCGTTAAGAACCAAACGATGAAAATATTGCGTATCTGTTTTAATTTCGAACAGCGGTTTCCTCCGAGCGGAATATAGACGTAATCGCGGAACCAGACTCCGAGCGAAATATGCCATCTGCGCCAGAACTCGGTGATGCTCTTTGAAATGTACGGATAGTTGAAGTTCTCCATGAAGCGAAAACCGATCATCTTGCCGAGACCGATCGCCATATCGGAGTAACCCGAGAAGTCAAAATATATCTGGAACGTGAAGAAGATCATGCCCATCCACGAGCCGAGAACGGTACGCTCGTCCATCGGTACGGCACGGAAATATTCCCAGAGCATACCTGCCGTGTTCGCAAGCAGCACTTTTTTAGAAAGACCTGCGATGAATGTACGCGTTCCCTCGGCAAAAAGAGGGATGGAATGTTCACGGCTTGTGAGCTGGTCGTCAACGTCCTTATATCTGACGATCGGACCTGCAATAAGCTGCGGATAGAGGGTTACATAAGCACCGAAAGAAGCGATATTTTTCTGTGCCGCGGTGTCCATGCGGTAAACGTCGATAACATAGGAGAGAGCCTGGAAGGTATAGAACGAAATACCGATGGGAAGTTCAAGGTTTTCGAGCGGAGAAAGCCACTCAAGTCCGGGAATGAGACGAAGATTTGTGACGAAGAAATTATAATATTTAAAGAAACCGAGTATTGCAAGATTTATAACAACTGCCGCAACGAGTGCTGTTTTTGCACCCTTTGGACTTCCCCTCTCACGTTTCCTTTCGACGATCAGACCGAAAATATAGTCAACGACGATGGTGAAGATCATAAGGAAAACGTAAAGCGGTTCACCCCAGCCGTAAAAGAAAAGGCTTACGGCGAGCAGTACGATATTACGTGCACGAAGCGGCACAGCGAAATATATTAAAAGCGTAACGCTCAGATAAAAAAGCAAAAATTCAAGGCTTGAAAATACCATATCGGAGTTACCTCTCGCACTTATCATGATAATTAAATATTATACTATAAATATGCACCCAATGCAAGAACGGTTATGAGAACAGACTGTAAATTTTATTTCCCGGCAATAAAAAAATCTGCGCCGCTTGATTGACGCAGACTTTTGAGTTTTATAAATTTCAGTTAGAGGTGTTATCCCAATTTGAGAAGCTTCCCGTGTTGTTCATAGGTGAAACATACGGTGTTTCCGAGGTGGGATACGAGGTGTTCATTGTGTTTTGGGTGTTCATCGTAGGCTGCTGAGGCATATATCCGCCGATATTGTTGATAGTCACTGTATTCAACGGCATCGGTGTTACTGCAAGTCGCTGCATACTGCTTCTGTATGTGAAGATGATTATACCGAACAAAATCGGTGTTGCAATCGCGCAGAGAGTTGTGATGATAGTGAGGGCATCGATATATGCGCCTGCCACACTAATCGTATAGAAGAACAGTATCAATTGCAAAACAGCACCGATAAAGCAGAAAACACCAACGTAACTTGAAGCACCTGCAACGCCGTTACCTGTACTTGCAGTGTATTTTGCCGCATTGATCGACTGATTTATCTTGATATACCAGAATATTCTGAGAACTATTACAGCTATTAAAATCATCATGCCGAGTATAAGACCGATGCTAAAACCGGTAGCATATGCGTCGCTGTATCCATAGCCATATGAGGAATAACGCGATGCCATTGAAAGTGAGCCTATGAGCGAGCCCAAAACGCCGATTACAGCAAGTGCATACGCGATACACTCAAAAACAAACATAATGATATAAATAACCTTGACCATTGTAAGACCTGTTGTCGAATAACCGCCGGAACGCTTGTTCAATCCTGCCGCATATGCAAGCCAAAGACCAACAGTTGTGAGTATCGGCGGAACGAGGGCTAAAACACTGATGAGCATAACAAGCGGACCAAAATCAAGATCTAAATAATAATCAACATAGTTCAAAGCAGACCAGAGCATAGCGTTGCCGCCGACTGCAAATGTACTGATTATCTGCATCAAAAGTTGAAGCGAAACGAGAATCGTCGCAATAAGAAAGAGCGGAGATGCCGCAATACGCTTGAGAGCACCGATTGCAGGACTTGCCGGCTGTGCAGAGTAGCCCTGGAACTGAGACGGCTGTGACCAACCACCCATGGAAGCAGACTGAGTCTGTGTTGCTCCCCAAGTACCTGTCTGAGACATTGAAGAATTAGCAGATGCGCCCGAAAGTGACGCGCCGCAATTCATGCAAAACGCAGAAGCGTCATTTGTCTGCGCGCCGCAATTTGAACAAAAACCCATGTTGTCGTCCTCCTATGTATTATTTCATGAAGCGGAAGCCGCGAATGATAGCAGGCTCCTTGGATTTACCCTTGCAAACGCCGAAGAAGGTGATAAGCTTAACGATCCAAACGATAACAAGGCAAATGATTATAGCCGCGGAAATGAGCGAGAACGCAAATCTTGTTATACGGATACCATCGAGATTATAAATGCCGAAAATTCCGTAATTTGAAATGATACCGTCGATCAGACCGAAAATGACCTTTGAATAGATCATCGAGCAGAAAGCGAGGAATGCTTCAACGACAGCAAACTTGATTCCCTGACGTGTATGGAACGACAGGTACGCAGACGATTTGCCGGAAAGAAGAGCGATAATTATACCGACAAAGCCTGTGAGATAAACAAGCAGTGCCGTGGGCTTATTATCGGCAACATCCTTGGCATCAAACTTAGCTGTGTGATCATAAGGATCATAAGCCGGAGCTGCAGGCGCGGGATTATAACCGGGAGCCGCCTGGGGAGCTGCAGGACGTTGTGGCATCTGGGGAGCCGCCTGAGGAGCAGCCGCGAAGTTAAAGCCGCAGGTCGTGCAGAAAGCCGCGTTATCGTCACACGCCGCATTACACTTGGGACAATATTTCATAAATGAACCTCTTTCTTCACCAAAAAACAGTGAGATATTTATTTTCGGAAGCGGATGAACTCCCTTAGTGTAATTATATCGCAATTTTGAATAAATGTCAAGAAAAACATCAAATTTCCGTTAATTTTCATCTTTATCTTCCGAATTCGACAAAAGTGAGTAACAGAGGCAGAAAATTCGCGGCGGTATGGGTATCGTTTTACCGTCTCACAGCGGCGGCACACAGCGCGGCAAAGAGGATCTCCGCTGCAAAGCCCTCCATATGCTCGGGATGCCACTGTACGCCGAGATAAAAAGCCTTATCGGGAGCTTCGAGGGCTTCAATGATACCGTCCTCGGCACGGGCGGACACACGAAGTGCATTCGACGGAATATTCACCGCCTGATGATGAAAGCTGTTCACGGCAAGCTCCGCCTCACCGATGAGACCTCGCAAAAGCGTACCCGACGGAAGCGTTACGGTATGCGAGGGTTGTTCACGTGAGAGCGTTTGCCTGTGAGCATCGATATGGAAGTGCAGACTGCCGCCGAGTGCACAGTTCATAACCTGCATACCGCGGCAGATACCGAGCGTCGGGATGTTACGCTCATATGTAAGCTCGGCAAGTGTGAGCTCGTATTCGTCACGCTCGGGGGAAACCTCAAAAAGCAGCATGGGATCGTAATCGGTTATACCGCAGAGACGCGGAGCAATGTCACCACCGCCCGAGAGGATCACCGCATCGATAATTCCGAGTGCGGCATGAGGTCTTGAAACAGGCGGAAGCATGATCGGTATACCGCCGGCACGAAGCACAGCACTGCAGTATTGTCGGCGCAGGAAAAAATCGCCGTCGTTATTTGATGAGGTTGTAATACCGATGAGGGGTGCCATGGTTATCACCTTCCTTTATGTGGATATTACAGTATAATCGTCACGGCGCAAATTTGTGTATTTTTATCGGAGAAAAAATTCATAAAAGGGTTGAAAAAATTATTTTAATATGTTATAATGATACATATGTCAGATGTTGTTTCTGCGCGGATGTACCCGGTTACGCCGCGTCGCAAAGAAAGGCTTGGTTTACGCTATGAAATGTCCCATCTGTGGATGCAACGAGGATAAGGTGCTTGACACTCGACCGATCGATGACGAGCGCAGTATACGCCGTCGACGCGAATGCCTTAACTGTCAACACAGATTCACCTCATATGAAACAGTTGAACGCGGTACGCTGGTTGTTTGTAAGCGCGACAACACAAGAGAAGCATTCGACCGCGATAAAATAATGAACGGCATAAAAAAAGCCTGTCAGAAGCGTCCCGTTTCGGATGAGCAGATGGAGGATATTGTTGCCGGTATCGAGGCGGATTTCAAAAACGGTCACCGTGTTGAGGTATCGACTGTTGAGATCGGTGAGAGGATCATGGCACGGCTTCGTGAGCTTGACGATGTTGCATACATTCGTTTCTGCTCGGTTTACCGCGAATTCAGCGAGGCAGATGCGTTCATCGATGAGCTTAACAATCTCAAGAAGATGAAAGAATCGCGTTTCGACGCAGAACAAAAGTGAATATTTAAAAAAATTTGAGTCGGCTCGTTTTTTGTTGAGTCGACTCTTTTTTGTTATGTTGTTTTTATAGGGACGATGTCCACGGCTCAGTCTAACCTAAAGCCTTCTCCAGTGGGAGAAGGTGGCGAGCGCAGCGAGACGGATGAGGTGTTACAACCGCTCACCTCTCTCAAAATCTCTCCCACGCTTGAAACGGAAAAACCTTCCTTCAGCGCCCGACTTATTGAAACCGCCGCGAGGGGGCAGAAACCACTTCACGCCACAGTTTTCCGCCCCCTCGTACTCCCCCTGCCTTCCTTGGGAAGTCTCCTCGGCACGCTCAGTTCGCTTCGCTCACAATTCGCTCGTTTAGCGATAACCGTTCGTTTTCGCCAACTGCGTCGGCGAGAGAAGTTAGATTTGAACAGAAAACGATGTCCGCGGCTCAATTCTAACTTAAAGCCTTCCCTTGGGAGAGAGGTGGAAAAGATTGCTCCGCAACTTTGACGGAGAGGGCTTCCGAAGTGTAGTACCCTCCTCTCTCAAAATCGCTCAATAAAAATACTTAATATCCGAAAGCGATTTATCCCAAAGGTAACCGAGATTTGTCATCTGATCAGCACTCAGCATAAAGTATTTATTTGAAACTTTACCTGCCTGATCGGGCACGGGATCGTTATGTGTTATATCGATATAATAAATTTTTCCGTCAACGAGGACCATATTCCACGCATGAACATCGGAGCTGCTCGGCGAAGTACCGGTTACGACCACAGAACGCACTCCGGCTTCCTTACAGAGCAGGTTAAATGCGGCTGTATATCCCTGGCAGACCGCCGATTTTTTAATAAGTGCGCCGTAAGCGAGTCTTGCTTCAAACGGAATGGTGCCGGCAACGTAATTATCGTAATCGTATGCGCAGTTAAGGACGATATAGTCATGTATTGCCTTGATTTTTGCTTTATCATCCATTTCGTCTGTAATGATCTCGGCGATGATCGCTTTTGCGGCTGCTTCCGTTTCGTTATGATACTGTTTCAGAAGCTCGATATCGGTTTTATATTCGAGTGTCAGAGCGTAAGTATTGCTTCCGGAAACGTACGAGCAATGCAGATATGACGAATAAAAATGTTCCAAGTGGATAACGTTCGCATGACGGTAGTAGCCTGCCCATTTGTCATACGGCACGCTTGTTTTGAAGGTGAAATCCTTGATAAACTCGCGATTGAGAACATAGAAAAGATCAAGCAATTCAGATTCGGTATTAAGCTCTGCTGTGGCGGCATTTTCGAGGATCACGTCACGCTTGTATAAATACGGATCGTCACGGTAATCAAGGATACGCGTTATGATCGAGGAGGCTTCACTGCGCAGTGCAGTACCGTCCTTATCGTAGATTCGTGTATCATCGTCGAGGAGATAACCGCGAAGAAGATATTCTCTGTAAGCGGTATCGGCATATATATCGGAGCTGTCTGTGAAAGGTGCATCAATGTGAACCGGATCGATACCAAGCCCGAGGACGGTCATCCTGGTCATAGCTTCACGTGATATTGCCGCGTCCGGATCGAAACCGGCAATCAGGTCGTCATCGGTCAGGATATCGTGTTTATAAGCGAATGAAATATAGCTTGACGCCCAGTGGTCATCAAAGAGCATGAGATCGAAATCCTCGGAAACATCGAAATCAAGACCAATCATCAGCATTTTGACAAATTCCGCGTTTGAAACCTCACGCTCAGGATGAAAAAGTCCGTCGGAATAGCCGTGCAGGATATCCTCGCCGATCAGTCTGTATACGTCGTCGTGGAACCAATCCTCCGGCGTTACATCGGGAAAAACGTGAATTTCCTCCGGTGGTTCGGTTGTTATTGGATGAAGGTCCTGCGAGGGAATGGTTTCGGTTGTCCCGGTTGCGGTGACGTTTGGCGAAAGGGCGCAGGAAAATATCAAAAATGATGCAGCTGCACCGCTGAAATAGGATAAGATTTTACGGTTCATTAATGCTCTCCGATAATATAATAGGCGGTGTTTTTTACACCTTATAAAATAATTTTAGCACACTGAAGCGTCGATGTCAATGGGTTGAGCGGCCATAGAAATTATTTTACATTTTGTCGGATTTTGATGGGTTTTTTACGAAAAAATGAACACGCGTCTCGCTTGCACGGCTTTGACTAACCTAAAGCCTCGCCCGCTGGGAGAGGTGTCGAACGAAGTGAGACGGAGAGGGTAAACGCCTTCCCTTGGGGGAGATAGGTGTAAAAGATTGCTTCGCAACTTTGTCGGATGAGGGTCCCCCACAAAAAAGGAGCCGCCATAACGACAGCTCCGTTAGTATTCTTTTACTGCGGTTTAACTTCTTCCATCACGAAGGCCTCGAGAATATCGCCTTCCTTGATATCGTTAAAGCGATCGAGTCCGATACCGCATTCAAAGCCCTGTGCAACTTCCTTTGCATCATCCTTGAAACGCTTGAGCGAGGAGATCTTATCCTCGAAGATCACAACGCCGTCACGTACAACGCGGATCTGTGCGTTACGCGAAACCTTACCATCCTGAACGTACGAGCCTGCGATAGTACCGACGTTCGGAACATGAATGGTCTGACGAACCTCTGCGTGACCGAGTACGACCTCCTTGAACTTCGGAGCAAGCATACCCTTCATCGCCGCTTCAACTTCCTCGATACATTCATAAATGATACGGTAAGTGCGTATCTCAACCGATTCCTTTTCCGCCTTATCAATAGCGGTCTTATCGGGACGGACGTTAAAGCCGATGACCAGCGCGTTGGATGCCGCCGCAAGCATTACGTCACCCTCTGTGATACCGCCGACTGCGGTGTGAATGATGTTAACGCGGACTTCCTCGTTTGTGAGCTTCTGGAGGGACTGCTTAACAGCCTCTGCCGAGCCGCCGACGTCCGCTTTTACGATGATGTTAAGATCCTTAACGCCCTCGCTGATCTGTGCAAAGAGGTCGTTAAGATTAACCTTTGCGTTAGCCTTGAACTGCTCATCCTTTGCCTTTTCACGGCGCTGTTCAGCAAGCTCACGTGCCATGCGCTCGTCCTCAACCGCCGCGAACTCGTCACCTGCCTCGGGTACTTCCGCAAGACCGATGATCTCAACCGGAACAGACGGGCCTGCAGTCTTAACAGTTCTTCCCTTGTCGTCCGTCATTGCACGTACACGACCGACTGCCGTACCTGCGATAACGATATCACCTGCATTAAGCGTACCGTTCTGAACGAGTACAGTCGCAACCGGACCGCGTCCCTTGTCGAGCTTTGCTTCTATAACAAGTCCCTTTGCACGACGGTTCGGGTTCGCTTTAAGCTCCTTCATGTCCGCAACTAAAAGCACGTTTTCAAGCAGATCGTCAATACCCATCTTGGTGAGTGCCGAAACGGGTACACAGATAACGTCACCGCCCCATTCCTCGGGAACAAGCTCGTACTGTGTCAGCTCCTGCTTGATATTATCGGGATTTGCGGTCGGCTTATCCATCTTGTTTATCGCAACAACAATGTCAATACCTGCCGCCTTTGCGTGGTTTATAGCCTCAACAGTCTGCGGCATGATACCGTCGTCCGCCGCAACAACGAGGATCGCGATATCCGTAGACTTCGCGCCGCGTGCACGCATTGCGGTAAACGCCTCATGACCGGGAGTGTCGAGGAATGTGATGTCACGTCCGTTTATATTGACACGGTACGCACCGATTGCCTGTGTGATACCGCCTGCCTCACCCGAGGTGACGTTAGTGTGACGGATAGCGTCAAGAAGCGAGGTCTTACCGTGGTCAACGTGTCCCATAACGCAGACAACGGGACTTCTCGGCTCGAGATTTTCTTCCTTGTCCTCTGCTTCGTCAAACAGCTTTTCTTCAATCGTTACAACAACTTCCTTTGTAACCTTTGCGCCAAGCTCATCTGCAACAAGGTAAGCGGTGTCGTAGTCGATAACCTCGTTAACGCTTGCCATAACACCGAGCATCATCAGCTTCTTGATGACCTCACCTGCTGTGATCTTGAGTCTGGATGCAAGCTCGCCGACGCTTATCTCATCGGGCACGGTGATCTGAAGCGGCTGTTTCTTTGCGCGCTCGATACCCTGCTTACGCATCTTTTCCATTGCCATACGCTCTTTTTCACGCTGGGAGTGGAAGTCACGTGTGTTCTGCTTCTTTAATTTCTGCTTCTGTGCGCGTGTGTCCATACCGGTATCAGCGGCAAGGTTCTCAAGACGCTCATCGTATTTATCGAGGTCAACCGTGGTGGTACGCATATCAACGATACGGCTCTCACCCGTGTTCTTACCTGCGTTCTGCCCGCGTGTATAGGTGTGTACCGGCTCACGCTTTGCCGCAGGAGTACGACGCTCGTTGCCCGAATCCTTATCCTTGAAGCCGCCGCCAAAGCCACCCTGTCCACGGTTATCGCGATTCTGGAAACCGCCCTGTGAACGATTGTCACGATTCTGGAAATCACGGTTGTCATTTCTCTTGAAGTCGGGACGATCACCGCTCATGGGACGACCGCCGTCACGGTTCTGTGTATTCTGCGGACGCTGACCACCTCTGAAATCGCCACCGTTACGGTTGTCATTTCTCTGGAAGTCGCGGTTGTCGTTTCTCTTGAAATCGGGACGATCACTGCCCATCGGACGTCTGTTATCCTCTCTCGGTCTCGGAGCATCGGTCTTGGGTGCAGTCGGCTTGGGAGCTTCTGCCTTAGGAGCTTCAGCCTTGGGAGCCTGTGCCTTGGGTGCTTCTGCTTTAGGTGACTCTGCCTTGGGAGTCTCAGCCTTGGGTGCTTCAGCCTTGGGTGCTTCAGCCTTGGGTGCTTCCTCCTTGACCGTCTCTTTCTTTGCCTTGGTGGTCTTGGGCTTTTCCGCCTTGGGCGCTTCCTCTGCCGGAGCCTCTGCAGCCGGAGCTTCCGCCTTAGCCGCTTTCTTTGTTTCTGCCTTGGGTTCAGCTGCCGGAACGGTCACCTTTTTGTCAAGATAATCGCCGATACTGTCAACCTGTGCACGCTGTGTGAGCGCGTCCATTATGAGTCCCCATTCCTCCGGCTCAAGTGTTGCCGAATGGGACTTGCCTTCTATTCCGTTTGCGCCGAGAACATCAAGAAGCTCCTTGTTCTTGAGTCCCAGTTCCTTGGCAAGGCTACTGATTTTTGTCTGATTTTTTTGGATTGCTGCCATATTCTATCAATCATCCTTTCGATGCGGTAATATCAATGTGATGGCTCAAGGTGAGCCGCGATACCGTTTACAAAATTCATATCGGTCACTCCGATAACGGCGATGCTTCCGGTTTTTCCGATCCTCTCGGAAAGCTCGAAGCTCGTCAGGGGGACTGTACACATATCGGTTTCATAATATTTACAAGCGTCCGCGATCCGCTTTTTTGTATTGGCGGATGCATCATGCGCAACGATCACAAGCGGTAATCTTCCGCGTCGTATTTCGTCACGGCAGAGGTCTGTTCCGCAAACGAGCTTACGTGCCCTTGCGGCAAACCCGAGCAAACCGAGCAGCTTCTGCTCCGAGCCCTTACGAAGAACATACGAAACGTTCTCATTATGCTCACTCATTTTCGGCAAGCTCCTTCTCTATCGCGGCATAAACCTCATCGGGGATCTCCACCTCAAGTGCACGCTCAACAGCTCTGCGCTTTCTGCACTTTTTGAGACACTCAACGCTCTTGCATACATATGCGCCGCGTCCCGATTTTTTGCCCGTCAGATCGAGCGAAACGCTTCCGTCCGGTGCACGAACGACACGTGCAAGCTCAATTTTGGGCTTCGAGGTGTTACATCCGAGACATTTACGCTCGGGGATTTTTTTCTTTGGCTTTGCCTGAATATTTTCCTGCAAAATACGTCCTCCCGTATTCACGGCATTCACATTAATAAAATGTCACCGGATGCCGTTAATTTTTTCTTATACTGCCAAGCATGGTCAGATTTCGACCGATTCGCCGTCATCTGCGGCGTCAATGAATGCCTGTTTTGCTGCTTCTTCATTTTCAAGTGCTTCACGAGTCTTGATATCGATCTTGAAGCCGGTGAGACGTGCAGCAAGACGTGCATTCTGACCTTCCTTACCGATTGCAAGCGAGAGCTGGTCTGCGTCAACGACAACACGGCAGGATTTTTCGGAGTCAATTACAACTTCCTTAACAGTTGCAGGCGAAAGTGCCGCGCTGATGTATTCAACGGGATCTTCACTGTACTTGATAATATCGATCTTTTCACCGCGAAGCTCGTTGGTTATCGACTGGATACGCATACCGCGGTTACCGATACAAGCACCGATCGGATCAACATTTTCATCACGGCTCATAACAGCCATCTTTGTACGCGAGCCTGCTTCACGTGTGATTGACATGATAACGACTGTACCGTCCTGAATTTCGGGAATTTCAAGCTCGAAAAGACGCTTAACAAGTCCCGGTGCGGTACGTGAAAGAGACACAAGCGGTCCGCGCATGGTTTCCTTCATGACCTCGGTGACGAACACCTTGATTCTCTCACCAACGCCGAAGTGCTCACCCGGAATCTGGTCGATCTTCTTGAGATAAACCTTGCTTGTTCCGGTATCTACGAGTACGTCCTCGTTTTCGGGATCGACCTTGTCAACGATCGCGGTGATGATCTCTTCCTTCTTGGATTCGTATTCCTTGATCATCATGGAACGCTCCGCTTCACGGATACCCTGAATGATGACCTGTTTTGCGGTCTGTGCAGAAAGTCTGCGGAAATTCTTGGGTTTGAGTTCGGTTTCGCAAACGCCGCCGAGAGAATATCTCTTGTTAACCTTGCGGGCTTCCTCAAGAGTGATCTCCTGCTCCTCGTCAACGACCTCCTCAACGATGTTCTTCTGCTCGAACATACGGATGCTCTTCTTATCCTTGTTGATATCAACGCGGACGTTAGCAAGACCGTTACGGTCACGCTTATACGCACTGATGAGAGCTGCTTCAACGCGCTCAAGCATATAATCAACAGAGATGCCCTTTTCCTTTTCAAGGAGTTCGAGCGCTTCAAATAATTCGGAATTCATTTTTTATAACCAAGCCTTTCTGAAATTTAGTTAAAAATCGTATACGGTCTTTGCCTTTGAAATCGCTTCAAGCGGGATTACCAGTTCCTCACCGTCGATCTCGAGGGTGATTTTTTTGTCGGCATAAGCCTTTAAGATACCGACAAGTGACTTTGTTCCGGGACGTGCTTCAAGCGGTGCGAACAGCTTAAGCTGCAGCTTCTCACCAACGCAGACCTCATAATGCCAATCGCGTTTGATATCCCTTTCAAGTCCGGGTGATGACACCTCAAGATGATACGCACCCTCAATGGGATCAAGCTCATCGAGCAGCGGATCTATCGTGCGGTGTACCTTTTCGCAGTCGTTAATATCGATACCGTTTTCGGAGTCAATGGTGAAGCGCAGGAACCAATCCGCGCCTTCCTTGACATATTCGATATCCCAGACATCGTAACCGAGCTCGTTAATGACCGGCTCCAATGCTTCTGTAACAACCGCGACAACATTTTTCGATGGTTTTTTCTGTTTCACTGTTTCTTCTCCATAGCAAAAACATAAATTAAGAGTGGGCCTTGTCAACCCACTCTCCTTTTATTTAAACTATCTTACGATAATAGTATATCACATATTTTTCTGAATTGCAATAGTTTTTGGAAATTTTTTTGGGATTTGATGAGTAAAAATCGTTCGCATATGGGAATTACGGTCGCTTTTTTGAAAAATCTCAATTCAATATTGTGCTTCTGCCCGTCGGAATTATGGAAAACCTGTAGGGGCGTATCATGATGCGCCCGATTCGATCGGTTTATGGTCGAAAACGGACGATTCGTGAATCGCCCCTACAAAGGGGGACTGCCCTCATCCGGCGTGCATAGAGAGACATATGTTCACCGGCAACCGCAAGCGTTACTCCGGTGCAAAAAAATATAACCCCGGAAGACTTGCGTCCCCGAGGTTAAGAAAGAAAATAGAAAGGAAAAGAAAAGAAAGTAGAAAAATATAAAAAGCACCTACGCTTATCGTTTCTACACCGAAAAGCGCAAGCGAACGGCTGACATACCCGTCCGCTGTAAAAATTATATCATAAACGGACATAGTTTGTCAAGAGTCAAATGTAAAGTTTTGAGATTTTAACATTATTTTCTGTGAGTTTTACACATATATATCCACAAAAATAACCGAGTACGTTTTTTCGTACCCGGCTGTATACGCTGATATTACTGATAGAAGCCCGGTTCTGCGATGAGGAGATAATCGGAGAACGCGCTGTCACTGAAAACAAGCTTTATGTCGTTGTATCCGCTGATGTCAACTGCAACGTCGATCGGCTTGGAAATTTTGTCCATCTCGGGAGAGGTGTAAAGGGTGGTTCCGTCCGCAACGACCGAGAAAGTTGCCGTAAGATGGCTCGATGTGCCGTTTTCAACGCAAAGTACAGTCTTGAACTTGCTGTATTTGCCGTTTACAAGATCTTCGTATGTATATCCCTTGTTGGCAATAGTGTCAGAGCCTTTCAGTGCATATTCGTACTGATTTTCATAGTTATCCTTGGCATTGTGTGCGATATAATGGCTGCTTCCGATGCTCTTTGTATCACGCAGTGAAAGAGTCGGCTTTTCGAGTGTTCCGTCCATATCGCCAAGGTATACGGTCGTTGTCGCACCGTCCCATGCAACGGCTTTACCGAATGCGTTCGCAACTGCACGAACAGGCAGATATGTTGTGCCGTTATAAATCATCGGCTCAACCGGATTACCGTTCGCATCGGTAGGATTGATCTTCTTTCCGTCAACAACGATGGTTACGCCCTCTGCAAGAACATTATACAGCGTAATGGTGTTTGCCGCGAGAAGCGATGTACCGGCAAGTGTCGCGCCGACGAGCAGACCTGCGATTATTGATTTTGCTTTCGTTTTCATGATAAAAACCTCCAAAAGTAGTTTATTTTACAATTCGCTACAATAATTATATCATGCCGCTCAGCGTTTTGTCAACCCCAAAAATAAAGTTTTAAAAACAAAAGAGACTGAGCGAAAAAACTCAATCTCTTTTTTGATTTTAAATTAAACTCAGCCGAGCTTGGAGTAGTTGATCTTAACACCGGGGCCCATAGTCGAAGCGACTACGCAGCTCTTGATGTACTGACCCTTTGTTGCTGCAGGCTTAGCCTTGATGATTGCGCCAAGAAGAGCGTTGAAGTTTTCAAGAAGCTTTTCCTGACCGAAGGATGCCTTGCCGATGGGGCAGTGGATGATGTTTGTCTTATCAAGACGATACTCGATCTTACCTGCCTTAGCCTCGGTAACAGCCTTTGCAACGTCCATGGTAACAGTACCAGCCTTCGGGTTAGGCATAAGTCCCTTAGGACCGAGAACCTTACCGAGACGACCGATAACACCCATCATATCGGGAGTTGCGATGATGATGTCG
This sequence comes from Clostridia bacterium, assembly GCA_017466685.1. Taxonomy (GTDB): domain Bacteria; phylum Bacillota; class Clostridia; order Oscillospirales; family CAG-272; genus Flemingiibacterium. The sequence goes on from JAFTTS010000094.1 coordinate 19,530, forward strand.
AACTCGAACCAGTTTTCCTGCTGGATCTTTGCAACATAATCCTCTGCGCCAACATAGTCAGCACCTGCTGCTTCTGCTTCCTTTGCCTTGTCGCCCTTAGCGAAAACAAGGGTACGAACAGTCTTACCTGTACCGTTGGGGAGAACTACTGCGCCGCGAACCTGCTGGTCAGCGTGACGGGAGTCAACACCCAGACGTACGTGAACTTCAACGGTCTCGTCGAACTTTGCCTTTGCAGTCTGGCAAACGAGCGAGAGAGCGTCATTAGCATCATAAAGCTTTGCCTTTTCGATGAGCTTTGCGCTCTCGATATATTTCTTTCCTGTGCTCATTGTAACTCCTCCTTATTCCTCGACAGTGATACCCATGCTGCGTGCGGTACCTGCGATCATGCTCATCGCAGCCTCAAGCGAGCCGGCATTAAGGTCGGGCATCTTTGTTTCAGCGATCTGCTTAACCTGATCCTTGGTCAGCTTTGCAACCTTGGTCTTATTAGGTGTAGCGGATGCAGACTCAATACCGCAAGCCTTCTTGATAAGAACGGGAGCCGGGGGAGTTTTGGTGATGAAGGAGAACGAGTTGTCTGCATAAACGGTGATAACAACCGGAATGATGAGACCGATATCCTTCTTTGTTCTTTCGTTGAATTCCTTAGTGAATACAGGAATAGCAACGCCGTATGCACCGAGTGCAGGACCTACAGGGGGAGCAGGAGTAGCCTTTCCCGCCGGCAGCTGCAGCTTGATGTAACCTTTGATTTTCTTTGCCATGATAAATGCACCTCCGTATTGTGGTAGCAGGACTTTTCGTCCTATTTAGATTTTCGGGAGAATTTTTAGTGGTTTTCTCCCTCCCACGTTTGAGGAGAATATCCTCAGTCGTTCACAAGAGCTATCGCGTCCGAATCAAGCTCGAACGGTGTATCTCTTCCGAACATATTGACAAGCACCGTAACCTTCTTCTTATCGTCGGAGAACTCCTTGAGTACGCCTTTCATACCCTTGAGTGCGCCGTCCTTGATTTCAACGGTGTCATCAATATTAAAGTTAACAACGACCTTGGGAGCTGCCGATTCGATGCCCATTGCAGCAACCTCGGCCTCCGTAAGAGCGGTCGGTTTAGATCCGGGGCCAACAAAGCCTGTAACGCCGCTGATATTTCTGACGACGTGCCATGTTTCGTCAGTCATTACCATTTTTACAAGCACATAGCTCGGGAATATCTTTTCCTCGACCTCTTTTTTGGTTTCGCTGTCGATATAAGTTTCAACCGGGATACGAATGTCTACTATAACATCCTGAAGTCCGCGGTTTTCGACGATTTTTTCAAGGTTCGTCTTAACCTTGTTCTCGTAGCCGGAATAGGTATGAGCGACATACCATCTTTTCTCACCGGTTGCGTCGTACAGATCACTCATTACAGATTCTCCGTAAAATCTTAAAGATTTATAAGACCGCCAAGCAGGTCAAGACCTTTTGTAAAAGCAAAGTCAAGTACGCCGATTGCGACGCCTGCGATGACAATTGTAACTGCTACGACGACAGTGTTCTTCATGGTATCTTCCTTGGAAGCCCATGTAACTTTTTTGAGCTCTGCTCTATAGTCGCGGAAGAACTTTGCAATACGCGAGCCGATTCCGGGCTTGTCCTTTGCAGGCTTCTTCTCAGCTTTCTTTTCAGCAGCAGCTGTGGTCTTTTCGATGTCCGCCATAGTTGATCCTCCAATCAATATTTACCGCGTTATGCAGTATGATTACTTTGTTTCCTTGTGAAGGGTATGCTTGCGGCAGAACTTACAGTACTTGTTCATTTCAAGTCTGTCGGGGTCATTTTTCTTGTTTTTCTTTGTGTCGTAGTTTCTCTGCTTGCATTCACTGCACGCGAGTGTAATTTTAACTCTCATTTCGGCACCTCCCGATTAGATTATGCGAGGTAATCCCACGCACGTTAGAATTGTGACAGCATCGCCGACACATGGCGACAGACGCTACCGTCACGTACCTCCCTCCCGAAAACGGTCTTTTCCGGTACAGACTTCGCGGCGAAATCTGCGCAAAAAAAGAACCCTCTCGCAGAGGTAAAGTTATTCTATCATACTTTTTTCTTTTTGTCAAGGGTTTTTTGGAATTTTTTTGGTTTTTGGGGTTTTTGCTTCGAATTTCGCGTAATTTCGGGGGCATCTAACTTTGCCTCGCCCTTTGGGAAAGGTGGCGTACTAACTTTAAGCCTCGCCCTTTGGGAAAGGTGGCGTACTAACTTTAAGCCTCGCCCTTTGGGAGAGGTGTCGAGCGAAGCGAGACGGAGAGGGTGATTTCGAAGTATGCTGCTTCGAGCTTCGCGTAATTCGAGGGAAACAGGAACCAGCTCGCCGCAGGTTCCTACCTCCCTCGAGCTCCCTCCGCCCTCCTTGGCTGCACCCGACTTGCGCTCAGTTCGCTAACGCTCACAATTCGCTTTGACACCTGTACCGTTTGAGCCGCCACCTTACGAGGGCGGCACCGCTCCCTTGTTTCTTTCACTGCAAAAAGTTAGTCCGAGCAGGCAAGCTGCGTTTTGCTGCTCCGTCTAACAAAAAGCCTTCTCTTGGGAGAGAGGTGGAAAAGATTGCTTCGCAACTTCGTCGGATGAGGGCATCCCACAAAAAAGGAGCCGCCACAACGACAGCTCCGTCAGTATTACTTTTTAAGCTTTGCCTGTGCCTTAAGGCGAAGTGACGTGTCGAGGATAGCCTTGCGCAGACGGATCGACTTCGGTGTTACCTCCATCAGCTCGTCGGCGGCGAGGAACTCGATTGCTTCTTCGAGGCTCATTTGCTTATGAGGTGTGAGTATCAACGCTTCGTCTGCACCGGTTGAACGTACCGCTGTAAGATGCTTCTTCTTGCAGGGATTCAACGCGATGTCACCGACCTTCGGCGATTCTCCGACGATCATTCCCTCGTATACGGGTGTCTGTACGCCGACGAACATCTGTCCTCTATCCTGCGTCTGATAGAGACCGTAAGAGGTCGTTTCGCCTGCTTCACTTGCGACAAGCGAACCTGTGTAACGAAGTGTAATATCTCCGCGGTAGGGCTGGTAACCGTCGAACACCGAGTTGATGATACCCTCGCCGCGTGTGTCAGTCATAAATTCGCTTCTGTAACCGAACAGGCAACGTGCCGGAATTACGTACTCGATTCTCATACGGCTGCCGTGCAGGTTCATTTCAAGTAAGTCACCCTTACGTGCACCGAGCTTCATGATGACCGTGCCTTCACTTCCCTCGGGAACGTCGATCGTTACGCGCTCCATCGGCTCACAAAGCTGACCGTCAATTTCTTTATAAAGCACGCGCGGCATCGAGCAGGTGAGCTCATATCCCTCACGGCGCATATTTTCTATAAGGATGGAAAGGTGCATTTCTCCGCGTCCTGCAACCTTGAAGCTATCGGTCGTGTCACCGTCCGAAACACGGAGCGAAACGTCACGAAGCAGCTCCTTATAAAGACGCTCACGAAGCTGACGGGAGGTGACAAACTTACCTTCACGTCCTGCAAACGGGCTGTCGTTTACCGAGAATGTCATTTCAAGCGTCGGCTCGCTCACCTTTACAAATTCAAGCGGTTCAACGCAGTCGGTCGAGCATACCGTGTCACCGATCGTGACGTCACCTGCACCCGAGAAGCAGACGATATCACCCATCTTTGCGGTTTCAACGGCGATTCTCTGCAGACCGTCTATCTGATAAAGCGATACGATTCGTGTACGCTTGGGTGCTTCTTCACTGTGGAAGTTCGTGATCGCGACTTCCTGTCCGACCTTGACCTGTCCGCGCTCGATACGTCCGATACCGATTCGTCCGACGTACTCGTTATAGTCGATGGAGGAAACAAGCATCTGCAGAGGCTCGTCCACCTCACCCTCGGGAGCCGGGATGTATTCAAGAATGGTGTCAAAGAGACATTTGAGATCCTCTCCGCGTTCTTCGGGCGAAATTGACGCAGTTCCGTCACGTCCGCAGGCGAAGATCATCGGGGAATCAAGCTGTTCGTCGGTTGCGTCAAGGTCGATGAGAAGCTCGAGCACTTCGTCGATAACCTCGTTTATACGTGCATCGGGACGGTCCACCTTGTTGACAACGACGATAACCTTGTGCTTGAGTTCAAGTGCACGCTGAAGAACGAAGCGTGTCTGTGGCATCGGACCTTCCGCAGCGTCAACGAGCAGAAGTACGCCGTTTACCATCTTGAGTATACGCTCGACCTCACCGCCGAAGTCCGCGTGACCGGGTGTGTCGATTATGTTTATTTTAACGTCCTTATAATGTGCGGCTGTGTTCTTTGCCAAAATCGTGATGCCGCGTTCCTTTTCAATTGCACCGGAGTCCATGACTCTGTCCTCGGTCGCCTGATTTTCACGGAATATACCGCCCTGTTTGAGCATTTCGTCAACGAGGGTAGTCTTACCGTGGTCAACGTGGGCGATGATTGCTATGTTTCTTAAATCGTTACGGATCAATGGAGTTTCTCCTTTTCATAGATTTACATATCACATTTTTTTATTATACCACATTTTTACGCCGTGTAAAAGAGTTATTTTTTACAATGTTTACGGTGTTTTGATAGGATTTTTTGATATGTGATACGTTTTCGTCGTCCTTGCTGATGATTTTTCAGACAGATTTATATACAGTAGATTTCATGAAATGTAACATAATTTATATAAGTATACAAATATTGTTTTTCCGCTTGAAATATTTTCCTTTAGATGATATAATATAATTTGTGGTTGTTTATTATAAACGACTAAATATTTTATTTTTTGAGGAAGGTAAATCTCATGACAAGATCAGGACGCATTTTAAGTTTGGTTATCGCTATGATCATGGTTATCGGTATGATCCCGATGACAGGCGTAGCGGCAACCGAAACCGCAGGATTTGACAATTTTGCAGTGCAGAACACCGTCGAATCCGACACCTTCACCGATATCGCTGAGGACGACTGGTTTTATGATGACGTAAAAGCAGTATACGAGCTCGGTCTGATGGTTGGTAAGGGTGAGGGCACATTCGCACCCGAAAGCTCCGTAACAATCGCGGAAGCTATCACGATCGCGGCTCGTCTTAACTCCATCTATACAAACGGTACAGATGAGTTTGAGGCAAGCGAAGTGTGGTATCAGACTTACGTTGACTATGCCACCGAAAACGGCATTCTCACATTTGAAGTTGCAGACTACACCGCTCCCGCAAAGAGAGCCGAGTTTGCGCTCATTATGGCAAATGCACTTCCCGAGGAAGCACTTGAAGCAGTAAATGCTGTTGCGGACGGTGCTATTCCCGACGTTGCTGCAGACGCGGCATATGCAGAAGCAGTATATGCGCTTTACCGTGCCGGCATAATGGTCGGTAACGATGAAGCAGGCACATTCGCTCCCGACACCGAGATCAATAGAAGTGAGGTTGCGGCTATCACTGCACGTATGGCAGACACCGAGCTTCGTAAGGAAGTAACTCTCGGCGAGGAAGAAACCACCGAGGCAGAGGAAACAACAGTTGAACCTGAGGAAACAACCGTTGAGCCTGAGGAGACAACCGTTCCCGAGGATACAACAGTTGAACCCGAGGAAACAACAACCGTTCCCAAGGATACAACTGCTGAACCCGAAGAGACAACCGTTCCCGAGGAGGATGACGAAGAAAGAGAGCGCAGACTGCGTGAACTCCTCCTCGCTTTCGTTGGTATTCAGATTGGTAACAGAAATAATAATACATACACCATAACCTTCAATTCCAACGGTGGTACTGATGTTGCAAGCCAGACCGTAATCGCAGGCGGACTTGCAACCGAGCCGGAAGCGCCGAGCAAGGATGACGTCGCTTTTGAAGGCTGGTACACCGATACAGCTCTGACAAACAGATTTGATTTCACAACTCCCATAACCAGCGATATTATTCTCTATGCCAACTGGGTAAGCGGCTTCACCGTTTCCTTTGATCTCAACTATGACGGTGCTCCCGCAGCTCCCGCAAACCAGGTAGTTGCTCCCGGCGAAAAAGCAACCGAACCCCTCGTCCCCTTCAGAAACGACTTCACCTTTATCTGTTGGGCAACGGATGCAGCCGGTGACAATCCCTTTAACTTCAACACAAACATCACCCAAAGCATCACTCTTTACGCTAAATGGGCTAAACAGAACGGTACAAATCCCGTTTCGCTTGATGACGTTGATCCCGATGTTGAAATTTACTCCTTCAACACAGATGTATACGATATTCTTCTCGGAGACACCAGAACCGTTACATTCACATCCGAGATCTTTGCAAATATTGAGCTTGACAGCACCGCCGTTGCAGTCATCAGCGAGGACGGCACTGTTCTCGGTTACATGAACGATGACGGTATAAACGGAGACGTTACCGAGGATGACGGTATCTACACTCTCAAAACAAGCTTCACCGCGACTGCTGTCGGAAACACAAAGTACAGCGTCACCGTCAACAACATCGTAACATCCGCAAACCGTATCAATATCGGCTACTACAGAGAGTACACCGATGCGGATTTCAACTCCCTTCAGGACGTTGTTGATGCGATCAACGCTGCCATTGCCGCTTTTGTTGATGCGGACGGTTATCTCCTCGACGACAAGTATGAGGATGCCAATGCAGCTGCAATTGCCGTTCTCGACGAGTTTGTTGCACTCGGCGTGGTCTCCGAATACACTCCCGAAGAATATATAATCCATGTTCAGCTTACAGACGGTCTGCCTTTCATCTATACCTTTGAAGTAAGAGGTATTGATGCCGGCGGTTCTGTCATGAATATCGCAACCTATGAGCCTTACAAGGGTGAATGGGATGAGGAATGGCTCAACACACTCTCTACAAAGTCTGCAGACGGAAGCGCAACTCTTATTGACAATGAATTTGACAACTATGTATTCGCAAACAATTACGATCTTGCAGAGGTTTCGATCGAAGCTCTGAAGAACATCAGCGAAAACACCGTTATAATCTGGCGCGGACACGGTGGATACTCCTCCGTATACGGTTCCTTTATCGGAATAGGTCAGTCATCCGCCGGTGATCGCAGTGCATACAGCGATGATATCAATAACGGTAACATTATTCCTCTCTCCAGCGGTAAGTTCGGTATCTCCGGCGGCTTTATAGATAAGTATGTTTCAAGCATGAACGGCGGTCTTGTATGGCTCGGTGCTTGCTCAACAGGTAAGGATATGCTTGACGGCATCGACAACAACAGCTCTCTTGTACAGGCGTTCATAAACAAGGGTGCCACCGCAGTTATCGGCTCATCCGGTTCCGTTGATTCGAGCTACAGCTCCAATTTCGCTTATTCCTTCTTCAAAAATCTTACCAAGACAAATGGAGATGGAAACTACAACAACGTTGCACGTGCTTACGCATTGGCGGCAGCTGCGCAGGGTGCAACCGACGCTACCGGAACAAGATTTGTAATTTTCCCGCTGAACAGCAGTACCGCTCTTGACTACACTCTTTATAAAGAGGAGACCGGTTACATCTCCGGAAGCATTAAGGACGCTGAAACCGGCGCGGCAATCGCAGGTGCTCTCGTAAGAATTTACAAGGACGGCGTTCTCGTTGCCAGCGTCAGATCAAACAGCGTCGGTTACTATGACGTCGAGGTTCCCGCAGACGAATATATCGTAAAAATTACCGCAGGCAGCTATAAGAGCGCAAAAATGTCGGTCACCGTTACCGCAAACAACACAACCTACAATGAAACCATGATGCTTGTCAATGTCGGTGTCACCTCCGGTTATGCAAACGGTATAATCTCCAGTGCACTCACCGGCGAAGGCGTTGACGGCGTAACGATCAAAGTCCGTTCAGGCTGGAACAACTATTACGGTCAGGTTTTGTATACAACCGAGACAAATGAAAACGGTTACTATGAGATCTCGTACACTCCCGGCGTATACACATTGGAATACTCCAAGAGCGGATATATCACCGGTTATAAGAATATTGTTATCGGTGTGATTGACCTTGTGGCACAGAATGCAGTAATTTCGCCTTCCCTTGCAGACGGTGCATGGCGAATCACTCTCCTTTGGGTTGACCATCCGAGCGATCTCGACTCTCACTTGACCGGTCCGATCGCAGGCTCATCTGAGCGTTTCCATCTCTACTACCCGATGAAGGAAAGCGGCGGCGGTCATGCTAATAGCGATAAATACACATTAGACCTTGATAATACCACGATCAGGACTCGTCCCGACGTTTGCGAAACAACGACCATCCTTCAGCAGATTGAGGGCGTATACCGTTTCTCGGTTCACGATTATTCAAACGGCTCCAGCACAACAAGCACAGAGATGGCTTCCTCAAATGCAGTCGTTAAGGTTTACAAGGGCAACTCCAATATCCCTGTTGCAACCTTCCATGTCCCGACAAACGCAGTTGGAACGATCTGGAACGTATTTGAAATCAACGGAGACACTATCACTCCCATAAACAGAATCACCTCCGGCAATTCAGGCAGCGTTGAGCTTTACGGCTTCGGCGAAGCTGTATGTGACGACGACGCAGATGTTATCCTCGATTCAATCGTTGCAAAGCCCTAAAAAATAAAAAATTGAGTATCGGCTTCAATCCATATCGGAGCGAGGTCGATGCTCTTTTATTACGCAAAAAACAACGGACGTACCATTTCAGCTTCGGTACGCCCGTTTTCTTATTCACTTTTTTAAAACTTCACACGCTCCACTTTGGTAACCTTTTTCGTCTCTGTGTCAAGCGTGAACACAACGCCGTTCACCTCGGTTGCACCCTCGGCAAGCTCGAACTTGACCGGCATTTTCGTACGTAACTTTTCAATTATAATATCGGCACGTACTCCGAGCACACCGTCGGGCGGTCCGGACATTCCGAGGTCGGTGACGTAACCGCTGCCCTTTGGAAGTATCGTTTCGTCCGCCGTCGGGACGTGTGTGTGTGTTCCGAAGATGACGTTGACACGCCCGTCAAGGTAACGTCCCAGCGCGATCTTTTCGCTTGTTGCTTCTGCGTGGAAATCAAGCACCGCAAAGTCAAAGCGTCCTGCTTCGCGGTCGAGTATACGGTCTGCAGTTCCGAACGGACAGTTCAGTGCGTCAAGATATATCGTTCCGAGCATATTGATGACAAGCACGCGATAACCGTCGATATTCGCGAATGTGTAACCGTTTCCTGCCGTACCGTAAGGGTAGTTTGCAGGACGCACGACCGAACGGTTCATTTCAAGGTAACGTCTGATCTCGCGACGCTTGAAAATATGGTTTCCACCCGTCAGAACGTCACATCCCGACGAAAGCAGTGCGTCCGCGCTTTCAATATCGAGACCGTTACCCGGAGCCGAGTTTTCCGCGTTGCAGACGACCATGTTGATCCCCTGCTCCTTACGGAAGCTCCACAGCTTTTCGCCTATATATTTCACTGCCTCGGGGCCCACAACGTCACCGATGGCTAAAATTTTGAATGTATTCATGCCTGTTTCTCCTGTGTGTATGCTATTTTTTCTTTATGTTATCCCAGTACGCTTTAGCTGCCTGCTCGGTTTTGTTGTCGCCGTACTCATAGTAGTGTGCATTTTTCAGCTCGTCGGGAAGATACTGCTGTGCCGTCCAGTGGTTAGCGTATTCATGCGGATACTTGTAACCGACGAAGTTCGGACTTCTCAGATGTGTCGGCACGTTCTGTCCGCGTCCCTGTGCGATATCCTCGTTTGCTTTGGCAAGTGCCGTGTATGCGCTGTTTGATTTAGGTGCAGTTGCAAGCATCACAGCCGCATTGGCAAGCGGTATACGTCCCTCGGGCAGTCCCAGCTCACGTGCACTTTCAACGCACGCACGTGTAATAACCGCCGCCATCGGATAAGCAAGACCGATATCCTCACTCGCGATAACCTGCAGACGTCTGCACGCCGAAACGAGATCACCGCCCTCAAGTAATTTCGCGAGGTAGAACACCGCCGCATCGGGATCGGAGCCGCGTATTGATTTTTGCAGGCAAGAAAGCAGATCGTAATGCACGTCCCCTGCGCGGTCAAAGCTGCCGAGCACCTTGGGAGTGAAGCTGCGTATCAGCTCGGTTGTAATGTTACAGTCCCCTGCCGCCGCAAGGTAAAATGCGTTTTCGAGCAGACCGATACTGCGTCGCACGTCCCCTGCTCCTGCGCCCGAAAGTGCATCAAAGGCGTCATCGGGACAGGTGACATTTGTGTTTTCGTCTTTATTGAGGACGGCAAGTGTACGCTCAAGTGCACGTTTTATTTCTCCATGTGAAACGGGACGGAACTCGAACACTGCCGAGCGTGAAATGATTGCATTATAGACGTAAAAATACGGATTCTCCGTCGTTGAAGCGATCAGTGTGATACGTCCGTCCTCGATATATTCAAGCAGTGACTGCTGTTGTTTTTTATTGAAATACTGTATCTCGTCAAGATAGAGAAGTATGCCGTCGCCGCCGAGGAGTGTTCCCGTTTCCTCGATGACCTCTTTGACGTCGGCAAGGCTTGCGGTTGTAGCGTTAAGTTTTCGCAGTGTCATACCGGAACGCTCGGCGATTATATTAGCCGCCGTTGTTTTTCCCGTTCCGGGTGGGCCGAAAAATATCATATTGGTGATATGTCCCGAATCGACCATACGACGCAGGACGCCGTTTTTTCCGACAAGATGCTCCTGTCCGACCATTTCGTCGAAGCCGTGCGGACGTACCTTATCGGCAAGCGGTTGTATCATTGTTTTTTGCTCCTTTCTTTTATGGAGTGTGTGAAGAGGCGAATCTAACCAAAGCCTCGCACGCATAACTAACTTAGGCTCTTACTCCGGGAGAGCTGTCAACGTAAGCCGACTGAGAGGGTAATTCGAAGTATTGCGCTTCGGACGTCGCGTAATTCGAGAGGGACGACAACCAACGCTGCGCGATGTTTTTCTTCCCTCTCGAGCTCTCCCTCTTTCCTTTGCCTGCGCCCGGGTTGCGCTCAGTTCGCTTCGCTCACAATTCGCTTTGACACCTGTACCTCTCGAGCCGCCACCTTACGAGGGCGGCTTTGCTTCGTTGTTTGCTTTCCTCAAAATATGAATCTGTAGGGGCGATTCATGAATCGACCGTTTTATCTATAAACCGATCGAATCGGGCGCATCGTGATACACCCCTACGAGTTTGCATAATTCCAACGGAGAGGGAACACAATATCTAATTGAACTTTTTCAAAAAAGCCGCGTACCCCTTTTACGCTATATCCCTTTCGCCTCATATACAGCAGCCTCGAATAAGTCCATGTCCTCACAGAGATTAGCGAGGCGGAAACGAAGCTCACCGTGCTGACGTATTTCATCATCAATGGAAGCGAAAAAGTCACCGGGACCACGTTCACCGAGGTCATATTCGGCAATTCTGAAACCGTCGAAGGTGGACTTCATCACTTCAAGACGTGATTTTGCAGAGTCGCCCTTTGAATCGGAAACGAGTATGCAATAGGATTTTGCACTGCCGCGTCCGACTCTGCCGCGAAGCTGGTGAAGCTGTGACAGACCGAAGCGTTCCGCGTTTTCGACAATCATAAGTGTAGCATTCGGGACATTCACGCCAACCTCTATAACCGTTGTTGAAACGAGCACGTCAAGCTCTCCCGACGCAAAACGTCCCATTATATCGTCCTTTTCACAAGGCTTCATTTTGCCGTGTACACAGCCGATGTTAAGCTCGGGAAGTGACTCGGCAAGCGTTTGTGACCAGGTAACCGCCGCCTTTATCTGCGAATCGGGACGGATGATCTCTTCGATATTGTAACCGAAATCGAACAGACGGATATCCTCTTGTGTAAGTGCGCCGTCTTCTTTTTCCTCAACGGACGGGCAGACAACATACGTCTGATGTCCCTCCGCCTTTTGTTTTCTTATAAAATTATTAAGTCTTTCACGGTAACTCTCGCCGACGACGAAGGTTTCCACCTTTTGTCTGCCTGGTGGCAGCTCGTCAAGCTTCGACATATCGAGATCGCCGTAAAGAAAGAGTGCGAGTGTACGCGGAATCGGCGTTGCGCTCATCGTTAACTGATGACATGAATCACCGCCGCCTTTGTTGAGCAAAGCTTCACGTTGACCGACGCCGAAACGATGCTGTTCATCACATATGACAAGTCCTAATTTTGCGAAATTCACCTCGTCACCGATAAGTGCGTGCGTACCGATGAGAAGTCCGAGCGTGCCGTCCGAAAGTGACGTTAAAACTTCACGGCGTGCCTTTCCCTTGACCGATCCCGTCAGAAGCGCGGTTTTGATGCCGAGTGTGGCGAGAAGCGGCGAAAGCTCGTTATAGTGCTGAACGGCAAGTATCTCGGTCGGCGCCATGATCGCGCACTGGTGACCGTTTTTAACAGCGATATATGCCGCTGCTGCCGCGACTATTGTTTTACCGCTTCCGACATCGCCCGAAACGAGTCTGCGCATCGGTTTGCCCGAAGCAAGGTCAGCGGAAATTTCCGTGATGGAACGTGTCTGTGCGCCCGTCAGCGTATACGGAAGTCTCGCTGTGAGCGCAGAAATGTCACGATCCGCAAGCTTTGGTGCGGTTGCCTCTCTCGGCTTTGACTGTCCCGTACCGAGTGCGAAACGGTACAGCTCCTCGAAAATGAGACGGCGTTTTGCGCTCTCAAGTGCCTTGAAATCGGGTGGCATATGGATGGCGCGAAGTGCACGTGTTATATTGCATAGACCGTATTTTTCGCGTATCTCGTCAGAGAGTATTTCGGGGATGTTCTCGCCGAGCTGTGACATTGCTTCCGAAACGAGCTTAGCAAGGAATTTATGTGTAACGCCCGTTGTGAGCGGATATACTGCAACAAGCGGTGCAAGCGGTCTGCCCTCGATTATCGGCTCGGCGGTTGGCGATGAGAGGATGTTCTTTCTTCCCTCTCTCGTCAGCTTGCCGTAAAAACGGTACTCGCCACCCTTGACTATCGAATCCTTGATATACGGCTGGTTGAAAAATGCTATTTCACAGCTTCCCGATTCGTCGAACGCACGCAGTTTGCTTATTCTCATACCGCGTCTTAAAGTGGCGTTATGGACGTCGGTTGCCGCCGTTAAAATAAACGATGCGGTCTCGCCGTTTTCTGCGACGGCAAGCGGCTTCACGTTCCCGCGAAACTCATACGCACGCGGAAAATGATACAAAAGATCGCCCACCGTTCTGATACCGAGCCGCAGGAGTGCTTTTGCCCTTGTATCGCCAACGCCGCGCATATATTGTATGCTTGTTGTGAATGTTAACTGCATCGTTGTTGTTTCCTTTTTTGTGTTGTGTGTAGAGGCCGTGGGACAACTCACAGTCCTCGGAAGCCCTCTCCGTCACGTCGTTCCTCCGTGCCACCTCTCCCGGAGTGAGAGGCTAAAGTTAGTTTGCGTCGTAGTCTTACTTTGGCTCGCCCTTTGGGAGATAGCTGTAAAAGATTGCGTTGCAACTTTGACTGAGAGGGACAACTCACAGTCCTCGGAAGCCCTTACCGATAACCTCGCTGGAGTTTGTTATAACCATAAACGTCGTCGGATGCTCACGCTTAAGATACTTCTGCAGCTGTGCCGCCTGATGACGTCTCATTGCCGTGGTTATCATATATTTGCGTGCATGAGTGAAGCCGCCGACTCCCTCGATCACCGTACAGCTGCGCTTCAGATCCTTCGTGATAAATTCCGTTATATCATCGGGCGTGTCCGTTATGATCTGGAAGCACTTACACATATGGAAGCTCTCGATTACCGAGTCGATAAGTGCCGTTTTTGCAATAAGTCCGAGCACTGAGAAAAGTCCCGTCCTGACGCCGAAAAGAAACGTGAGTGCCGTTATTCCGACATCGCTTATAAGCAGTGCCGTTCCGATGTTCATGCGTGTGTATTTGCGAAGTATCATCGCGATAATATCCGTTCCGCCCGTTGAACCGTCACAATTAAAAAGTATAGCCGAGCCGACTGCCGGAAGTCCTATCGCAAAAACAAGCTCTAAAAGCGGCTGATCGGTCAGCGGTGAGCTCATCGGTATAAGCCACTCAAAAAGCATCAGTGCGCCCGAAAGCGTCAGTGAACCGAGCACCGTTTTGACTGTGCATCCCTTGCCGAGAAAGATTATTCCTATAACGAGCATTGCCATATTGATGACAGTTGTGATGACACTCGCCGAGGAAAGGTTGAAATAATTACCCAGGACGACCGAGATACCGCTCACGCCGCCCGTTGAAAAGCTGTTCGGGAATTTGAAAAAGTATACACCAAGTGCTACAAAAACCGCGCCGATGATACAGAGCGTATATTCCTTTATTACCTTTTTTACTGTTCCTTTTTCCATTTCTTTTTTCATTTTCTTTATTTCTCCTTTTTCATCGGAGCAAAATATGTACCGATATGCTCGCCGTCACTGATACGGTAAAGCACCTCGGGGTTTTTGCCGTTTACAATAAGCATCGGTATGCCTGCCTCGGTAACGATCTGTGCCGCCTTGATCTTGGTTATCATACCGCCCGTACCGCGGTCACTTCCCGCTCCGCCTGCATATGAGATAACAGTGTCGTTTATCTCGTCAACGCGGTCAATAAGCTTCGCATCGGGATTTTTTCTCGGATCACAGTCGTAAAGACCGTCGATATCCGAAAGGTTTATAAGAATATCCGCGCCGCAGACAAGTGCAACATATGCAGAAAGTGTATCGTTACCGCCGAATTTCAGCTCCTCGGTCGATATCGGGTCATTTTCGTTGACGATCGGCACGCATCCGAGCTTTAATAACTCACGGAAGGTATTTTCCGCATGGGTACGACGGATCTCGTTATCGATTATATCCTTGGTCATGAGCATCTGACCGACTGTGTGTCCGTAGGTTGCGAAGAACTTTTCGTAAACCTGCATCAGCTCTGCCTGACCGATTGCGGCAAGTGCCTGTTTTTCCTCGGTCGTTTCGGGACGTCTGCCGAGACCGAGTCTTGCGATTCCTGCCGCGACTGCACCCGAGCTTACGAGTATCACCTCGTGTCCGTAATTCTTGAAATCGGAAAGGATACGTACAAGCAGCTCCATACGGCGAAGGTCGAGTTTGCCGCTTGCGTGTGTCAGCGTGTTCGAGCCGATCTTGACAACGATTCGTGCCTTATTTTCGAGTATACTCATTTTTCTTTTTTACCTCTCACTTTCTACTAAAGCACGCGAGAAATTCTTCAAGCTCCTCGGTGTTGCCGTGAGTGATGCAGATGTTTGCGATACGGTCCTCGATTTTGTCTATATACATAGTCTGTCCGAAGGTCATGCCGTTTGTTTCAAAGGCATACGCAAAAACGGTGTATTCTCTGCCCGCAAGCTTCTTTGTTGTAATCTCGGAAAAATTCGCAGTGCCCAAGTCATTTTCGGCAACAAGCAGATCGTCAAGTTGTGTTCTGACGGTTTCAATATACGATTCAATAGTCATCGTTTCATCCGCATACTGTGCCATTATAAGCACACTGCAGTTGGTTTCAACGTCTGTCGCAACCATCTCGTAAACGGTCGGAACCTTGCTGTAATCGAGCTTTTTTTCGCCTGTTGCTTCGTCGGTCGTGTACATACTGTCGTCAGTCTGCATGAACGCTTCAAGCTCGTCCTCACTCATCATTTCCATGGTATCGGTCGGCGTGAACGAAAGCCCCAGCCAGTCGCTTGTGTAAACGTTATCAACAATGGTCCCGGGCGAAAACGGCGTATCGACGGGCTCTTTTGCGCACGAAGCAAGGCAGAGCGAAACGAGCATAACAATTGCAAGAAAGAGTGAAAGTTTTTTCATGTTAAATCTCCTCGAATTTAAAAATCTCTTTGAAACGGTAACTTTTTTCTGAAAATTTCGTCAAAGGTCTTTGCAAAAGGACAAATATATATTATAATATATAATATACACATTTTACCGTTATTAATATTATACCTTGTATCAGGCTAAATTGCAAGAGTCAAGCGTAAATTTATCCCATTATTTATAACTTTCTTAAAAAGGAGCGTGACATATTGGCATCGAGTAATCTCCCCGAGCTGCTTTCTCCGGCAGGATCACCCGCCTCCCTTGATGCTGCAATCGCAGGCGGTGCTGACGCGGTATACTTCGGCGGCGGACTTTTCAACGCACGCATGAACGCAAAAAACTTCACGGGTGACTCACTCAGAGAAGCCATAGACAAGTGCCGTCTTTACGGTGTTAAAACGAATATCACCCTGAACACGCTCATACATGACCGCGAAATGGATGCGGTGCTGCGTTACGTTGAGGAGCTGTACACCCTCGGCGCAGATGCACTTATCGTTGCAGACCTCGGCGCGGCAAGGCTTATACACCGTTACTTCCCCGATCTTGAGCTTCACGCCTCAACTCAGGCACTCGGTCACAATTCAGAAGCGGCAAAGGTGCTTGCAAACATGGGTTTTTCACGTATGGTTGCGGCACGTGAGCTCTCACGCGGTGATCTTGAAACGCTCTGTCGGGAGTCTCCCATCGAAACGGAAATGTTCATTCACGGCGCGATCTGCGTTTCACAGTCGGGCGGTTGTCTTGCAAGCTCATTAATCGGCGGCAGAAGCGGTAACCGTGGGGAATGTGCACAGCCCTGCCGTCTGCCATATAAAAAATGCACGAACGGCGCAAAGGACACATATGCACTCAGCTTAAAGGACATCTGTCTTGCCGAGCACATAACCGAGATACTTGACCTCGGTGTGGCATCCTTAAAAATCGAGGGACGCATGAAAAGTCCCGATTACGTTTACGGCGTTACACGTATCTACCGCAGACTGCTTGACGAGCGCAGAAATGCAACAGCCGACGAGCTTGCCGAGCTTCGTGCACTCTTTTCGAGAAGCGGCTTTACGGACGGTTATTTCAAGGCAAAAACAGGACGTGAAATGCTCGGTATACGCACTGAAGCTGACAAATCGGTCACGGCAGAGACGGCAAAGCAGGTAAACTTCGCAGATCTCATAAAGAATCGTCGCCGTCCGATGGATATGCGTGTGCGTATTGAGGAAAACAAGCCGATAGAGCTTATCGCGAGCGTTGACGGTACATCGGTCACGGTACACGGTCAAATCCCCGACAAGGCGATAAACCGTCCGCTGACTCGTGAAGCGGTTATAAAAAATCTCGAAAAGCTCGGTAACACGCCGTTTACCATAGGTGGTTGTACACTGCAACTTGACGACGGCTTGATACTTCCGCTTTCTGCGCTTAATGCACTTCGCCGTGACGCGGTGGACGCGATCACAGAAAAGCTGCTTGTACGGCGTGTATCATCCCTGCCGAAAACACTCGATGCACCCGAATACAAGCCTCAAAAGTCAACGAAAACCGCACGTTTTATCTCGTATGAAGATATACCACGTGAGCTCGGCGACACCGATATAGTCTACCTTCCGCTTGAGAATTTCACTCCCGAAATGAGTGACCGCGTGAGTGGAGTTATCATACCGCCCGTGGTGTTCGATTCGCAGATGGAAACGGTGAAAGCGATGCTAAAGTCCGCAAAGGATGCAGGTATCAGACACGCACTTGTCTCAAACCTCGGTCATATTTCGTTAGCACGCGATGCAGGTATGCAGATTCACGGCGATTTTCGTCTCAATATATTCAACGGATGGAGCGTGGAAATGTTACAATCGCTCGGCTTTGAGGATCTTATTGCCTCGCCCGAGCTGACACTGCCGCAGCTTCGTGACCTTGAATTGACACCTATAATATACGGTCGCGTGCCGCTTATGACGCTCGAAAAATGCGTTATAAGGGATCTGTATTCGTGTGAGGAATGCAAGCGTCGCGGTATAGTTTTCATGCGTGACCGAAAGGGCGCAAATTTCCCGATTGTACGGGCATTTGACCATCGTAACATCATGTACAACAGTGTGCCGGTATTCATGCAGGACCGCGTGGACGAGCTGACACGTTACCGCCTGTCCGGAGGGCATTACATCTTCACGGATGAGACGAAAAATGTGACATCCGCCCTGCTCTGCGGCAAAGAAACAACACCGCCGGACACCGGCATAAGGAGGATATCAAAATGAACAGCATCAATGTAAAAATCAAATTGGTACGCGAGGGAGTAACGCTTCCCGAATATGCGACGGACGGTTCTGCGGCGATCGATCTTCGTTGTGCGGCGGACACGGATGTAACGATCATGCCGGGTGAGCGCAAATTGATCCCGACGGGTATAGCGATCGCTCCCGAAACAAGCGGCGTTGTGGCGATACTTGCGGCACGCAGCGGACTTTCAATAAAGCACGGTATCACGGCGACAAACGGTATCGGCGTTATTGACAGCGATTACCGCGGTGAGATCAGTGTATCGCTCATCAATGTTTCGGATTCACCTTACACGGTGGTTCGCGGTGAACGCATGGCACAGCTTATGTTTATGCCGGTTATGCACGCGAATTTTATTCTCGCAGACGAGCTTGATGAAACCGAGCGCGGTACAGGCGGTTTTGGCTCAACGGGTAAGGTTTGATTGAGGGAGGACCTCAATGCTCCCGTTTTGCGGCTCAATTCTAACTTAAAGCCTCGCCCTTTGGGAGAGAGGTGAAAAAGATTGCTTCGCAACTTTGACGGAGAGGGTGAACTCGAAGCATATCGCTTCGAACTTCGCGTAAATTCGAAGGGGACGGACACCAACGCTGCGCGAAGGTTTCCATCCCCCTCGAGCTCCCCCTCTTTCCTTTGCCTATGCTCGACTTGCGCTCAGTTCGCTAACGCTCACAATTCGCTTTGTCAGCTGTGACCGTTTCTCCGCCGCCAGTTGCATCGGCGGCTACAGTGCATCTTCTTGCGTTTCGTGCCTCAATTCTAACTTTTATGCAGTGTAGAATATTGATATGATGAGAGAAGCGATTACCGCTAAACGGTGCTTGGGATACCGAGCGGAGGCGGAGGAGCCGGAGTGAGGAGGGTTCCCGACTACCGAGAGCGTTCTCGAAGCGTTTATGCGAAGCCTCTGTGAGCGAATGCGTTGTATAAAGTTTTTGCGGAGCTTTTTTCAAAAAGCGACCGTAACTCCCATACGCGATAAATATCCCCTTTTCATGAAAGGACATACACATGAAAATTCCCGAATATTATGCAGGATATGCGGATGTATGCGTCATCGGCGCAGGACACGCGGGCGTTGAAGCGGCACTTGCTTCGGCGAGACTCGGCTTTTCCACAATCCTGTTCACAATAAACCTTGATGCCGTTGCTAATATGCCTTGTAATCCGTCGATCGGCGGTACGGGCAAAGGGCATCTTGTATACGAAATAGACGCGCTTGGCGGTGAGATGGGCAGAGCCGCGGATAAGGTTATGCTCCAGAGCCGTATTCTCAACCTCGGTAAAGGTGCGGCTGTTCACTCAAAACGCATACAGGCTGACCGCGCCGAATATAAGCGTATCATGAAAAAAACCATCGAGGAAACCCCGAATCTGCGTCTCATTCAAGCCGAGGTGACCGATATACACTGCGAGGAAACTCCCGATGGTAAGCGGATTTCTTCGGTTGTTACACAGCTCGGCGCACGCTGGGACTGTAAGGCGGCGATCATCTGCTCGGGCACTTATCTGCGCGGAAAGATCATCGTCGGCGAGGTGTCATATTCCTCCGGTCCTGACGGTATGCTCCCTGCGAACGAGCTGACCGCAAATCTCGAGCGTGAGGGCGTCACAATGATGCGCTTCAAAACCGGCACACCTGCACGTGTACACTGCGATTCCATCGACTACACCAAGCTTGAAATACAGCCCGGTGACGATTTTGTCGAACCGTTTTCGGTTGATTCAGACCGCGACGAGCTTCAGTCCCGTGAGCAGATTCCCTGCCATATCGTCTATACAAACGAAAAAACGCACAGTATCATCCGCGAAAATATGTCCCGTTCACCCCTTTATTCGGGCATGATCGAGGGTATCGGTCCGCGTTATTGTCCCAGTATTGAGGATAAGGTCATGCGCTTTGCCGATAAGGAGCGTCACCAGCTTTTCGTCGAACCGATGGGCAAGGACACCAAGGAAATGTACATCCAGGGCTTCTCGTCGTCGCTTCCCGAGGAGGTTCAGATGAAAATGATACATTCGCTCCCCGGTTTTGAAAATGCCGAGGTGATGCGTACCGCTTACGCAATTGAATATGACTGCATCGATCCCACACAGCTTTACGCAACGCTCGAATTCAAGAATATCTCGGGACTTTACGGCGCAGGACAGTTCAACGGCACATCGGGCTACGAGGAAGCTGCCGCACAGGGACTCGTTGCAGGTATCAACGCCTGCCTTAAAATAAAGGGCGAAGAACCAATGATACTCACCCGTCAAAGCTCATATATCGGCACACTTATCGACGACCTCGTTACGAAAGGCACGAAAGAACCGTACCGAATCATGACCTCGCGTTCGGAGTTTCGTCTGCTTCTGCGACAGGATAATGCAGCCGAGCGTTTGACGCCAATCGGACGCCGTGTTGGACTCATTTCAGATGCAAGATACGCCGAATTTGAAGCTGAACAGGATGCAATAAAGCGTGAAGTCAAGCGGCTTGAGAGCACTTCCCTGCCGCCGAGTGACACCCTTGCAGCTATACTCGAGGAAAACGGTTCAACCGCTGTCACAACGGGTATACGCATTGCCGATCTGCTTCGCCGTCCCGAGCTGTCATACGAGAAATTAGCACCGGTTGATACGTCACGTCCCGACCTGCCGCCGAGAGTACGCACGCAGGCAGAAACAGCGATAAAATACGCAGGTTACATCAAACGTCAGCTTGCCGAGGTGGCACGTACCGCAAAGCTCGAGGAAAAGAAGCTGCCGACGCCGTTCGATTACTCAAAAATCAAGGGAATCCGCCTTGAAGCAACCCAAAAGCTGAACAAATTCCAGCCTGCGAACATAGGACAAGCCTCACGCATCTCGGGCATATCCCCTGCCGACATCTCCGTACTCCTCATTTACTTCTCGTCAAACGGAAAGGATTTACTAAAGTGACAGATTTTTCCATCTTCAAAGCAAAATTGACCGATTCGCTGACAAAAAACAACCTTGAAGCCTTCTGCAGTGACGATATTATTGATAAACTATACCGTCTGACAGAGCGTATGCTTGAGGTCAACAGCTATATGAACCTTACCGCGATCACAGATATCGACGGTATTATAATGAAACATTACGTCGATTCGCTGACCGTTTCGAAATACATCCCCGAGAGTGCATCCGTCATCGATATCGGCTGTGGAGCAGGCTTTCCCACACTTCCCTTGTCAATAGCACGTCCCGATTTAAGCATAACAGCGCTCGACAGTACCGCAAAACGTATCAATTATATCCGTGAAAGTGCAGAAATGCTCGGACTTTTGGGCATCAGCTGTGTTGCGGCACGTGCCGAGGAATATGTTAATAACGAAAATAAACGCGAAACGTACGATATTGCGTGTGCAAGAGCGGTTGCGAGGATGAATGTGCTGTGTGAGCTCTGTCTGCCGTACGTCAAAGTTGGCGGAAAATTCGTTGCCATGAAAGCAAATGCCGCCGAGGAGACCACCGAAGCGGAAAATGCAATTAAAAAGCTCGGTGGAAAGCTGATTTTTGCTGATAGCTTTTCGCTTATCTCTGATAACGCAGACGATCCGCGCTGTATAGTCGGCGTTGAAAAAATTACCGAAACGCCGAAGAATTATCCGCGAAATAACTCTCAAATCAAGAAAAAACCGCTGTAAAATAAAAAAATCGCCTCATTAACGACAGTCCGCCAGCTTTCTCGACGGGCTGTATTATTTTTCGCCATACAAAATTCGCCGTTTTTCTCGGAGTGCGTGTGTTATCATAGTCTTACAAAAACAAGGAGATCAAAAGCTATGAACACAATAAACAGTATATTTAAAAAAATTCCGGAAATGCAGCTTGAAAATGAAAGGGAAAAGCTGCGTAAATCGTGGCAGCAGCTTGAGGAAAGGGAACGTGAATTCAGAGAAGCCGAGGAATTCGGACGTATACATATGCTCATGACCGAGCGAATCTTCCCTAATCCCAACCAACCGCGCCGAAAATTTGACGATGAAACAATAATCCGTCTCGCCGACAGTATACGCAGATACGGGATCCTGCAACCGCTTACAGTACGCAGAATCGAAAGTGAAGGCGTTTTCGGTTCTTTATTTGAGATCGTGGCAGGTGAGAGACGGCTTCGTGCGGCAAAATTACTCGGTTTACAGGAGATTCCGTGCATTATATTAAAGGTAGACAGCAAAAAATCCGCCGAACTCGCCATAATTGAGAATATCCAGCGCGAAAATCTTAATCTTTTCGAGCAAGCAAGCGCGATCGCATCACTTATCGATATGTACGGCCTGACACAAGAGGAGGTTGCGCGTCAGCTCTCAACAAGTCAATCTTTCGTCGCAAATAAACTCCGGATCCTGCGTCTGACTGTCCCGGAACGCGAAAAAATACTCAAATACGGTCTCACAGAACGTCACGCACGTGCATTACTTCGGATCTCTTCCGCCGAAGACCGCCTGCGTATAATCGAATATATAAGCGTACATAGCCTGAACGTCGCCGCAACAGAGGCTTATATTGATCGTTTTTTGACAGAAAACGCATCTGCACGTAAACCGCGCTCACCGCGTAAAATCGTTTTGAAGGATATACGTATTTTCTATAATTCGGTAGACCGTGCAATATCAGTCATCAAACAAGCAGGAATTAAGGTCGAAAGCGAGCGTATAGACGAAGAAAACGCAACGGTTCTGACAATACGCGTTCCAAATATACGATAAATGTTTCACGTGAAACATCGGTGCCGCAATCATATATTGTTCCACGTGAAACATCGCGTTCGACATTTTATAATGTTTCACGTGAAACATCGACAACAAAATCTCCGTATATTTACAAAATACCATTGACTTTTAGCTCTGTTTTTGCTATAATATATTGTATAGCAATAATCAATATCGGAGGACGATAATGGCTTATACCATTTCACTCGCAAATCAAAAAGGCGGCGTTGGAAAAACCACATCCGCCGTGAATTGTGCCGCCGCCGTCGGTGCACAGGGCAAACGTGTACTGCTCGTTGATCTCGATCCGCAGGGAAATGCGACAAGCGGAGTCGGCGTGTCACGTAAAAAAGTCAAAATTTCCTCATACGACCTTATAATCGGCAGAGCTAAAGCTTCCGAGGCGGTAATCGATACGGGATTCAAGAATTTATTCGTAATTCCCTCCCAAATTTCCCTCGCAGGCGCAGAATTTGAGCTGATCGATACCGAAAAGCGCGAACTTCTCTTAAAAGAATCCCTCGCCGAGATCGCTGACGATTTTGACTACATCTTCATCGACTGTCCGCCGTCGCTCGGCATACTTTCGCTCAACGCTCTTGCAGCGTCAAACGGCGTCATAATTCCGATGCAGTGCGAATTTTACTCACTTGAGGGACTTTCGCAGCTCCTTTTGTCCATAAAACAGGTCAAAAAGCTCTATAATCCCTCGCTCGAAATTACCGGCATACTTATAACTATGTTCAACGGCAGACTCAATCTGTCGCTCCAGGTGCTCGATGAGCTCAAAAAGTACTACGCGGACAAGCTTTTCAAGACCGGTATCGTCCGCAACGTCAAGCTTTCCGAGGCTCCGAGCTACGGTGAACCTATCATCTATTACGATAAACACTCCAAAGGCGCGCAGGCATATTTAGACGTCGCCGAGGAAATAATCGAACGTACGATATAACTACGGAGGTATTATGGCTACTAAGAAAAAAGGATTAGGACGCGGAATGGACGCGATTTTCCTCGATAATTCGCTCGATTCCCCCGAAAAAACAAGTACACTGCGCTTATCCGAGATCGAACCTCGCCGTGGTCAGCCGCGTAAAGTGTTCGAAGCGGAAGCTCTCGCGCAGTTAGCTGATTCAATCGCGGTTAACGGTCTCATTCAACCGATCGTCGTCAGAGAACGTGAGGGAAGTGACTTTTATCAGATAATCGCAGGTGAACGTCGTTGGAGAGCGGCGAAAATGGCGGGACTTTCCGAGGTTCCCGTTGTAATTCTCGATGCGGATGACCGAAAAGTCGCTGAATATGCGCTTATTGAGAACATTCAGCGTGAGGATCTGTCCCCGATCGAGGAAGCACAGGGCTATAAATCCCTCATCGAAGAATATAATTTAACCCAGGAGCAGGTCGCAAAGCAGGTCGGAAAGAGCCGTGCCGCGGTCACAAACTCCATGCGTCTGCTCGATCTTCCCGAGGATGTACTCGCTCTCGTTGCGGATAAGTCACTTTCGGCAGGTCACGCACGTACACTGCTCGGTCTTGTCGATAAATCACGAATTTCCGAGGTTGCGGACATGGTTGTCATCCGTGAATTGTCCGTTCGTGCCACTGAAGAGCTGGTTCACAAGCTTAACAGTCAACCCGATGAGGAGGACGAGCCGGAGGAAGATAACGCAGTTGAACGCGAATATTACGCTTCGCTTGAGGAAAAGATGACGGAAACGCTTGGTTGTCGTGTCAAAATTTCCCATTTTAGTCGTAAAAAGTCAATTTCTATCTCGTATAAAGATAACGATGAGCTGACGGAGATCATAAAAAAGCTCGTTGGCGAAGAAAATACAGAAAATTTATTTGTTTAATATAATAAGGGAGAAAAAATCATGCTTGACATCAAATATATCAAAGAAAACACCGAGGAAGCAATACAGCGCCTTGCAAACAAGGGTAAGGACGCAAAGGAAGAGATCGCACGTATTTTGGAGCTTGACACACAGCGCCGTGCAATGATTTCCGAAAACGAGGCTCTCAAAGCAGAGCAGAACAAGGTATCGAAGTCGATTCCGCAGCTCAAAAAGGAGGGCAAGGACGTCGCTCCCATCTTCGCACAGATGAAGGAGCTTTCCGAAACCATCAAGACAAACGACGAAAAGCTCAAAGAGGTTGAAATCGAATACTCCAACCTCATGCTCTCGCTGCCGAACCTTCCCGATATGGACTTAAAGCCCGGCGGAAAAGAGAACAACGAGCCGCTTCGTTACTACGGTGAGCCTCACAAGTTCGATTTTGAGCCGAAAAATCACGTTGATATCTGTACCGATCTCGGTCTTATCGACTACAAGCGCGGCACACAGCTCTCCGGTAACGGCTTCTGGATCTACCGCGGCATGGGTGCACGTCTTGAGTGGGCTCTGCTCAACTATTTCGTTAATACTCACATCGAGGACGGTTATGAGCTTGTACTCGTTCCCCATATGCTCGGTTACGAGTGCGGTCTGACAGCAGGACAGTTCCCAAAGTTTGCCGAGGACGTATACTGGCTCGAAACCGCAGAGGACGAGCGTCGCCGTTTCATGCTTCCGACCGCTGAAACCGCACTTGTTGCACTCCATCGCGACGAGATCCTCACCGAGGCTGATCTGCCGAGAAAGTACATCAGCTACACACCTTGCTTCCGTCGTGAGGCAGGCTCTTACCGTTCGGACGAGCGTGGAATGGTTCGCGGACATCAGTTTAATAAGGTTGAAATGGTACAGTACACACGCCCCGAGGACTCCGATGACGCTTTCGCAGAGCTTGTAAATAAGGCAGAGGCTCTCGTTAAGGGACTCGGCTTCCATTTCCGTACGGTAAAGCTCGCGGCAGAGGACTGCTCCGCTTCGATGGCTCGTACCTACGATATCGAAATTCACATCCCGTCGATGGACGGTTACAAAGAAGTTTCGTCTGTTTCCAACGCACGCGATTATCAGGCACGCCGCGGTCAGATGCGCTTCAAGAGAGAATCCACGGGCAAGATCGAGTTCGTTCACACTCTTAACGGCTCCGGTCTCGCAACAAGCCGTATTCTTCCTGCTATCGTCGAACAAAATCAGCTCGCAGACGGCAGTGTTGTTGTCCCCGAGGTTCTGCGCAAATACATCGGTTGTGATGTAATTAAGAAGGATATGTGAGATTTTAATTAACCTTATTCTCATCTTCCCTCCTCAGTCTCGCATTGCTCGACAGCTCCCCCCAAGGGAAGCCTTTTGGTAACAATTCATTTGCAAAACGAAGTATGGTGATACCTTGAAAAAACTTCCAAATACTTCGTTTTCACACTCGCAAATCAACTTTAAAGCCTTCCCTCGGGGGAAGGTGGCGAGCAAAGCGAGTCGGATGAGGGTCACCACCACCACACAAAGATAAAAAGGAGAAAAACGATGGAATTTTTCAAAGCGTTATGGAATGATCTGACCGCACTGACGGGTGATACGGTAACGCTCGGCACCAACACAATAACAACACTTAACATCATCGTATGGTCGCTTTTTATCGGTTTCATATTAGCAATTTTTGCAACACTTTATAACAAGTTTGTGATTGGCAAGGTCGTCCGTACGCTTCTCAAAAAAGAGATACATTCCGAGGAAAATGCGCTGACTGCCGCCGAGCTTGAATGTGACAATCCCTTTGTACGTTTTGCGCTCAGAAAAAACGCATCACTTCGCCGTATCGTTTATTTAAGCGGTGACACCGATGCCGAGCAGCAGAAATATGACCGTTCATCCTCGAAGCTTTACATACCCGAGGGAAAAATACACCGTGCCGAGGTCACTTACGGAACAAAGGACATCACTGCCGGGACTGTGATACTCTCGATCGTCGCCTGCATTGTGGTTGCGATCTTAGCTCTTATATTTATTCCGGAGCTTGTGACAATGCTTTCAAATTTCATTGCCGGCATCACTCCCAAAGATAATATTTACTGATAACTGTGCCGAAAGGAAGTAATCAAATGAATTATCAACAAAAACCAAAACGTACAAAAAAACGCCGCAGTTTCCTTAATATCCTCTTAACGACGGTTATTCTTGCCGCTGCCCTTATCGTGGTCATCGTCGCCGTTATGTACATATGCGGCGTGCGTTATAT
This sequence comes from Clostridia bacterium, assembly GCA_017466685.1. Lineage (GTDB taxonomy): Bacteria > Bacillota > Clostridia > Oscillospirales > CAG-272 > Flemingiibacterium. The sequence goes on from JAFTTS010000094.1 coordinate 46,471, forward strand.
ATCACTTCCAACCGCGGGTGGCGGTACAGTCAAATATTTCGGCCGCGTTGACGATAACGGAGTGCCGCTTGACGGTAAGCTTTACTATTCAAACGGCGTCACAGCCGAGGTCGATATGGAAACGGGCACGATCACTTATTCAAACAATGACGTTTATGAGGGTGATCTCAACGAGCTTTACCGTGACGGCTTCGGTAAAATGACCTTTGCAAACGGTGACGTTTACGAGGGTAATTTCAGCGAAGACAGCATGATGGGGCAGGGAAAATACACGTTCGAAAACGGGGACACTTACGAGGGTAATTTCGTTAACGGACAGAAGGACGGTCATGGCGTATACACCTTTGCAGACGGCTCGGTTTACGAGGGTAACTTCACGAATAACCTCAAAAACGGCAACGGTAAATATACCTGGGCGAACGGCGACACCTATGAGGGCACGTATGTAAACGAGCTTAAGGAAGGCACCGGCACATACATTTTTGCGAACGGTGACAAGTACATCGGTCAGTTCAAGAATGATATGCGTGAGGGCAAGGGCAGATATATCTTTGCAAACGGTGACACCTATGAGGGCGAGTTTTCCCAGAATAAGATGCACGGTCAGGGCAAATACGAATGGGTGAGCGGACGTGTTTACGAGGGTGAATTTGTGAACGGCAAGATCCCCAAGGCGGAGGAAAACGTCTCCGTCGGTGTAACGGAATAATTTTTGCGATCAAAAATATATTGTAACAAAAATGGAAAACGACTTTCCCAAAAGAAAACTGCTGAGATTAAAAAATTATGATTACAGCACGCCGGGAGCATATTTTATAACGATATGTACTCATAATAGAAAATGTATATTATCTAGTGTCGTAGGGGCGATTCATGAATCGACCGAAATAAAATTAACGGAATACGGAAAGATCGTCCACGGTATCATAAACCATATTCCGGAGCGTTTCAAGGCATCTGTAGACAGATACGTAATCATGCCAAATCATATCCACATGATTGTTGTAATTACCAATGACGAAGAATTACAAAAGGCTCGTGAAGTGCCATTACGAGGTCGGTCAATCATTTCAAAAGTGATTGGCTATATCAAAATGAATGCATCGAAAAATATTCATAATACGTTTGGCTGCACAAATATTTGGCAACGTGGTTTTCACGATCACATCATCAGAAGTCGTCCCGACTATGAAAAAATCGCGAAGTATATTTATGAAAATCCAATCATATGGGAACGTGACTGTTTCTATTCTGAAGAATAAAGGTATATTTAACTTGATACATTCGCGGCGCAAATAAGACAACAAATTCTCATTTCATAAAAATGCCCGGCAAGACGTTAATTATCTTGTCGGGGTTTATTATATTTATGGAAAATTGATTTTAGCGTATCCGAAAACGGACGATTCATGAATCGCCCCTACGATGTCACTGTAATTTTGCACCACGATTTCAAAATCCCGCGCCTGCGGTGAGCTTTATAAGAAGATTTATATCATCAGGCTGAATCTTGGCAGGGTATGCCGCCTTGTTACGCACCGTCGCACCGCATTTTTCACAGCGGTAAACGATGATGTATCCCTTTTTCGGATCGGGCAGCACCTGTACGGGACGAAGCGTACCGAGGCAGTCATTCGCGCGGTCACCGGGGTTTATGTCAATGTGAATGGAACAAAGGCACTTCGGGCAATGGTCACGCGAAGTAACGCCAAGCGGTTTCACCTCAAATCCGCAATTTCTGCAAACAAAACCGCTGTCATTTTTTTGAAATCTTTTTTCTTCCATAAGCTTTCTCCGATTTTTCTGAATATTTCACCGTCTTTCGCTTCATAATAGATATGAAACCATGCGAAAGGATGATTTTAAAATGAAATTTAATATATATAAAAGGTTACTTTGCATCGCCCTCGCTGTGTCACTCATCACCGTGTTTTTCACGCTCGGTGCATCGGCAAATCTCAGTTTCAGAAACAGCGGCGGAATGTCACGCAGCTCCGAGGGACTTGCAGACGACACAGCCGGTGAGGACGGAATCGTGCACGAGCCCGACACCACAGACAATATGAACAACGCTCCCGGCAGTGACAGTGCACCGGGTACAGGCGAATTCGGTGACGACACATCGAGAAACGACACCACACGTGACACAACATCGAAGCACCCGGTCGATTCTGCCATTGACAATGCAGTGACCGATGCAACCGATGCTGTTGACGATGCAACGGACGGAATGGGCATCTGGGGAGTGGTGATAATCATAGCTATTATCGCCGCGATCGCGATACTTTTATTCGCGTTTTTTGCAAGAAGGAAATAAGTACAAGTGGGCTGTCTCTTTGCGGACAGCTCTTTTTTGTTGTGTTCTTGTTCACAGTATCATTATGCAAATCTGTAGGGGCGTATCATGATGTACCCGATTCGATCGGTTTGCGGGTAAAAACGGTCGATTCGTGAATCGCCCCTACAAAATTTTCCCATCACCTTGTAGGGGCGTATCATGATGTGCCCAATTCGATTGGTTTGCGGGTAAAAACGGTCGATTCGTGAATCGCCCCTACTTTCCCACACAAAACCGATGAAAAATCCCGTCAACGATTTCCTCGGTGACACGTCTGCCATCGAGCTCGGCAAGAGAAGAAAGTGCCGCTTCAAGATCAAATCCAGCCGTGTCCGCACTCACGCCCGATTCAAGCTCACGCATTGCCGAGCGTACATATTCAAGCGCATGGCTGACCGATGCATTCTGACGTGCGTTCGTTATAACCGCACGCGAATTATAATCAATTTCACCTTCTATATAAAGTGAATTTATAAGCTCTTTAAGCTCATCGATACCGACATTTTCCGCAGCGGATATTTCGACCGTGTGCGTGAAGATTCCGTTTTCAAGAACGGTACGGTCAAATTTTTCCGAAAGGTCACTCTTGTTAAGCACCGCAATTTTTGTGGCGTTTGTATTTTTAAGACGGTCAAGAATGAGACTATCCTCGCCGTCGGTTTCATTCGACAAATCAAACAACGCAAGCACCAGTTCCGCTTCCGAAAGCTCCTTCAGCGAACGCTCAACACCTATCTTTTCAACGGCATCGTTCGATTCACGTATGCCGGCTGTATCAATAAGACGTAACATTACACGGCCTAAAGCCACGCTTTCCTCAATAGTGTCACGAGTTGTACCTGCGATATCGGTCACAATGGCACGCTCTCTGCCCACAAGGCGGTTTAAAAGCGAGGATTTGCCCGTATTAGGCTTACCGATGATAACTGTCCTTATACCCTCCAAAACCGCTCTGCCGACTTTATATGAGCTCTGTAGTGCCGCAAGTTCCTTTTCTATTATCTTTATTTCGGCTAAAACCTCCTCGTCAGAAAGCTCGGCGAGGTCTTCATCGGGAAAATCGACGTTTGCGAAAACGCCTGTGACTATTGTTTTAAGCTTTTCATAAAGCTCGTCCGCTTTACGCTTGATAACACCTTTACCATGCGAAGCGGCAAGTGAGAGCTGTTCCTCGCTTTCGGCATCGATGAGCATTCCGACTGCTTCTGCCTGCGAAAGTGACAGCTTACCGTTTGTGAACGCTCGTTTTGTAAATTCACCTGCGCCTGCCGGTACTGCTCCCGATTCGAATGCGGCTTCGAGCACTTTTTCCGTAAGTATGATACCGCCGTGGCAGCTTATTTCGACGACGTTCTCGCCTGTATACGAGTGTGGTGCACGAAATATTGTACAGATTCCGTTATCGATGACAGCTGCGCGTTTTACTATATCTCCGTAAACGGCGTGCGACGCTTTAACCTCGGAAAGAGCTTTACCGTTTGCCGGGTGGAACATTTTTTCCGCCACGGTAATGGCTTCGTCCCCCGATATGCGTATCACAGCGATACCGCCTCTGCCGTATGCCGTTGACACTGCGGCTATTGTATTGGTCATGGTGTTCTCCTTTTTGAATGTAACTTTTCGGATCGGGCGCATCGTGATACGCCCCTACAGAGTGTGGGTAAATCTTGTAGGGGCGATTCATGAATCGACCGTTTTTATCTGTATACCCAGCGAACCGGGCACATCGTGATATGCACCTACAGGATGTTAGGAAAATTTTGTAGGGGCGATTCACGAATCGACCGTTTTTATCTGTATACCCATCGAACCGGGCACATCGTGATATGCACCTACAGAGTGTGGGAAAATCTTGTAGAGGCGATTCACGAATCGACCGTTTTTATCTGTATACCCATCGAACCGGGCACATTGTGATATGCACCTACAGGATGTTGGGAAAATTTTGTAGGGGCGATTCATGAATCGTCCGTTTTTATCCGTATACCCATCGAACCGGGCACATCGTGATATGCACCTACAGGATGTTGGGAAAATTTTGTAGGGGCGATTCATGAATCGTCCGCTTTTATCCGTATACCCCACCCACAAAAAATGGAGCCGCCATAACGACAGCTCCGTTAGTATTATTTTTCGTCGGAACTGCCGAGAATACTGTTAAGATATTCATCGAAGTCCTTGAACTTCTTCTGAGGTTCACGAGCGGTGTTATCCTTTGCCTCTCTTGTTCCGTAAGTAGAAATGAGATCGGAAAGCTCCTCGCTCGACATTTTTTCGCCGTCATCATACATAGGTGCAGCCGGCTTTTTCTTTTCCGTTTTAGCATATTCGGAAGAACGCGAACGTCTTCTCTCGCTTCGACGGTCACTTCTCTTTGCCGGCTTATCAAGCTTACCCTTAGGCATCGTGAAGCCTGCACTTTCGAGATAGATCACAACGCGACGTCCCGAATCAACTCCGACGGAATTTGTCGATACACCCTCAACGCTCTGTACCTCCGAATGGATGATACGGCGTTCATACGGTGACATCGGCTCAAGCATCACGCTCTTACCGTTCTTTGCAACCTTGTTTGCCATACGTCTTGCGAGCGCACGGAGGGTTGCTTCACGCTTTGAGCGGTAGTTTTCAACGTCCACCGTGATATGTACATAGTCACGGGATTCGTCCTCCTCACGCTTGTTTGCCGCAAGGTTGGTGAGATACTGCAGTGCCTCGAGTGTATCACCGTGGTGACCGATGAGTATACCTGCCTCATCACCGACGATGTTTATCTGACGGTCACTTTTGCGTGTTGCGATCATGTCAACGTCAGCGTGAATTTCCATATCTGCAAGAAGTGTATCAATAAACTCTCTTGCGATGATCTCGCCTGCAACAGTACGCTCAACCTTGATTTTTGCAGGTGTTGCACCGATTCCTAAAAATCCGCCGCCACCCTGCTCGATAACTTCATAATTTAACGATTCCGGCTCACAGTTAAGCTTTTTTCCTGCTTCTTCGAGGGCTGCTTCAACTGTTTTACCTGTAAATATGAGTTCCTGTTTCACAGTTTTGCTCCTTTCATATTTTTTCGGAAAGCTTTGTTTTATGCTTCCTCGTTGGTTTCTTCTGTTTTTGTTTCTTCTTTTTTATCGTCCTTCTTGTGACGGTCACTTTCGTCCTTGAGCTTCGGTGCGTCTTCACTTATCGCAACCTTCTTCGGCTCGGTTTTCTCGGACTTTACAGTAGCAACCGCTTCCTCGTCATCATCATCATCGATATGGTGAAGCGAGCGGACGTTACTCTTTTTGCCGCTATTATTGTTACTGCTCTTCTTCTTTGTTTCCTTAACGTTCATTTCACGCTCGGCTGCCTTATAATCCTCCTCGGTGAAACGCGGGATCGGCATAACCTTTGCCAAAACAACAGTCTGAATGGTGGTGAAAATGTTACGGATGATCCAGTAAAGACCAACTGCACCGGCAACGGTATGTGCGATGTAAACCGAAAGAAGCGGCATTGTCCACTGCATGATCTTCATCGATTTATCTGCCTGCTGACCTGCGTTGGGATTATACGAAACCTTTCTGGTGATCCACTGGCTTAAGAATGTGAATATGAGTGTGAATACGGTTATTAATAAAAGAGAATATATACCTTCACTGAGTGCTCCTGCAGGACTGTATGAAAGATCGAGTCCGAACAGAGAAAAATCAGGGACCATACTCTCATTGAAAACAACACCGTTTCCGAGATCAAGACCGTCATAATTTTCGATCTTTGCTTCTCTCATGTATCTGACAAGGTCAATTTCATAAATTTTGCTGAAATCTGCCTGAGTTGCGAATTTTTCGACAAAAGCTTCACCTGTGCTGAGTAATTCATAGGTCTTACTCTTGAGAATATCAAGTGCACTTGTTCCGAGATTGCAGATATAGGTAAGCGGCTTTGTAACAACGCCGTAGATCGCAACGAGGATAGGCATCTGAATGAGAATCGGCAGACATCCGCCCATGGGATTGAACTTCTCACGCTGATAGAGCTCCATTGTCTCATTCTGAATCTTCTGCTGTGTTGCCTGGTCGTTACGTCCGGCGTACTTTTTGCGGATCGCTCTGACCTTGGGATCAAGCTTTGCCTGTTTGATTGAATTTTTCTGCTGCTTTATTGCAAAGGGAAGCAGTAAGATCTGAAGTGCAAGCGTAAAGAGAACAAGCGCACCGACATAGCTGTTTGTCACGCTGTAACAAATTTTGATTATCCAACCAATGGGCTTGTTTAAGAAATCAAACATAACCTATGTATCTCCTTTAAATTTGTATTATCTTCTTTTTTTATCGGGCACGGGATCATAACCGCCCTTACCGAACGGATTACAGCGCAGTATACGCCATACAGTCAGCCCAAAGCCGACAAAAAATCCGCGTTTTTTAAATGCCTCAATTGCATATTCCGAGCAGGTCGGAGTGAAACGGCAGCAGGGTTCTTTCAAAGGGGAAATATACTTTCTGTAAAGCTCAATAAGCCATATTGCAATATACTTCATAACGCATTCATCCCGAGCTTTTTGAATGCTAACGTGAGGTCACGCTCAATGTCAGTCGATTTAGCCTTGACAATGTTACCTCTCGCTACGATAACTATAAGAAATCCGCGTCTTATTTTTGCACTTTTGTCCGAGAGACGGTAACCCTCACGTATCACTCTTTTTGCCCTGTTTCTTATAACGGCACTGCCAAGCTTTTTGGTTACGGTTATACCGACGCGGTTGATTTTTTCTTTTTCGGGATTGGCTTTAGCGAGCTTTGAAGCAGCGTAATCGGGAAGCGTATAGACAACAACAAACCGTCCCACGAATTTTTTTCCGCGGGCATATGCTTTTGAATATAGGTGATTTTCCGTGATTGCACGCAGCTTCATTTTATATTATATCCTTTTTTATTTGACATTCAAACAGAGGAATGTAAATTTTTTATAATTTTAAGTAAATACAATAAAAACCCCCGAAATACGGGATATTTCCCCGACAACTCCGGCGGTTTAATTGCAGACACGGTTCCTGGTACAACCCGGTAATTGTTTATATCGAGTTGTACCGGTGTCACTTTTAAAAAGACACAGATTAATAGGTAAGTCTCTTTCTGCCCTTAGCGCGTCTTCTCTTGAGTACCTTTCTTCCGTCAGCGGTTCTCATTCTCTTTCTGAAGCCATGCTCAACCTTTCTCTGACGCTTCTTAGGCTGGTAAGTTCTAAGCATTCTTACACCTCCTTAACATTAACGGAAACTATCATCATTACGATGAAAATCATGCTTTATATTTCGAAAATGAATATAAATTCACACATAGCACCTAATATTATACACAATCAAAAATGTTTTGTCAAGGACTTTTTCAAAAAAACTTTTTATTATAAGTAAAAAAATCTTCTCCCGTGCACTATTTTTATTGTTAAAACACTTGAAATTTTAATCTTTTTGTGGTATAATATATTTATATATATATTTATATTATAAAATATTAGTATTTCTATTATAAATACCGTTTATTTACGCGAAAATTAAAATAACGAAAGGACATAAAAATGCAGTCATTTAATGATATATGGACTCTTGCGCTCGGTGAATTAAACGTAAAGTTCGGTCAGACCATCGCCGATCTTTGGTTCACCTCCTTAAAGCTCTTTGATTTAACAGACACGCAGGCAGTCATCGTTTGCGATATGCCCTATA